>JBIOTM010000087.1:0-36784 GCA_044865955.1 Actinomycetota bacterium | reverse complement strand
CCGGCCGATCGCGGCGAGTTCCGCGTCTTCAACCAGTTCACGGAGCAGTTCTCGGTGATGGAGCTCGCTGAGATCGTGCAGCGCGCCGGGAAGGAGCACGGCCTCGACGTGCGCATCGAACCGATCGACAACCCGCGCGTCGAGCTCGAGGAGCACTACTACAACGCCAAGCACACGAAGCTCCTCGATCTCGGGCTGCAGCCGCACTTCCTCTCCGAGACCCTGGTGGAGTCGATGTTCGGCGTCATCGAGCGTCACAAGGACCGCGTGATCGCCGACCACATCCTCCCCAGGGATCGGTGGCGGCCCGCGGTCGAGGCGCCCTCGGGCTGACCGGATGCCGGCGATCCGGATCCTGGCGGGCCTGGCCGCCGTCGCCCTGTTCGTGATGGCCGTGCGCCGCTACGACCGCCGGCAGGTGAGTCGCCTGAACCTCATCATCGCGTTCGGCCTGTGCGTCGCGGTCCTCGCGCTGGCGGTCTATCCGCCGCTGTTCGACCCGATCCTCCGGACGTTCGACTTCCAGCGGGGCACCAACGGGGTGGTGTTCACGCTGCTCGTCGCGGTGGGGATCCTGTTCTTCCTGTACCTGCGGGCGCAGGCGTCCTCGGACACCAACGAGCGGAGCATCCGGCTCCTCGTCGAGGCGCTCGGTCAGGAGCGCTTCGATTGGGACCGGACGGCGAGCCTGCCGTCGGGACCGAAGCTGATCACGGTGTCTCCCGCGTTCAACGAGGCGGAGAACGTGGCCGGTGTGATCAAGGAGATCCCGGCCATGATCGAGGGCCATCACGTCGTGCCGGTCGTCGTGAGCGACGGCTCGACCGACCGGACAGCTGCGGCGGCGCGCGAGGCCGGAGCGTTCGTCGCCGAGCTCCCGATCCAACGCGGCGGCGGCCTGGCGCTCCGCGTGGGGTACGAGGTCGCGCTGCGCCTGGGCGCCGACATCGTGGTGACGCTGGACTCGGACGGGCAGCACCTCCCGGAGGAGATCCCGGTGATGATCGCGCCGATCCTCTCCGGCGAGGCGGACTACGTGAACGGATCGCGGCTCCTGGGCTCGTTCGAACGCGAGAGCCTGATCCGCCACGTCGGCGTGCACGTGTTCTCCAGGATCATCACCGTCCTCACCGGACGGCGGATCACCGACCCCTCGTCGGGGTACCGGGCGGCCCGTGCCGATCTGCTCGAGAAGCTGGTCCTGGAGCAGGACCAGTTCTGGACCAGCGAGATCCTGATCGAGGCCCTCCGCCATCGCGCCCGGGTCGTCGAGGTGCCGGTGACGTTCCTCGCTCGCGCGGGCGGGGAATCGAAGAAGCCGAAGTCTCTCCGCTACGGCTGGAACTTCCTCAAGGTCATCATCCAGACCTGGTTGCGATGACACCCGCCTCGGAGGAGGCTCCTCGGTCCCGTCGATGGGTGCTCGACGCGATGCTCGCGCTCCTCGCCCCCGCGATCCTCGTGGCGGCGATGTACCTCTCCCCGTTCGTGCGCGATCCCAGCCTGCTCCCCCTGGGTGCGGACACGTACGGGTCGATGTGGCGAACCGACCTGGTCCGCGCCGAGGGGATCTCCGCGCTCACGCCGGAGCGGACGAGCCTGCGGAAGACGCTCGGCGAGCGTCCCGCCTACCCGGTCGCGCTGAGCCTGCTCCGGTCGATCACCGGCACCACGTCGCTGGAGCTGATGTGGGTGCTCCCGGCGGCGATCGCGGCCGCGATCGCGATCGCGGCCGCGGGCCTCGCGATCGCGGCCGCCGGCCGGCGGCGATGGGGGGCGGGCCTGGTCGGCCTGGGCGTCGCCGCGTCGGCGTTCGTCGCCCAGACCGCGGTGGGCCATGGGACGGCCCTGGTCTTCGACGTGCTCGCCCTCTCCGCGGCCGTGCTCGCGATCCGGACGGCGATCGGACCGGTCGCGCGAGGATGGGTCGGAGCCGCCATGCTGCTCGGGTCCGCCCTGCTGTTCCACTGGCTGTTCGCCCTGCTGTTCTCCGCGTGCGTCCTCGGCCTGGCCGCCCTGGTCGCGCTGGGACGGGCGCTCCTGAAGGATCCGGCCCGGCCGCCCGCCGGCGCGGCGGTCCGGATCGCGGGCGCGGTCGCGCTCGCCGTGGCGCTCGCCGCGGTCGGGTTCGCGTTCGCTCCCGAGCTCCCCGGACGCCTGCCGGGGCTCCAGGGAGGTGAACGCTTCACCCGGCTCCACCTCCCCGCTTTCGACCTGGAGGTCACGTTGCCGGCGGCGATGCTCGGGGCCGCGATCCTCTTCCTCAGGAACGACGCGATCCGCCGGTGGGCGCTGGGGCTCCTGGTCCCGTGGGCGGGTCTCGCGGTCGTTGGGCTGGTGGGCTGGTTCTGGCTCGACCTCCCCACCGTCCCGTACCGCTTCGCCGAGTTCGCCCTCGGCGTCCCCGTCCTGATCGTGGCCGGCGCGCTGGGGCTCGCGCCGCTCGACGGAGACGCCCGGCTCCGGGTCGTCGCGACCGGGGTCGCCGCCGCCGCCGCGGCCGCGCTGGCCCTGGGCGGCGTCCAGGTCTGGTGGGAGCGCGGGTCCAAGTACGGACCGGAGCTCTTCTCCCAGCTGGGCACCGTCGCGCGCTACGTCGGTCGCGTGCCCGGCGATCCCTGGGTCCTCCTGCCGTACCGGGGCGTGTCGTTCCCGCCCCTCAGCCCGGTCCGCGCGGCGCTGCCGGTCGATCTCTACCACCGGGTCGTCCTGTTCCGCGGACCGGAAGGGCCGCCGGCGGACCTGCCCGGCTCCCGGGTGCTCCTCCACGTGGAGGCGATCGACCGCAAGCCACCGAGCGGGGGAACCTCGCTCGGCCCCGGGGTGACGCTGCTCGAGGGGCCCGAGGTGTCGGTGCCTCCCGCCCCCCCGCCGGAGGCACCCGGCGCCGCCGTCCTCTGGGCGCTCGTCGGTGCGTGCATCGTCTCGCTCGCCGCTGTCGGGAGCGGATGGGCCGTGGGGCTCACCGACCTCCCTCCACTCGGCGTCCTCTCGGTGTCGCCGGCGTTCGGGCTCGCACCCTCGGCCTCCTGGGGACGGTCGCAAGCGGTCTGGGGGCACCGCTCCGCGGAGCGGGCGCCGTCGCGATCACGGCGGGGACGGCGGCCTCGGGGTGGGCGATCGCGCTCGGCGGGAGGAGGTCCCGCCGCAGGTCGTCGGACGACGGCTCGTCCTAGCCGGCGGCCCCGCGCGCGACCGCGCCGGCGAGCGCCGCGTTCGATCCGAGCAGGGCGAGGTTCGCCTCGAGGGAGCGACCGCCGGTCTCCTCGGCCAGGCAGCCCAGGAGGAACGGCGTGAGGTCGCGGCCACGCACGGCCTCGTGCCCGGCGCGCTCCGCGCACCGGCGGGAAGCCGTGGCCACCTCGGCGGGATCAAGCGCCGACGTGACGGGGATCGGGTTGCACAGCAGGAGCGTCGATCCCGTCTCCACCGCGAGCGCCGCCGACAGGTGCGCGACCGCGGCCTCCACCGAGTCCACACGGTGTTCGAGCTCGACCGGAGCCTCTCTGGCGAGGAAATGCGGGAGCCGGTCCACCCCGTACCCGATCAGGCTCACGCCCAGCTCCTCCAGCCGCTCCGCGGTCGCCACGGGGTCCACGATCGATTTCGGCCCGCTGCACACGAGGAGGCCCGGCGTCCGCGAGAGCTCCACCAGATCGGCGCTGACGTCGGCGTGCTCCCCGGGGTGGACGCCGCCGATACCGCCCGTCGCGCTCACATGGACCCCTGCGCGCGCGGCTGCCCAGATCGTCGCGGACACGGTGGTCGCCCCGGCGCCGCCGCGCGCGCAGGCCGCGGGGACGTCGCGCCGCGCGACCTTCACCGTGCGCCCGGGCTCGGAGAAGACGGCGAGCTCGTCGTCGGAGAGCCCCACGACGACCTCACCGTCGACGACGCCGACCCACGCGGGAACCGCGCCGGCGGCGCGGACGGCGCTCGACATCCGCTCGACGCACTCGACGTTGCGAGGGTGCGGCAGGCCCTGTCCGACGACGCTGGTCTCGAGCGCCACCACGCCTCCGCCCCCGGCCAGCGCGGCCGCCACCTCGGGACCCGTCCGGAGCCCCGGCCTCACGCGGGGACCTCGGGCCAGACCGACGAGCTGGAGGCGACGAGCGCTCCGGCGTGACAGGCCGAGCGCAGCGCGTCGTCCGGGTCGGCCCCGCGCGCGAAGGCGGCGAGGAGCACGCCGTCGAAGGCGTCGCCCGCTCCGGTCGGATCGACCTCGTCGACCGCATCGACCGCCGTCTCGTGGAGCGCTCCGTCCAGCACGAGGACGGCGCCGCGGGCGCCGCGCTTGATGCAGGCGGCCCGGTACCGCTCCCCCAGGACCCGCGCCGCCGCGACCGACTCCATCCCGGTGATCGACACCGCCTCGCGTTCGTTCGCCAGGATCACCGAAGCCCCCGACGCCAGCTCGTGGAAGCCACCGGCGCCGACGGCGTCGACCAGCGGCCACGACGCCGCCTCCACGCCGATCCACCCCGCGTTGGATCGACGGATCGCCTCCACACCCGCCTCCTGGGCGCCGGGTTGCAGCAGGAGGTACCCCGACACCAGGACGGACCCCGCGTCCAGGCTCGCGGGAAGGTCGGCGGGCCGCAGCCGAGCGTTGGCTCCGCGGTCGGCCACCATCGACCGCTCCCCCGACTCGTACACGACGAGCATGGTGCCCGTCGGCGCGTCGGCGTCGTCCACGAGTGCCGCCTCGACGCCCCTCGCCTCGAGCTCCGCACGCAGGAGCCTGCCGGGGACGTCCGCGCCCACCCTCCCGTGCACCCGCGCCGTCGCTCCGGCGGCCGCCGCCCACACGGCCGCGTTCGCCGACGTTCCTCCCGGCTGCAGAGCGACCCGGCCGTGGACGTCGCCTCCGCGCGCCAGCTCGCCCGCATCGACCCGGACGTCGAGCATCACGTCACCGACGCAGATCAGGTCCACGGCGCGCAGGGTATCCCGAGCCCTCAGGTGCGGGCCGCGGCGTCGGCCGCCCACGCGCCGAAGGCGCCCCAGAACGGGTCGAGCCCCGGGTGGGTGAGCGGTTCGTCTCGACCCGAGCGCACGATCGTCCGGCCGTCCTCGACCGGTCTGATCTCGCCGACGACGGCCGCCTCGATCCCTTCCTCCGCCAAGGCCCGGACGTACGCGTCGGCACGCCCCGGGGTGACGGTCGCGATCAGCGTGCCCTCGCTGATCGCGACGTACGGGTCGATCCCGATGTGGTCGCAGACGGAGCGGACCTCCGGCCGGACCGGGATCCGTTCGTGCTCGATCCGGATGCCGGCCCCCGACGCCGCCGCGACCTCCAGCAACCCCCCGATCACCCCGCCCTCGGTGGCGTCGTGCATCGAGGTCACCCCTCGGTGCCGGAGCCCGAACCGGCGCGCCACGACGGCCTCCGGCACCACCGTCATCGAGCCGAACAGCGCGTCGGCCGCTTCCACGGTCTCCTCCCCCACCCCGGCGGCGAGCCGGTCCGGGAAGGTGGCGGCGAACAGCGCGGTGGCCTCGATCGCGGCACCCTTCGTCACCACGACCGCGTCGCCGGGGCGGGCCATCGTCGGCGTGACGTACGCGTCCTCCGACCCGAGCGCCAGGCAGGTCGCCCCGCCCACCATCGGCCAGGTGCAGCCGTCGTACCGGGCCGTGTGGCCGGTCACGACGGCGATCCCGAGGTCCTCGCAGGCGCGGTGGAACGAGTCCCAGAGCGCGGCGAGGTCCTCGTCCGAGGTCTCGGGGGGCAGGTTCAGGTCGACCGCCATCCACCTGAGGGGAAGCCCGCTCGTCGAGGCGTCCGAGGCGAGGATGTGCACGGCGAACCACGCCGCTCGCTCCCACCCGTAGGCGGGCACCACGAACACCGGGTCGGCGGTGAGGGCCATCGCGACCCCGTCGGCGACCCGGACGACGCCGACGTCGACACCGTGCCGGGGGCCGACCACGACATCGTCGTCCTTCGCGCCGAGCCGTCGCAGGATCACCTGTTCGAAGACCTCGGCCGTCGCCTTGCCCGTCCGCTGCTCCGTCATCGCCGCTCCTCGAAGAACTCGTCCACGACCGCCCGGAGATCGTGCACCGCCCGCACGGGGTCGTCGGCGGTCGCGACGGCGCCGATCACGGCGATGCCCGCCGCCCCGGCGGCGAGCACCTGGCGAGCGTTGCCCGCGTCGATCCCACCGATCCCGATCACGGGCAGCGCCGTCGCGCCCGCGACCTCGCGCAGCCCGACGAGCCCGACCGGCACCGCCTCCGGCTTCGTCGGCGTGTGCCAGACCGTGACCCCCAGGTAGTCGGCACCGGCCGCCTCGGCCGCGCGCGCCTCCTCCGCGGTCCCGACGCTGACGCCGAGGAAACGCTCGGCGGCCAGGGAGTCTCTCGCCGCCCCCGGATCGTCGCCCTGGCCGAGATGGACCCCATCCGCGTCGGTCCGCACGGCCACGTCGACGCGGTCGTTGACCAGGAAGAGGACGCCGGCCTCTCCGCACATCGAGGCGATCGACGCCGAGAGCGGGATCAGCCGATCGTCGTCCAGCTCAGGCGCCCGGAGCTGCACGGCCGTGGCTCCGCCGGAGATGGCGGCGGACGCGATCTCCTCGTGCGTGCGACCCGGCGCCATGGTCCCGGACGTCACCACGTACAGGTCGAGCGCCCGGGGGTCCAGCCTCGCCATCGCTCCCTCCGCCGGCATTGTCCGGTTCAGGTCGTGCGGGTCGCGGGGACGGGTCCCCGCCTCTCAGCCCGGCTACGTCCGAGCTCCCCGGTCGACCCGTTGAGGATACCCGCGCCGCTAGGCGGATCCATGCCTGGCGCGAGCGACCGCGAGCTCTCGACGTACCTTCTTCCAGTCGCTCCTCTTCGTGCTGAACAGCACGTCCGTGAGGATCTGACCGATGCCAAGGGCCAGCAGGACGACGACCGACCACGCGGGAGCGCCGGCGGCCGGCGCGAAAGCCAGGGCGACGAAGGGGGCGAGCTTCGTCGCGATGGCCCCGGATGCATGCATCGACGCTCTCGCGACCGGCGACGCTCGCAGGTACGTGGCGTAGTCGGTCTTGATCCCGGGGAGGGGCGGTGGTGGGATCGTGAAGAAGAAGTCCGTGAACCTGATCCCCACGGACCGCCCGACGAGGTAGTGCGCGAGCGAATGTGAGCCGGCCGCCCACGCGCCCGCGGCGACCACGAGGCCGATGCCGGCCGTGGCTTGGCGGGGCTCCGATGAGGCGAGCACGGCCAGGACGAGGGCGGCGATCCCCACCCCGATGGCGACCGCCATCAGGCCAGCGCCCACCCACACCGGCAGGCGGAGCCGCACGCGAGCCCGGAAGGCCTTCGCGTCGATCCGGCCCGCCTGCTCGGCGTGGCGTTCGACGAGCTCGTCGTCGCGTTTGATCAGTGCCACGATCCGCCAGAACCCGAGGGCCCTGAGGTCGTTGTCCCCCGCGTCAACGGCGGCTTCGATCCGGTCGAGCTCCGCTGCGAGCCCCCGCGGGGGAGTTGCCCCAGCTTCCACGATCGGCTCCGTTCTCAGCGTTACGATGCGCCGGACGCGCTCCGACCTGCCCCTCGAGCGCTTCCTAGGGAGGAGAGCACCATCGCAAGGAGTATCACGCAGCCGGCGCCCCCGCGCGGCGGGGGCCATGCGTTCGTCACCCTCGACGGCCGTTATCACATGGTGGAACGGATCGCCGCGGGGGGGATGGGCGAGGTGTTCCGGGCGCACGACGCCGTGCTGGCCCGCGAGGTGGCGATCAAGGTCCTCCATCGTTCCCTCGCGGGCGATCCCGCCTTCGTCGACCGGTTCCGTCGAGAGGCGCGTGCCGCGGCGGGCCTCGCGCACCCGAACATCGTGGCCGTCTACGACTGGGGGGCCGTCGACGGCATCTACTACATGGTCATGGAGTACGTGCGCGGCCCCAGCGTGCGGCACCTCCTGAACGAGCACGGCAGGATGCAGCCGGCGGAGGCGGCCGAGATCCTCCGCCAGGCGCTCCTGGCGCTCGGACACGCGCACCACGAAGGGTTCGTGCACCGAGACATGAAGCCCGAGAACCTCCTCGTGACCCGCGAGGGTGTCGTCAAGGTCGCCGACTTCGGGTTGGCGCGGGCGTACGCCGACGGCCGGGTCACGCAGGCGGGTGCGGTGACCGGGACGGTCCAGTACCTGGCTCCCGAACAGATCCGCGGCGAGCCGGCGGACCCGAGGAGCGACCTCTATTCCCTGGGCATCGTCGCCTACGAGCTGTTGACCGGGCGGCTCCCGTTCACCGGCGAGACCGCCATGGCGGTCGCGTACAAGCATCTGTCGGATCGTGTGCCCCCACCCTCCGCGTCCCTGCCCGATCTCCCGGAGGATCTGGACGGGTTCGTGGCCTCGGCGACGGACCGGGACCGGGAGCTCCGTCCCGAGTCCGCGGACGCGATGCGGATGGACCTCGACGCGATGGCGTACCAACTGCCGCCGGCGAGAGCGCTCGCCACGCTCGCCCGGTCCCTCCCGGAGCGCATCGCCGAGGGGGGCGAGACGACCGAGGTGGGCGTGGCGCTGGAGACGGCCTCGATCCCCAGGATGGAACGGCACAGGAGGAGGCGCAAGCGGCTGACGCGCGCGTTCGGCGCGATCGCGGTGCTCGCGCTGCTCGCGGCGGCCGCCTGGGGGACCTGGACCTACGCGATCCCGCACACGGCGGTCGTTCCATCCGTCCAGGGCGACCTCGTCGGCCGCGCCAGCGACCGTCTGACCGCGCTCGGGTTCGAGGTCGTGCTCGCCGGGGGGAGGTACACGATGAAGGTTCCCAGCGATCACGTGCTCTCCATCCGGCCGGCCGAGGGCGCGGAGCTCTCGCAGGGCAGCAGGATCACGATCGTCCCCTCGCTCGGTCCCCCGCCGGTGAGCGTTCCAACCGTGAAGGGCGAACCCCTCCAGCGAGCGCGCGAGGCGATCGCGTCGGCGGGCCTCCGTGTCGGCCACGTGAAGCATCGCTACGACGAACGGGTGCCCCTCGGTCACGTGATCGCCCGGCGCCCGGCGACCGACGAGCTCCCCAAGGGCTCTGCGGTGACGCTCATCGTGAGCGACGGCCCGGAGCCGGTGCCGATCCCCGACGTGCGGGGGAAGACCGAGGCGCAGGCCGCGCAGGCGCTGGACGCGAAGGGATTCCCCGTCGTGATCGAGGGGGCGTTCTCCGCGCACGTGGACCGGGGGCACGTGATCGGCACGGACCCACCCCGAGGGACGGAGCTCCAGCCGGGCGAGACGGTGGTGATCTCCGTGTCGCTGGGACCGGAGTACTTCGACTGCCCGAGCTTCGAGGGGATGACCGTCGACGAGGCGAGGGCCCTGGCCGAGCGCTTCGGGCTCGAGCTCACCGCCCTCCCGGTCCCGGGCAGCGGCGGCAGCAACGTCGTGAGCCAGATCCCGGATCCCGGCACGCGGATCCGCTACGGCTCGACGGTCACCGTCTACTACGCGTGATCCTTGGCGCCCACGTCCGGCGCCGGCTTGGTGGGATCGCCGGAGCCCTCGACGAGGCGCAGCGGCGTGGGGCCGACTGCCTGCAGGTGTTCATCTCGAACCCGCGCGCGTGGGCCGGCCCGCGGTACGGGGACGACGAGGCGGAGCGGTTCCGAGAGGACCTCGCCTCGAGTGGGCTGCGACCCTGCGTCGCGCACCTGTCCTACGTCGGCAACGTCGCTTCATGGGATCCCGGCACGCTCGGCCGGACGCGAGGGCTGCTGCTCGAGACCGTCCGCGCCTGCGATGCCCTGGGGGTCGATCTGCTGGTCGTCCACGCCGGCGCGGGCGGCCCGCAGGACCGGGACGCGGCCCTGCGGGCCGCCGCGGACAGCTACGGGCAGGCCGTCCGAGCGGCCGAGCGGGTGCGGGTGCTCGCCGAGCTGATGGCCGGGACGGCGGGGGCCGTGGCCTCGCTCCCCCAGGAGGCCGAGGAGCTCCTCGGGCACGTCGGCGACGACCGGCTGGGGATCTGCCTGGATACGGCGCACCTGTTCGCCGCGGGCGTCCCGCTCGACGATCCCGCCGGCGTCCGAGCGCTCTCCGACGAGCTGCGTGGACGAGGCGTCGCGGCTCGGCTCGCCCTCGTCCACGCCAACGACTCGGTCTTCGACCGCGGCGCCCGCCGCGACCGCCACGCCGACATCGGCGACGGGCTCATCGGTCTCGAGGGCTGGCGGGCCCTCGCGCGCGATCCGGCGCTGACGTCCGTGCCGTGGATCCTGGAGACCCCGGGCGACGCGGAGCGCCAGCGGGCCGACATCGCGCACCTGCGCAGCCTCGCCGTCCTGTGAGGCGGGGCGGCGCTGCGGCATCCTGAGACCGCATGGCGGGATCCGACCTCCTTCGCCGATGGCTCCCCGGGCCGGGACCCGGACGGCTCGGCGACCCCGGCCTGTTCCCACCGGGCACCGTCGCGAGACGCGTGAACGCAGAGACCGCGCTGGCGCTCGGGGGCGGCCGGGCCCTCCTCCTGCAGCTGGCGCATCCCATGGTCGCGGCAGGGGTCGCCGACCACAGCGACTTCAGGCAGGACGCCTTCGGTCGCCTGGCGAACACCCTCGACCTCACGCTCACCGTGGCGTTCGGCGACGAGCACCAGCGGGAGGCCGCAGCGGCGCGGGTCGCCGACACCCACCGGCGAGTGACCGGGGTGCGCGCCGACCGCCCGTACCGGGCGCTCGATCCGAAGCTCCTCCAGTGGGTCCATGCCACGCTGGTCGACAGCGCGCTCGTCGCCTACGAGCGGTTCGTGGGGTCGGTGGGCAGGGTCGCACGGGAGAGGTACCACGAGGAGATGAAGCGCCAGGCGGCGGCCTTCGGCATCCCGGAGGACCGCCTTCCCGGGTCCTTCGAGGACTTCCGCGGATACGTGGACAGCATGGTGGCGACCCTCGAGGTCTCGGAGGAGGCGCGAGAGCTCTCCCGGGGAGTGCTGCACCCGCCGGCGCCCGTGCCGCTCCGGCCTCTCGCCGGGATCGGGCGGCTGTTGACCGCCGGCCTCCTCCCGGATCGGATCCGCGCTGGGTACGGGGTGGCGTGGGATCCCCGGCGAGAGCGAGTGTTCACGGCGCTCGCCGCCGCGATCCGCGGCGGGCTCCCGCTGCTGCCCGATGCCTGGCGACGGTGGCCCCACGCTCGCGACGCGGACCGGCGAATGGGCGCTCCCGGCCGCGAGCGACTCCATCGCACGCGAGCCTCGAGCCCGTACGGCTAGGGTTCGAGCTCCGCCCTCGGGCCCTCCTGGTAGGAGTACCGTTCCTCCGCGAACGGCTCGGCGTGGGTGTGGTAGCCCCGGACCTCCCAGAAGCCCCTCGAGTTCTTCTCGACGAACTCCAGGCCGGTGAGCCATTTCGCGCTCTTCCACGCGTAGCGCTTCGGCACCACGAGGCGGAGGGGCCACCCGTGCTCGGGCTCGAGGTCCTGTCCGCCGTTCGCCCACGCCACCAGGACGTCGTCGTCGTCCATCGCCTCCAGCGACAGGTTCGAGGTGTAGCCGTAGGCGCAATGGGTGATCACCCACTTCGCCTCCGGCTTCGGCTTCGCCAGGTCCTTCAGCGTCAGGAACGACACGCCGTGCCAGCTGTTGTCGAGCGTCGTCCAGCCGGTCACGCAGTGCATGTCCGCGGGGACGTCCACGTTCGGAAGGGCGCGGAGCTCCTGATAGGAGAGGGTCACGGGGTTCTCGACCAGACCGGTCAGCTCCAGGTCCCAGTTCTGCCCGTCGAACGTGGGGATCGGGCCGTAGTGGAGCACCGGCCAGGTCTTGACCAGCCGCTGCCCCGGCGGGATGCGGGTCGCGATCTCGGGAGGGTAGTTCTTGGAGAACAGCGCCATCAGTTCCCTTCTTCCTTCTCGGCATGCTCGGCGGCGAGCTCGCGCCACCCGTCCAGCGCGACCCCGATGCCTCCGTCGTCGACGCCGACGTGGGTGACCATCCGGACCTTCCCGCCCGAATGGGTGACGCCCACGCCCAGGGCGGCCAACCGGTCGAGCGATCCGAGCAGCGGCAGCCCCACCGCGTCGGTGTCGACGAGGACCATGTTCGTTTCAACCTGGTCGAGGTCCACCGCACCCGGGAGCAGCTCGGCGACCCCCTCAGCCAGCCGCCGGGCCCGCTCGTGATCCTCGTGGAGCCGCTTCGGCCCCTCCTCCAAGGCGACCAGACCAGCCGCGGCGACGATGCCGGCCTGCCGCCACGCACCACCGAAGAGGATCTTCAGACGCCGCGCCTCTCGCGCCATCTCCGCCGGACCACAGATGACGGAGCCGATCGGCGCGCCCAGACCCTTCGAGAGGCAGAACATGACGGTGTCGGCCTCGCCCGCGATGTCGGCCGCGTCCACGCCGGCGGCCACCGCCGCGTTGAAGATCCGCGCACCGTCCAGGTGCACCGGGACCCCTGCGTCGTCCGACACCTTCCGGACCGCCCGGAGGTCCTCCAGGGGCATGACCCGACCCCCGGCGGCCCCCACCGTGTTCTCCACCGCGAGCAGGTCGATCACCTCGACGTCGTAGAACTCGTCCGGCTCGAGGAGGGCGCGCGCCTCGTCCGCCGTGATCCACCCGCGGGCGCCCGGGTCCACCGTCCGGTAGGCGATCCCGGAGAGCGCCGCCGCGGTCATGACCTCGACGCTGGCCACGTGGAAGCCTGCCGCGGTCGCGACGAGATGCCCTGGACCCTGGAAGTGGAGCCGGAGCCCGACCTGGTTCGCCATCGTCCCCGTGGGTAGGTACGCGGCGGCCTCCTTGCCGAGGGCGTCGGCGCAGCGCTCCTGGAGCCGGTTCACCGTCGGGTCGTCCCCGTACCAGTCGTCGCCCACCTCGGCATCGGCCATCGCCCGGCGCATCGCCTCGGAGGGCTGGGTGACGGTGTCGGAGCGCAGATCGACGCGGAAGCGAGCCATGGCCCGCGAGTGTATCCGCCCTCAGTACAGGAACATCGGCTTGCCGTCGACGTGGCGGATCTTGGGCCGGTACTCGTCGATGTCGTAGAGCGCGTCGACGTCCGCGCGCTTCACGCCCTGTCGGACAACGGCGAGCGGGACGTTCACGTAGCTCCCGTTCCGGAGCGCCACGAGACGCCCGTTCGTCCCCTCCAGCACCAGGTCCGCGGCCATCACCGCGTAGTTGATCGCCACCATCAGGTCGAGCGAGTCCGGCTGGCCCGACCGCATCAGGTACCCGATCTGTTGGTAGATGATCCCCTCGCCGGTGATCTCCTTGAGCGCCTCGCTGGTACGAGCGCCGATCCCACCCAGCTTCTTGTGCCCGTAGGCATCCGCCGTGCCGCCCATCACCATCTCTCCGCCGACGAACGTGGCCCCCTCGGAGATCGTCGTCATCGCGTAGCGCGACGGGTTCTTGCGCTTGTCGTCCATCAGGAACGTCGCGAGCTTCTCGACGTCGAAGGGAACCTCGCTGATGATCGCCCGGTCCATGCCCGAGAGGTAGGCGGAGACGAGCGACGTCTCGCCGCTGTACCGGCCGAACACCTCGACGACGGCGAGGCGCTCGTGGGAACCGGCGCTCGTCCGCAGCTGGTGGATGAAGATCACGGTCCTCGTGATCGCGGTGGAGAAGCCGATGCAGTAGTCCGTGCCGTGGACGTCGTTGTCCATCGTCTTCGGGATCGCCACGACCGGCACCCCCTCGTCGTGGAGGCGGAGGGCGAACGACAGCGTGTCGTCCCCGCCGATCGGGATCATCGCGTCGATCCCCAGGTGATCGAGCACCTTCAGCACGTGGGGCGTGTGATCCCGGACCTCGTCGTCCACCCGGCCGACCTTCAGGAAGTCCGGCTCGTCGGCGGGACGGACGCGGGCCGGGTTCGTGCGGGAAGTGTGCAGCACGGTGCCACCGGTGCGGTCGATCGTCCGCACGGCGTTCGGGTCGAGGGGCACCGTGTGCGTGGCGGCCGAGGCCGGGTCGGCCGGATCGCACTCGAGCAGGCCGGCCCACCCACGGCGGATCCCCAGGACCTCGTACCCGTCATCGACGGCCCGGTTCGTCACGGCCTTGATGCAGGCGTTCAGCCCCGGCACGTCGCCGCCGCCCGTGAGGATGCCGATGCGCATGTCCCGACCCTACAACCGGCTTCCGGCCGAACGGGGAATGCCCTCTAGCCGAAGAAGACGGCGGCCTCCCGGTAGAGCTCGAGCGGGATCAGGTTCCGGCGAGCGATCGCCTCGGCGATCGGGACGTCCTCGATCCCCTGCGCCTTCCTGGCCACCATCCGTCCCCATCCGCCGGCGGCCGCCAGATCCGCCGCGGCGATCCCCATCCGCGTGCCCAGCACCCTGTCGAACGCGACCGGGGAGCCGCCGCGCTGCAGGTGTCCGAGGATCGTGACCCTGGTCTGGAACCCGCTGCGCTTCTCGATCTCGGGCGCGAGGTGGTTCGCCAGGCCGCCGAGTCGCGGGAAGCCGTTCTCGTCCAGTGGCGGCTCCGGCAGGTCGAGGGTCCCTTCCTTCGGAACCGCGCCCTCGGCCACGACGACGATCGAGAACGAGCTCCGGCTCGCGTGCCGGTGTCGCAGGTGATCGCAGATCTCATCGAGGTCGAACGGATGCTCGGGGATCAAGATCGCGTCGGCCCCACCGGCCATCCCGGCGTACACGGCGATCCACCCGGCGTGGCGGCCCATCACCTCGACGAGCATCACCCGATCGTGGCTCTCGGCGGTCGAGTGCAGCCGGTCGATCGCGTCGGTCGCCACCTGGACCGCGGTGTGGAACCCGACGGTCACGTCCGTCCCGCCCAGGTCGTTGTCGATCGTCTTCGGCACGCCGACGACTCGCACGCCGTCGTCGGCGAGGCGCGACGCGGCCCCGAGCGTCCCTTCGCCGCCGATCACCACCAGCCCGTCGAGCCGGTGCCGTTCGGTCGTGGCGCGCACGGTTCGGGGCCCATCGGCCAACCGGTACGGGTTGGCCCCCGACGACCCCAGGATCGTGCCGCCGCGCGGGAGGATGCCCGTGGTCTCGGGTATGCCGAGGGGCTGGGTCGCGTCCTCGAGGACACCCCGCCACCCGTCGTGGAATCCGAGGAACTCGATGCCGTGGCCGAGGATCCCCCGACGGACCACGCCGCGGATCACGGCGTTCAGACCCGGGCAGTCGCCGCCCCCGGTGAGGACGCCGAGGCGCATCTCGTCACCCTACCGGAGGGCTCTTCCGATCCGGGCGCGTGGCTAGGATGGCGACCGATGCTGGCGATCAGCGGTTTCCTCGAGTGGTTCTTCCTCGGGCTCCTGACCCTGCTGGTCGGCGCGGTCGGCCTGTTCGGGCTCTTCATGGCCGCCCAGTTCTTCCGCAGCCCCGGCCGGTCCTCACGCCCACGCCGCTAGCCGCCCTCCGCGCCGGGCTCGGCGGCGGTCGGCCCGGCGAGGTTCCGCGAGGCGCGGTCGCGGCGACCGACCAGCAGCAAGGTCCGCATCGGCCCCTTCCCCTTCACCTCGATCGTGCCTCGCTCTTCGCACAGGAACCCCTGGTCGAGCCGCTCCCGCACCCACCCCGTCACCTGGATCGACCCCGGGATCCCTTGACTCTCCATCCGGCTGGCCGTGTTCACGGTGTCGCCCCACAGGTCGTAGATGAACTTGTGCCGGCCGATGACACCGGCGACGACGGGGCCCGCGTCGATCCCGATGCGGAGCTCGACGACCCCGTCGCGACGGCACTCGTCGTGCATCGCCAGGGCCATGTCGGCCAGCCGCTCGGCGTGATGAGGGTCTGCCCCGAGCAGCCCGGAGGCCACCATGTAGGCGTCGCCGATCGTCTTGATCCTCTCGAGCCCGCGCGCCGCGGCGAGCTGGTCGAACGCACCGAACGCGTCGTCGAGCCTATCGAACGAGCTCCTCCGGCTCCATCGCCGCCGACATCGGTGTGAACGCGGCGATGTCGGCGAACAGGACGCCCGCGTCGGGCACGGCGTCCGCGATCGGACCCTCACCGGCCTTCAACCGCTCGGCGATCGGCGCGGGGAGCACGTTCAGCAGGAGCGCCTCGGATCGCTCGCGCTCGGCCGCCACCAGCGCCGCGGCCCGGTCCCGTTCGCGGACGAAATGATGCAGCAAGAAGAAGCACGTCCCGGTGACACCGAGCACGTTGAGCACGAAGAACGGGGCGATCACGGCGGTCGGGACGTGACGCTCCGCGAGGCTCGGGTCGAGGATCCCCGTGAGGACCACGACCGCGGCGAAGGCCACGAACCACGGCACGGCGCCACGTCTGCCGATGAACAGCAGCGCCCCGAGCGGCGCGGTGAAGGACCACAGGACGACGCCACTCGAAGGGACGAAGCCGCCGAGGCTCAGCTGCAGGAGGAACGGGAGGGCCAGGCTGAGCCCGAGCTCGCTCCCCGGAAGAACCGGTACCGGCGGGTCTTCGCGAACACGGCGAGGTTGACGACGGACACGACCTGGTACGCGAGGGGGATCGAGGCCGAGACGAAGAGGCCAAGCACGGCACAGGCCACGACCCACATCGCGGCGAGCGTGGTGATGAGGACGGCGGACAGCACGAGGGTCTCCTTGCGCAGCGCCTCCTCCGGGGGATCGGTCGCGACCGCGCCGATCGCCGCGAGGCGCTGCACGAGACCGCGTCGTCCGTCGGGGGTCATCCGCACGGACGCTAGCTACCTGTCTCGCCGAACGCTCGCAAGGCGGGCTCAAGCGGGCCGGGGGGGAGCCGATGCTGCGGGCATGGATGCGACACGGCCACGTGGCTCCGCGCTCCCGCCCTTCGCCCGTATCGCGCTGCTCGGGCTGGCGGCCTACGTGCTGGTGATCTCAACGGTGCCCTTCGTTCGGCTCCTCCGGTCCACCGAGCCGGCCGCCCGGGCCTTGTCCGTCGTGCTCGATCGAGACCGGCTCGTGTTCGACTTCGTGATGTGGTCGGTCATCCCCGCCATCGTGCTCCTGCTCGCCGGCTGGCGGCTCGGCCGGTCGCCCGGCGGCGTGGACCGCCTGCTGCGCGTCACCGCGTCGGTGATGAGCGGGTACGTGCTCCTCGGGAGCCTGGCGATCCTCGCAGACGCCAGCACCACCGCGGCGGGCGTGGCGATCGCGATCGCCGTGGCCGGTGCCGCTGCGGGGGCCCTGATCGGCCTCGCGCGGTGGTCCCCCGCCCGGCCGCGGTGGACGCCGCCGTCCGGACCGCCCGGTCGTCCCTCGACGACGAGGTCCGCGACCACCATCAGGTGATCCGACGCGGCGCCGTGGGGTCGCGCTGACGCGCGCAACGCATATGGCCGTCGAACCCTGCAACTGAGGACACAGGTATCGCATCCCGTGTAGGGCGGATGGAGGGGATGCAGGTGGCGGGGTGAGGACGACGTCCCGTGCAGCGTCGCGGTCTTCGCCGGCGTGTCGGACGCGTTCGGGGTCACCGTGGAGCGCCCATCACGCCGGGCCTGCGACACGGAGGGCGTGACCGTAGAGCTCACCGTGGAGATCCTCGGCCTCCGGTGAGCTCGAGGTCGGCGACGACCATCAGGTGGTCGGAGACCGTGCCGCCGACGGTCCAGGCGCGGCGCGGCTGGACCGCCGGCCCCGCGAACAGGTGATCGATCCGGGCGATCGGCGCGTGCGCGGGGAACGTGGCGCCGTCGCCCTCCCCCACCGCCTCCCAGCAGTCCATCGCCCTCGTGCGGATCGCCGACGGTCCGGGATCGCTCGGCAGGGCGTTCATGTCGCCGCCGAGCACGAAGCGTCCGGACGAACCCTCGAGCAGGGTCAGGAGCTGGCGGATGTGTCGACCTCGCTCGGGACCCCGGAGCCCGAGGTGGATCGAGATCGCCGAGAACCCCCCGAGGTCGGCGATCTGGGCCCCGCGTGGGTACAGGACCGATCCTCCGGCGAACCGCACCAGACGGTGCGAACCGATCCGCAACGGCGGTCGGACCAGGACCGCGTTCTCGATCCGGCGGCGAGGGAACGACAGGGGATCCGCGGCCACCGCCATCCCGAGGGCCGCGCCCAGCGCGTGGAGCCGCCGGCGCAGGCCGGACTCCTGAACGAGCAGGACGTCCGGCCCGTGCGCGCGGATCGCGTCGGCGACCGTGTCCACCCCCGCGCGGAACCCCCGGACGTTCCAGGTGGCGACGCGGATGCCCTCACCGATCACGACGGCACGATCGTCGTCCCCGCGTCGCCCCGGAGGATCGCCGGCGCATCCACGAGGTCGCCGATCACCACGCGTTCGCCGCCCGCCTCGAGGAAGTCGACCGCTGCCTGGATCTTGGGACCCATCGAACCGGCGCCGAACTCGCCCGCCTTCAGGAGCGCGGTCGCCTCGTCGGCGGTCATCCGGTCGATCTCCTCCGGGTAGAGGCTGCCGAACCCCCGCTGCACCTTCTCCACGTCGGTGAGGATCAGGAGCGTCGTCGCCTCCACCTCGACCGCCAGGATCGACGCGGCGAGATCCTTGTCCACGACGCCCTCTTTGCCGATCAGGCGCGGTCCCTTCTCGATCACGGGCACCCCTCCCCCGCCGCCGGCGATCACGATGACGCCGTCCGCGACCAACCGCCTCACGACGGGCGTCTCGACGATCGAGTACGGCCTCGGCGACGGCGCCACCCGGCGCCACCCGCCGTGGGGGTCCTCCTTCATGACCCAGCCGCGCTGCTCCCCGAGCTTCGCGGCTTGCGCGGCCGTGTAGAAGGGCCCGATGAACTTCGTGGGCGTGCGGAAAGCGGGATCCTGCGGACGCACGCGGGTGAGCGTGAGCACGGTCGCGACGGGACGCTCCATCCCTCGTTCGAAGAAGACGTCCCCGATCGCCACCTGGAGCAGGTACCCGATCAGCCCCTGGCTCTCGGCACCGCATACGTCGAGAGGCATCGGCGAGACGGTCTTCGCGGCCGCCTCCTGCTGGATCAGGATCCGGCCGACCTGCGGGCCGTTCCCGTGCGTGACCACGACCTCCCAGCCTTCGCCTGCGATGTCTGCGATCCGCTCCGCCGCGGCGCGGGCGGCCGCGTACATCTCCTCGAACGTGTCGTCCGCGCCGCGGCGGAGCAGCGCGTTGCCGCCCAACGCGACGACGACGCGTTCCATCCCCGCCGACCCCTTCCGATGGCTCCCTAGAGCACGGGCCGCAGCACATCCGTCAGCTGCGGCGAGTCGGGGAGCACGTCGAGCTCGTACCGGACCCGGACGGCCGGCTTGCGGATGTCCACGACCCGGCGGAGGTCGATGGGCGTCCCGATCACCACGAGGTCGGCGTCGGCAGCGTCGATCGTCTTCGCCATCTCGTCGAGCTGACCCTCGCTGTAGCCCATCGCGGGCAGCACGGCCCCGACGTCGTACTTCTCGAAGGTCTCGGCGACCGTGCCGACGGCCCACGGCCGAGGATCGACGACCTCCGCCGCGCCGAACCGCTGCGCCGCCACCACCCCCGCCCCGATCTTCATCTCCCCGTGGGTGAGGGTCGGGCCGTCCTCGATCACCAGCACCCGCTTGCCGGCGATCGCGTCGGGATCGTCCACCGTGACCTTCGAGTTCGCCTTCACGACCGTGGCGCCCGGGTTCGCATCGGCGATCGTCGCCTCCACCTGCGCCACCTCCCCCGGGGTCGCGGAGTCCATCTTGTTGATCAGGATCACGTCGGCCCGCCGCAGGTTCGCCTCGCCGGGGTGGTACCGGAGCTCGTGGCCCGCGCGGAGCGGGTCGACCAGCGCGATGTGGACGTTCGGCACGTAGAACGGCAGGTCGTTGTTGCCGCCGTCCCACAGCAGGACGTCTCCCTCGGCCTGCGCCTGCTCGAGGATCGCCGCGTAGTCGACGCCCGCGAAGATGACCGTGCCGGCGGCGATGTGCGGTTCGTATTCCTCGCGCTCCTCGATCGTGCAGCGATGCCGGTCGAGGTCCTCCAGCTCGGCGAACCGCTGGACGCGCTGGGCCACGAGGTCCCCGTACGGCATCGGATGCCGAACGGCCACGACCGTCTTGCCGGCCTCCTTCAGTGTCGCGGCGACCGCCCGGGTCGTCTGCGACTTCCCGACCCCCGTGCGAACCGCGGTGACCGCGACCGTGGGGATCTCCGGCCGGAGCATGGTGGCGTCGGGGCCGAGCAGCACGAAGGTGGCCCCCGCCGCGAGCGCCTCGCTCGCCTTGTGCATGACGTACTCGTGCGAGACGTCCGAGTAGGCGAACACCACGTCGTCCACGTCGAGGTCGCGGATGAGCCTGGTGAGCTCCTCCTCCTCGTGGATGGCGATGCCTCGCGGGTAGCGGGGACCGGCGAGCTCGGCGGGATAGGTCCGGTCGTCGATGTAGGGGATCTGCGTCGCGGTGAACGCCACCACCACCGCGTCCGCGTCGTCACGGTAGACGACGTTGAAGTTGTGGAAGTCGCGGCCCGCGGCTCCCATGATCAGGACGCGACGCGGCATGGTCGGAGTCCTTCCAGGAGAGGGTGGTGTGATGCGCGGGCGGCCCGGTCACCGACCCGCTCTTCGGTACCCGACTGTAGCCGAAGGAGACCCCGAACGCGCGATCCGACCGGTCAGATCGACCGCCAGCCGTCGCCCTCCACGCGTCCGAAGGGACGCCCGAAATGAGACACGCCCACCAGCCATCCCTCCCGGCGGGCCGCCCGGATCCACTCCGCGCGGGTTCGCGACGCGAGGTCCGGGTCCACGTCGTGGTTGGAGGGCCAGGCCGGGTGGGCGATCTGCGGCGGCACGTGGAGGAGGTCGCCGGCGAGGACCAGCGTGTCGCCCCCGCCGTCGAGCTGGACGACGCGATGCCCCGGGGTGTGGCCGGGGGCATGCCGGAGGTGCACGTCCGGCACGACGTCGCGGTCCGATGGATCCAGGTCGATCATCCCGAACCGGTCCAGCGCGTCCATCGCGAACCGCCCGGTGAAGTCGTCCGGCGTGCGGTGGGCTCCGAAGAACGACCAGTCCTGCGGGTGCACGTGGTAGCGGGCGTTGGGGAACCTCGGCCTCCCGTCGGGGAGACATGCGCCGCCGGAGTGGTCGGCATGGAGATGCGTCAGCACGACGTGAGCGACTTCGTCCGGCGAGACCCCGAGCGCCCCGAGCTCCTCGTCGATGCGACCCGGCACGTCGAAGGGCTCGCGGCGGAACTCCCCGATGCCCACATCGACCAGGACGATCGCGTCCGGGTGCCGGAGCACGAACGCGTGGACGTGCCACGCCCAGCTGGTCGCATCGTCGGGTGGGAAGGCCCACGGGAACCGTGCGCGTTCCCCGTTCCAGTCGACGTCGCGCCCCGGCATCTCGTCGGCGAGCGGCAGCGGGGCCCACCCATCGCACACGGGAACGACCTCGAACGACCCCACCGCCACGGCCCCGTGCGGCATCGTCGCAGCCTACCGGGGTCGTTCCCCCCGGGAACCCCGCGAAGCCCGGGATCTCGCCCGAACCAAGGGCGCGGTGGCCATCGAGGAGCAGGCTCGGCACCTCCTCGAGGAGCTGGAGGCGTCGGTCTAGCGATCGAGGTCCGCGGGCTCGTCGACATCGACGAGCGTCCGCCGCTCGGGATCGAGGCGCAGCCACGTGTCTTCCACGAGGACCGCGACGGACAGGCTCCGGAGCAGCGACCGCAGGCTCCGCTCGCCCCGAGAAAGGAGCTCGTCGGCCCGCTCATGCGCCGGCTCCCTCAGGAGCGCGCACGGGAGCGGGCGGAACCCGCTGTCCTCCCCGAGCGCGGCCGCCGTCGCCTCCCGATCCGAGCCGAACCACAGCAGCGCGGCCAGCACTGGCGGCTGCAGGTCAGGCATGTCGCCACCCACGACCACCGCCCACTCGGTCTCCGCGGCCTCCAGGCCGGCGGCGGCCCCTCGCAACGGTCCCTCGTCTCCGACCGCGTCGCGCACGAAGCGGAGCGCGACGCCCTCGGGCGTCGACGGCTCCGGCCCCTCCGCCGAGATCACGACGATCAGCGACCCGCACACCTCGGCCAGCCGTTCGATCGCGTGGTGCAGGAGCGGCCGTCCGTGGTGCTCCACGGCGAGCTTGTCGCGACCGAACCTGGTGGACCGGCCGCCGGCCAGGACGACGCCCGACACCGACACGTCGGCCGGTGAGCTCACCTCCCGGACGTCTCGGGCGTCGCCCCGTCCCGCGCTGCGCTCGGCGACGGGATCGGGGCGCCGGCGCCTCGCCCGCTCCCCCGGCGCTCACCACGTCGCTGGACGTACGCGAACCCGAACCGGCCCTTGATGCAGAGATGGCCGCTCGTGATGTCGTGGTCCGTGGGCGACGTCACCTTGACGATCTCGTTGTCCTGGACGTGCACCTCGAGCTCACATCCCACCCCGCAGTAGGGGCAGATCGTGTTCGTCACCGTCTGCGCGTCCTCGTCCCACGTCCCGGCCGCGCGCATGTCGTGCTCCGACTTGAACATCAGCGCGCCCGTGGGGCAGACGCCGATGCAGTTCCCGCAATAGACGCACGCGGACTCGTCCAGCGGCACGGCGAACTCCGTGGAGATCCTCGCGTCGAAGCCCCGGCCCGCCACCGCGATCGCGAACGTGTTCTGCGCGTCGACGCCGCACGCCTCGACGCACTTGTAGCAGAGGACGCATCGCTCGTAGTCCCGCACGTAGAGGTCGTTGTCCACCTTCACCGGCTGCGCGACGGTCTCGGTGACGGCCGGGTCCGGGTCGTGGTGGTGGCCCGGCCACCGCTCGTCACGCTCCCCCGCGTCCAGCGGCTCCATCCGCTCACCGAACCGGGCGGGATCCGCCCCGTA
This sequence comes from Actinomycetota bacterium, assembly GCA_044865955.1. Taxonomy (GTDB): domain Bacteria; phylum Actinomycetota; class UBA4738; order UBA4738; family HRBIN12; genus JAJNBA01. The sequence continues at coordinate 14,048 of JBIOTM010000087.1, read as the reverse complement.
CTCCTCGGCCCAGCGATGCCACGCCGCCGTCGCCAGGCTCGTGTCGACGCTCGAGTCGAGGAACTCCATCACGAGCTTCCGCGAATGCCGCACCCGCTCGGTGTCGGTCCTCACCTTCATGTCCGGCTCGACCCGGCGGGAGCACGCGGGCACGAGCGCCCGGGCGCCCTCCACCTCGACGACGCACACCCGACAGGCGTTCACCGGCGTGAGGTTGTCCGCGTAGCACATCGTGGGGGTGTCGACGCCCTGCGCACGACAGGCGTCGAGGATCGTCGAGCCCTCCGGCACCCGGACGGCCCGGCCATCCACCTCCAGGTCGATCAGCAGCCTCGGGGCGTCGAGCGGCACGGCCTGGCTCATGCGGCACCCCCGTGGCCATCGAACACGCCGAGACGGGAGATCGCCGACTGGATCGCGTTCGCGGCCGTCGCCCCCAGGCCGCAGATCGAGGCGTCCTGCATCACCTGCGCGATGTCGTCGAGCAGCGCGAGCTCGTCCCGGGCCGACCCGATCGTCCTCCCCGAGACCAGGCGGTGGATCGCCTCCTCCTGCCGGACCGTGCCGACGCGGCACGGCACGCACTGCCCGCAGCTCTCATCCCGGAAGAAGCGAGCGATCCGCAGGCACACGTCGACGAGATCGGCCTCGTCGTCGAAGACCATGATCACACCGGACCCCAACGTGTAGCCGCCGTCACGGGCGTCCTCGAAGGTGAGCCTCGCATCCAGCATGTCTGGGCCGACGAAGCCTCCGGCCGCCCCGCCGAGGAGGACGGCCTTGACCCCGCTCCCTTCGCGGACCCCGCCTGCCAGGTCGATCACGTCGCGGAGCGTCGCCCCGTGCTCCACCTCGTAGACACCCGGCCGTTCGACGTGACCCGACAGACAGAACAGGCGGGGACCCGTGGAGCCGTCGGTGCCGATCGCCAGGTACTCGGGCGCGCCGATCCGCATGATCTCGAGGACGTTGATCAACGTCTCCACGTTGTTGATCGCGGTCGGTTTGCCGAACACGCCGTGCGTGACCGGGAACGGCGGCTTGTTCCTCGGCTCTCCACGCCTCCCCTCGATCGAGTTGAACAGCGCCGTCTCCTCGCCGCAGATGTAGGCGCCCGCACCCCGCCGGAGCTCGATGTCGAACGTGAAGCCGAGTCCCATCACGTCCTCACCCAGGAAGCCGTGCCGGCGGGCCTCGGCGAGCGCGTGCTCGAGCCGCTCGGTCGCGAGCGGATACTCGCCCCGGATGTAGACGAACCCCTTCTCCGCACCGCACGCGAAGCCGGCGACCGTCACCGCCTCGACGACCGAGAACGGGTCCTGCTCCATCATCACGCGGTCCTTGAAGGTGCCGGGTTCGGACTCGTCGGCGTTGCAGATCACGTAGTGGGGCCGGACAGGCTGGGTCGCCACCGCGTTCCACTTCACGCCCGTCGGGAACGCGGCGCCGCCGCGACCGAGCAGCTTCGCGTCCGTGACCGCCTGGATCGTCGCCTCGGGGCCCATCTCGGCGGCGATCCGCAACGCCTCGTAGCCGCCGTGCGCCCGGTAGTCCTGGAGCGATGTCGGGTCGACGGACCCGAGCCGGCGCAAGAGCCGCAACCCGGCCCGGGTCGTCGGCTCCTGCGTCTGCGGAGCGCCGACGCCGCCGGCGCAGACCACGGTGGAGTCCGGCGCCACGATCGCAGCGATCGTCGCGCGCGTCGCCTCTCCCAGCGCGACCTCGGCCCGACCGGCCCGTTGGGCGAAGACCGCGGGCGCCTGTTCGCACATGCCCAGGCACGGCGACCGCCGCCAGGTCCACCCCCCTGCATCCGTCCCCTCCGTCCCGACGTCGCGCTCCAATGCTTCACACAGGTCGAGACCGCCCTCGCCGCGGCACGCGAGGTCGTCGCAGACGTGCACGACGCTCGGCGGCTGCTCCCGAACGCTGAACATCGCGTAGAAGGTCGCCACGCCATAGGCCTCCGCCGGTGGGACCGAGAGCCGCTGCGACACGTAGTTCAGGCCGCCCGGGCTGATCCACCCCACCCGCGACTGGAGTGCGTGCAGCGTGGGGAGCAGCAGGGGCCGGCGATCGCGAGCCTCGCGGCCCCCACGCACGACCCGGAGATCGCCCGCCGTCCGCTCCTCGCCTCCCTGCCAGCCCGTCTCGGGGAGCCCCAGGAGCCCGTCGACGGCCCCGCGCTCATCGGCCGTCGGGGCCGCGTCCATCAGGTGGAGGTCCACGGCACCCCCGTCACTCGACTCCGCCGCCCGTCGCGACGGCCGGCTCCGAGAGCTTCTCCACCCGGACGGCGGTCGCCTTGAACTCGGCGGTTCCCGACTTCGGATCCCACGCGTCGATCGTGAGCCTGTTCACGTCGACCTGGTCGGGGAAGTGGAGGGTCATGAAGAGCAACCCCGGCCGAAGCCCGAGGGCCATCCGCACCGGCGCCTCGACCTCGCCCCGCCGGGAGACGACGCGGACGCGCTCGCCCGCGGTCAGGCCGAGCCGTTCCGCGTCCTCGGGCGAGATGTCCAACGCCTCCTCGTGACGCAGCGGCGACGTGTACCCGCCGGTCTGGACGCCGGTGTTGAACGAATCGAGACGCCTGCCCGTCGTGAGGCGGAACGGGAACTCCTCGTCGAGCTCGTCGACGGGCGGCTCGTACAGGGTGATGGAGAACGGCGCCTTCTGACCCTGCTCGACCGGGTCCTCCGACCACAACCGCGCATGCAGGAACTGCGTGCCGGGGTGCGACTCGTCGAAGCACGGCCACTGGATGCCGTTCAGCTCCTCGAGGCGCTCCCACGACATCCCGGCGTGCATGGGGGACAGCCGGCGGACCTCCTCCCACATGTCGTGGGCGGACGGATCGCCCCAGTCGTGGCCGAGCCGCCCCGCGAGCTGCGCGATGATCCAGATGTCGTCCCTCGCGTCGCCGGGCGGCACCAGCGCCGCGCGGACGCGTTGCACCCTCCGTTCGCTGTTGGTGACGGTGCCCTCCGACTCGAACGCCGAGTTCGAGGCGGGCAGCACGACGTCGGCCATCATCGCGGTCTGGGTCATGAAGATGTCCTGCACGATCAGGATGTCGAGGTTGGACAGGAGCTCGTGCGTGCGCTGGTTGTCGGCCTCGGAGGCCGCGGGGTTCTCCCCGATCACGTAGAGGGCGGTGAGGTCTCCCTCCTCCATCGCCTCGAACATCTGCGAGAGGTGCCAGCCTCGCTTCGGCTCGATACCGACCCCCCACGCCTGCTCGAACCGAGCGCGGGCGACGTCGTCCGTCTCGATGTCCTGGAATCCCGTGAGCTTGTTCGGGATAGCCCCCATGTCGCCCCCACCCTGAACGTTGTTCTGGCCGCGGAGCGGGTTCAGACCGGACCCGTACCTTCCGACGTGGCCGGCCAGCAAGCCCAGGTTGATCAGGGCGAGCACGTTGTCGGCGGCGTTGTGGTGCTCGGTGATGCCGAGGGTCCAGCAGATCATCGCGCGGTCGGCGTTCGCGTAGGCGTGGGCGACCTCACGGATCACGTCGGCGGGGATGCCCGTCACCTCCGCGCCGCGCTCGAGGGTCCAATCCATCACCGAGGCCGCGTAGTCGTCGAAGCCGGTCGTGGCGAGCTCGATGAAGGCGCGGTGGTGGAGGTCGTTCACGATGATCTCTCGGGCCATCGTGTTGGAGAGCGCGATGTCGGTTCCGACGTCGAGTCCGAGCCACAGGTCGCCCCATTCCGCGGACTCCGTCCTGCGCGGGTCGATCACGATCAAGCGCATCCCGTTCCGGATCCCCTTCAGGACGTGGTGGAAGAAGATCGGATGGGCCGCCCTGGCGTTCGAGCCCCAGAGCAGCATGAGGTCGGTGTGCTCCGCCTCCTCGTATGAGCTGGTGCCGCCTCCGGCACCGAAGACCGTGGCCAGACCGACCACGCTCGGCGCGTGTCAGGTGCGGTTGCAGCTGTCGATGTTGTTGCTGCCGAGGGCCTGCCGCATGAACTTCTGTGCGGCGAAGTTCATCTCGTTCGTGGCCTTCGAGCAGCTGAACAGGCCGACCCCCTTGCCGCCGTGCCGCTCCGTGGCGGCGCGCAACCCCCGGGCGGCCCGATCGAGGGCCTCCTCCCAGGAGGCGGCGCGCAGCCCGCCGTCGTCGCGGACCATCGGCTCGGTGAGTCGCGTGAGGTTCGGCATCGACCCCCACTCCTTCCGTTCCCTGGGCCTCGTTCCTTGGCCCGGCCGGGAACCTCCCGACCGTCCAGGTTCATCCTACGGCGGTCTGCTCAGCCGGTGACCCGCTCGGGGTGCGTGTACACGTTCAGCCGGCCGTCGCGGACGAATCCGACCAGGGTCATGCCGAATCGCTCGCCCGCCTCGACGGACAACGACGACGGGGCGCCCACCGCGCTGACGATCGGGATCCCCGCCACAGCGGCCTTCTGGACGATCTCGAACGAGAGGCGCCCGCTGACCTGCAGGACGTGGTCGGCGAGCGGCACCCGCCCGGCCAGCACCTGCTCCCCCACCACCTTGTCGACGGCATTGTGACGCCCGACGTCTTCGCGGATCGACACGAGCGTGCCGTCGCGCGTGAAGAGCCCGGACGCGTGGAGCCCGCCCGTCCGCTGGAAGACCTTCTGTGCCTTGCGCAGCGCGTCCGGCAACGCGACGAGCACGGCGACCCCGACCTCGGGCCCTTCGGCGACGGGCGCGCATCGCACCTCGATGTCGTCGAGCGCCGCCTTCCCGCACACCCCACAGGAAGACGTCGCGTAGAAGTTCCGCTTCAGGAGGTCGAAGTCGAACGGCCGGTTGAGGGTGACCGCGACGACGTTGTACTGCTGGTCCTCGCCGGGGAGGTTGTCGCAGTACGCGACCCTGCTCACCTCCCCCGGTGCGATCAGGCCCTCGGTGAACAGGAACCCGACCGCGAGCTCGAAGTCCCCGCCGGGCGTGCGCATCGTGACCGCGACCGACCGCTGTTCCTGGCCGGGCCCCTGCACCCGGATCTCCAGCGGCTCCTCGGCCGCCAGCGTGTCCGTCCGTTCTGACCGGACACCCTCGTTCAGCGCCACGACGTGCACGTTCGAGGTGTTCCGCCTGAGCGGCTGTGCTGCGGTCGCCATGCACCGATTATCGTCCTCCGGGACCCAAGCGGAACCTGGAACGGAGGCGTCGTGAAGAGCGGACTGGAGATCGCACAGGAGGCCGTCCTTCGACCGATCACCGACGTCGCGAGGGACGCCGGCATCCTCGAGGAGGAGTTGGAGCCGTACGGCCGCTTCAAGGGCAAGGTGTCCCTGTCGATCCTCGATCGGCTGGCGGCCCGTCCCGACGGCAGGCTGATCGTCACCACCGCGATCACGCCGACGAAGGCCGGCGAAGGCAAGACGACGACCTCGGTCTCGCTGACGCAGGGGCTCGGCAAGATCGGCACGAACGTGATCCTCTGCCTCCGCGAGCCCTCGATGGGCCCCGTCTTCGGCATCAAGGGGGGAGGCAACGGCGGCGGGTTCGCACAGGTCGTCCCGATGGAGGAGATCAATCTCCACTTCAACGGCGACTTCCACGCGGTGCAGGTCGCACACAATCTTCTGGCCGCGGCCCTCGACGCATCGATCTATCACGGCAACCCGCTGGGGATCGATCCCGTCTCCGTGACCTGGCCGCGGACGCTGGACGTCAACGACCGTGAGCTCCGCTATTCGGTCGTCGGACTGGGAGGCAAAGCGCACGGTGTCCCGCGCGAGAACCAGTTCGTGATCGTGGCGGCGTCCGAGATCATGGCGGTGCTGGCCCTGGCGAACGACCTCTCCGACCTGCGGGCGCGGCTGGGACGGATCGTGGTCGCTTCGACCTACGACGGCTCGCCCGTCACGGCCGATGCGCTGAAGGTGGCCGGCGCGATGGCCGTGATCATGAAAGAGGCGATCAAGCCGAACCTCGTGCAGACCCTGGAGGGCCAGCCGACGCTGATCCACGCGGGACCGTTCGGGAACGTCGCGCACGCGAACAACTCGATCATCGAGGACAGGGTGGCGCTGAAGCTGGCCGACTACGTCGTGACCGAGGCCGGCTTCGGCGCCGACCTGGGGTTCCAGAAGTTCTGCGACATCGTGTGCCGGTCCGGGGGGTTCACGCCCTCGGCGGGGGTGCTGGTGACGACGGTGCGAGCCACGAAGTCGCACGGAGGGATGTCGTTCGACCACCTGGTCAACGAGGACTTCGACGCGCTGAAGAAGGGGATCGACAACCTGGCCGCGCACATCGGGATCGTCCGTGAGTACGGGCTCCCCTGCGTCGTGTCGATCAACGAGTTCCCCACGGACACCGAGAAGGAGATCGACGCCGTCCGCGACCTGGCCGAGGGCGCCGGCGCCGAGACGGTCGTCGTGAACCGGGGATTCGCGCAGGGCGGGCAGGGCGCCGAAGAGCTGGCGGAAGCCGTCGTCGCCGCCTGTGAGCGGCCGAGCTCTTTCCGATCCCTGACGCCCGAAGGCACACCCATCAGGCAACAGGTCGAAGCGATCGCGACGAGGATCTACGGCGCCGAGGGCGTCGACTACCAGCCGCAAGCCGAGAAGGACATCGTCCGGATGGAGCGGCTGGGCTTCGGCACGGTGCCGGTGTGCATGGCCAAGACCCACCTGTCGCTCAGCCACGATCCATCGATGCTGAACCGGCCGGCCGGCTACCGGCTGCCGGTGCGCGGCGTGGTGCCCAGCGCCGGCGCCGGGTTCGTCGTGGTGCTCTGCGGCGACATGCAGCGGATGCCCGGCCTGGGCAGGACGCCCGCCTTCACCAACGTGGACATCGACGCCGACGGCCGCACGGTGGGACTGTTCTGATCACCTACGTGAGGGGCGTCGCCTCCATCGTCTGATCGTCCCCCTCCTCCTCGTCGTTCCCGTCGGAGGGCGGCACGACGCAGAACTCGTTGCCCTGGGGGTCGAGCATGACGCACCACATCCTGCCCTCCTCCTCGACCCAGTTCCGCACGCTCGCGCCGAGCCCCTCGAGCCGCTCGACCTCGTCCTCGAGCGAACCGTCCGCCGCGAGGTCGAGGTGGAGCCGGTTCTTGACCACCTTGTCCTCCGGAACCTCGGTGAAGAACAGGACCGGGAGATCGGATCCGCCCGGGGGCTCGACCATGACGGAGGGATCGTCCTCGGGATCGTAGATGCCCTTCGACGCCAGGCGCTCCAGCTCCTCCTCGTCGTAGGGCGCCACCGTCCACCCGAGGGCCGCGGCCCAGAACCGCGCGAGCGGCGCGGCATCGTGGCAGTCGAAGACGACCGAGTCGATCCTCACCCGCTCCGAAGCGTAGCGCGATGCGACGCCGCGCCGCTCAGCCGGACAGGCGGAGGAGGAACGCTTCCTCGACCTGCTGCAGCAAGGTGTCCGCGCGCTCGCGGAGGGCATCGCACTCCTCGACCAGGCCCCGGCCCTTCGCCTCGCCCTTGAGGCCCGCGGCGTTGATCCTGACGTTCGCCATCGCGGCGATCGAGGCCGCGAAGAGCAGCGCGCCCGCCGAGTAGCCGTCCGAGGCGGCGTGCGGGTTGCCGATCGCCGCGGCGTCCTCCGCGAGCTCCATCAGGTCCACGGATCGCCGCGCCAGGTGGAGCGGGACGGCGGCGGCTCCCTCGTACGCCTCCTGGATCGCGAGCGTGCGGGCGGTCACATCCTCCTCCGACCCTTTCGGGAGCCGGAAGGCGGCCATCACGGCTTCGAAGGCCCGTGCGTCGTCGTCGGCGAGGGCGAGGAACGTCTCCCGCTCGCCGTCGGCCTGCTTCACGAGGTCGCGCATCCGCGGCTCGACGTCCTCGAACCCCTCCTTCCCGATCGTGAGATGCCCCACCATCGCGATCAGGGCGGCGCCGGCGGCCGCAGCCAGGCCGGCGGCGGCGCCCCCACCGGGGGTCGGCGAATCGGAGGCGAGTGCGGCCAGCCACGCTCCGACCCGTTCCTCAGCCGTGCTCACGGGTGCTCCTCTCTCTCGGCGGCAGGTCCCGGCCGGCCGCGACCAGGCGTTCGAGGATCTGTTCGTCGGCTTCGAACCCCGAGAGTCGCACGTGCTCGGCGGTTCCCGGCGGGAGGGCTGCCTCCGGCGCCAACCCCACGATCTCCGAGTCCACGACCTCCATACCCCGCGCGCGCGCCTCGTACGCCACGGCGTCGAACGCCGCCCGGATGCCGGTCGCCTCGACGTCGATCAGGTTCATCGACACGGTGACGCATCCGCGCTCGGGCACGGCGAACCCGATCGCCCGGACGGCGGGAAGCCCGCCGGAGGACTCCCGCACGGCGCGCGCGATCTCCTTCGCCGCCGCCTCGTCGGTCCCGGACAGATACGTGTTGAACGCGACCAGGGGTTTGCGGGCGCCGACCGCCGTGGCGCCGGCTCGCCCGATCTCGTGGGGACCGAAGTCCGGGAGGCGGTCGCCGACGGCGACCGCCTCCCGGAGCCCTTCGAACTCGCCCCGGCGGACGTCGGCCAGGGACCGCCGCTCGGGCACCAGGGCGGCCTCGCCGTAGAGGTAGACGGGAAGATCCAGGCGGGCCGCGAGCTCGCGACCGAGGTCACGCGCCAGGGCCACGCACTCGTCCATCGTGACGTCCCGGACGGGCATGAACGGGATCACGTCGGCGGCCCCCATCCGTGGGTGGCCACCCCGGTGCTCGAACATGTCGATCCGCTCGACGGCCTCGGCCGCGCCCGCGAGCGCCGACCGCCGGACGGCGTCTGGCTGGCCGAGCACGGTGGTGTCCAGCCGATGATGGTCCGGATCGGCCTCCGCGAACACGACCCGCGCGCCGGGCACGCGCAGGGCATCCACGATCGCGTCGATCACGTCGCGGCGTCGGCCTTCGCTGAAGTTGGGCACCACGCCCGCGACGGGGTTCATCGAGCGGAGCCTACGCGGCGTCAGCTCCGCGGACGCGCCTTCTCCGGGTCGTGGATCGCGAGGACGTCCACGCTCGCACCGATGGTGCCATCTCCCAGCGCGACCTCCACGCGGGTCCCCTCGGTCGCCGCGTCGGTGCGGAGGATCGCGAGGCCGATGGGCCCGTAGACGGGGCTCGTCGCCGGCGACGTGAGGACGCCGACCGCTTCGCCGTCGCGGGTCACCGCCGCGCCGTACTCGGGCAGTTCCGCGCCCTCGAGACGGAGCGTCTTCAGACGGTTGGGTGGGTCCTCGGCAAGCTCGCGGAGCGTCTCCTTGCCCATGAACGCACCCTCGGCGTCCAACGCAACCACGCGATCGAGGCCCAGGTCGTACGGGCTCCGCTCGTGCGCCTCGTAGTCGTAGTCGGTCACGATCATGCCGACCTCGATCCGCAGCGGCTCGATGACGTCGACCCCGTAGGGGACGGCGCCCGCTCCTTCGATCACCTCCCACAGATCCCTCGCGTACGGGGGACGGATGAAGAGCTCGTACCCCAGCTCGCCGGAGAAGCCGGTCCGCGACAGCCACACGGGGACGCCCCCCACCTCCACCTGGTCGGGGATGAAGTTGAAGTAGCGGAGCGCTCCGAGATCGACGTCGGTGAGCCCTTGGAGCAGCTCGCGCGACCTGGGACCCTGCACCTGCAGGTGCGGGAGGTCCGGCGCGATGTACTCCACGGCGACGTCGAGACCCTTCGCCGCCTCCCCGAAGTACGCCTCGTGATCGAGGCCGTTCGTGCAGACCCACAGATGGTCGTCGGCGTGCTTGAAGACGGTGCCGTCGTCGACCAGGAGGCCGTCCTCGTCGAGGAACGCCCCGTAGCGGACCTGACCGGTCCGGAGGCCGAGGATGTCGTTGGAATGGACCCGCTGCGCCGCCTCGAGGGCGTCGGGGCCGCGGAACTCCCACTTGTTCAGCGGCGACACGTCCCAGACGCCGACGCCTTCCCGGACGGCCCGATACTCGGCCTCGGGATCGCCGAAACCGGTGACCCACCACCACCCGGCCTCCTCCATGAAGCCCGCGGCGGTCTTCGACATGATGGTGTGGAAGGCGGTCTGGCGGCTCTCGCCCGCTCCTTGGTTCCCCTCCATGAGCCCTCTTATCACGACCTTGAACGGCTGTTCAAGTCGGAGCACTCGAACGTGTCGGACTCCGTCACCACGGCGTCCAGCCGGAGGTCGAAGTGCCCCCGCGGGAGCTCCCGGTCGACGACCTGGAGCCCGAACGCGAGGCCGACCGTGAACGCCTCGACACCCCTGAGGAACCGGTCGTAGAAGCCGCCGCCGTACCCGATCCGCCCGCAGTCCCGGTCGAAGGCCAGGCCGGGGACCGCCACCACGTCGAGCGCCGCCGGTTCGAGGGGCACGCCGTCGACGGGCTCCTCCGCTCCGAACGGCGTGGTCACGGTCGGATCGCCGGAGCCGAACGCCACCGGGACCAGCTCCCGGCCCTCGATCCTGGGCAGGGCCACCGTGGTTCCCGAGGCGTGGAGGCGCTCGATCAGCCGGGCGGTCGGTACTTCCGAGCCGAACGCCCAGAAGGCCATGACGGAGCCGGCCCGCTCCACCGCGGGCAGCGCGAGGAACCGCTCCACCACCCGCTCCCCCAACGCCATCCGTTCCTCGGGCAGGAGGGCGTCCCGCGCGGCCAGCACGTCGCGACGGATCCTGCGTTTCGCCCGCTTGAGCTCGCCGCTCTTCACGCCCGCAGGACCTCGACGACGACCTGGATCCGATCCTCGCCGCCGACGGGCAGGACGATCATCCACGTCGCACCGGCCTCCTCGAGCCGGGAAGCGAAGCGGCGGAGATCGCCCGCCGTCCCCTGCCACACGTCCATCGGAAGCCCTCTGGCTCGCCGCTCGGCGCGGAGCCGGTCGAGCTCCCGATCGTGCCGTCCGACCAGGACGATCCCGCCCCAGGTCGGCGCGACCGTCCGGCCCCCGGCGAGGCCACGGAGACGGTCGGCGGCGGCCGCGAACGCGCCGGCGTCCATCGCCCACCCGTTCCACGCGTCGGCCGCCCGCGCGGCGGCCGCGAGGACCGCGTCCGAGCGGCCGCCGATCCAGAGCTCCGGATGTCCGGGCGGCGAGAGCGGACCCGAGATCGGCGGGACGTGCTCGCCGCCACCCCAAGGTGCCCCGGAGAACAGCGCCCGGAGCGCCACGGCGGTCTCCTCGAGCCTCGCGACCCGCTCCCCGGTCGACGGGAACGGGAGCCCGAAGGCCTCGTGCTCGGGCTTCGACACCGTGTCACCCGCCCCCAGCCCGAGGATCGACCCCCGGCCGCTCATCCGGTCGAGGCACGCCGCCTGCTTCGCCAGCATCCCGACCGGGCGGAGCGACGCCCGCGTGACGAGCGTCCCAACGTGGATCTCGGGCTGCAGCGCGGCGACGGCCGCGAGCACGGTGAAGGGTTCCAGCGAGGGACGGTCGGGCGCTCCCGGCGGGAACAGGTGATCGGGCGCGAACACGCCGTCGTACCCGGAGGCCGCCGCTCGCGCCGCGGCCGCCAGCGGCCGGCCGGGATCGGCCGTGAACATCGGGAGGCTGACGCCGAGCTTCACGGCAGGCCCTCGAGCGCGAGGAGCGCCGCGCCGACCGCGGCCGCGTCGTTGCCCAGCTCGGCCGGCACGATCGGCACGTCCGGCCTCGCCTCACGGCCTTCCACGGCCCCCCGGTACGCCCCGCGGAGCGGCTCCAGGAGCAGGTCGCTGGCTTCGGCAACCCCACCCCCCATGACCACCACGTCGGGGTCGAGGATGTTCACCAGTCCCGCGATCCCCTCGCCCAGCCGACGTCCGGTCTCGGCGAGGATCCCGCCGGCGATCTCGTCGCCTTCCCGGGCCGCCCGGACGACCAGGGTTCCGGTCGCGCGCTCCGGGTCGCCCTCCGCCAGCCGGGCGATCCCCGATCCGGGGTGCTCCTCGACCGCCCTCCGTCCCGCGCGGGAGATGGCGTGCCCGCTCGCGACCTGCTCCCAGCACCCCCGGTTCCCGCATCCGCACAGGGGTCCACCCGGCTCGACGATGATGTGCCCGATCTCGCCTGCGAAGCCGTGAGCACCCCGGACCAGGTGCCCGTCCTCGACGATCCCACCGCCGATCCCCGTGCCCACCCCGACGAAGAGCGAGTCGCGATAGCCTCGCGAGGCGCCGAGCCGGTACTCGGCCCATGCGCCGGCCGTCGCGTCGTTGTCCACGGTGACGGGCAGATCGAACCTCCCTCGGAGCCCTCCTGCGAGCGGCACGTTCCGCCACGAGAGGTTCGGCGAGAACAGCAGGACGCCCGAACGGACGTCGACCAGCCCCGCCGCGCCGAGCCCGATGGCAACGACGCCGCCCGCGATGACCTCGGCGACCGCCCGCTCGAGCGTCGCGAGGGTCGCGTCCTGGTCGTCCGCCGGGGTCGGCAGCGAGGTGCGAGCGAGGATCTCGCCCGTCTCCGAGATGCGGACGGCGGCGGTCTTCGTGCCCCCGACGTCGACCCCGACCGCCTGCTCGGCGCTCACTCGATGTCGATGCGCGTGAGCGTCGGCGCCTTCTCCTTCGACCCGGTCTCGTCGGCCCTCGCCCCCAGCACGGCGGTCATCGCCAGCAGGAACTCGCGCCCGGCGTTGAGGAGATGCTCGACCGCGTCGGGTTTCAGGGGCTGCACGGCCGTCACGGCGAGGCAGATCGGGCAGAAGCCCACGGTGCAGACGTGACCGTCCCGCCGCTCCGTCTCCTCGGGCGGGCGCGTCCGTGATCGGCTTCCCTTCGCGGCCTCGGCCATCTCAGCTCCTTTCCATCGCCTGCGGGCGAGGCTCCCGCCCGAACAGGATCTCCAGGTGATCGCCGGCGAAGTTCGCCTCGCGAACGGTCATCCGCTTGAGCGACTGGGGCAGGATCAGGTTCCGCTTGTACGACCCCACCCGGACGTACAGCTCCTCGCCCCGGCGGTGGATGTCCATGTCCTCCCGCGAGGCGAACGGCAACCGCATGGTGAGGACGTAGCCGGTCCCGCGCTTCCGCACGCGGATCGGATCGTCGTGGAACAGGATCTCGGCGGCGTCGAGGTCCCCGTAGACCTCCCCGCCCATCTCGTGGAGGAGGGGCAAGCCGACCATCTCCCGGTCGAACAGGCGTGCCGTCAGGATCGGGACGGGTTCGAACGACTCGTGGACCGTGGACAGATGCTCGGCTTGGATGTCCTTCCACTTCCCGAAGTAGGGATCGGTCACGTCGGGCGGGAGGACCCGGTTCACCACCACCGCGTCGACCCGGTAGCCGAACAGTCCGAGGTAGGTGTACGTCCGGCGCGCCTCGGCGATCACCATCTTCTCCGGGTTCACCACGAGCCGCACCGACGACATCGCCTCGTCGGTCAGGATCCGCTTGACCGCATCGAGGTTCCGGTGCAGACGTTCGATCGCGTCGAAGACCCGGTCGCCCGCGATCGGCAGGGTGGTGACCCTCGACACGATCGGGCGGACGGTCTTCACGATCCGTCGCTCCACCGGGAAGATCCGCTCGATGTACCACTGCATCACGTCCGGGAGGGACAGGAGCCGGAGCGTCTCCGCGGTGGGCGCGCAATCCACGACCAGGACGTCGTAGTCGCCGCTCTCGACGTGCGTCTTGACGTCGATCAGGGCGAAGATCTCGTCGATGCCGGGCAGGACCGTCAGCTCTTCCGCCTGGATCGTCTCGGTCCCGGCCCAGCTCATCAGCTGGATCATGTAGTCCTGGATCTCTCGCCAGTTGTCCTCGAGTCGCTCCTGCGCGTCGATCTGCTGGGCCCACAGCAGATCGGCGACCTGGGTCGGGGAGGAGCCGATCTCGACCTCGAAGGAGTCGCCGAGCGAGTGCGCGGGATCCGTGGACAGCACGAGCGTTCGACCGCCGGAGGCGGCCGAACGGACGGCGGTGGCCGCCGCGATCGTCGTCTTGCCGACCCCGCCCTTGCCCGTGAACAGGAGCACCCGCACACCGCCAGCTTACGGGCGCCGGGCTGTGGCCGGGTGCGACGGCCCGGGTCGCGGGCCCGTGCGCAGGCTGGGTGCACACGCCGGGTCCGCAGGCCGGGTGCGCAGGGGAAGCGCTCAGCCCATCTCGACGCGGCGCTTCAGCCGTTCGAGGGCG
>JBIOTM010000086.1:0-16379 GCA_044865955.1 Actinomycetota bacterium | reverse complement strand
CGGCAGCTCGGACGGGCCGTCCTCGAACGCTGCCTGCTTGGCCTTGCTCCGGGTGGGGCTTGCCGAGCCGGCGCGGTCGCCCGCGCCGCTGGTGCGCTCTTACCGCACCGTTTCACCCTTGCCGCCGCGGATGCGGCGGCGGTCTGCTTTCTGTTGCGCCTTCGCGAGGTCGCCCCCGCCTGGGTCTCCCCAGCACCCTGCCCTTCGGAGTCCGGACTTTCCTCGACCGCGCGATGCGCGGCCGCGACCGCCCGGCCGGCTCCTCCATGCACAAGGGTACTGCGTACGATGGTGCTCACCCCATGCGTCGCGTCCTCGTCAGCCTCGTGGCGGTCGTCGCGGTCGCGGCCGCGTGCTCGCGGGTACCCGAGCCCGAGGGACCCAAGGCGCCGCATTCGATGGGGATCATCGCGATCGACGATCTGTGGCTCGCGGGACAGGCGCGGTCGGTCGCGCTCGCATTCCTCCGGGCGTACGCGCGCTCGCCCGCCGACGGCGGGCGAGCGCTCCACCGCCTGACCGAGGGCGTCCTGGCCAGGGAGTGGGCCCACCTGCAGGCGATCCAGAACGCCGGGTTCCCCGGCACGATCGACGGGAGCCTCCAGCTCGGGCACCTCGGTCCGGCCGGACCGGTCCGGGCAGCCGACGGTTCGCTGGACGACCTGGTGGCCTACGGCGTCGTCGTGCGAGCCACGGTGACCTTCACGTTCGAGGAGGAGGACGCCCAGCCCCCGCCGCCGCTGCATCGCGTGATGGACGGCCTGATCGTCCTCGTGATGGACCCCGGCGGCCGGTTCCGTGTCCTCAACTTCGAGCGGGACGGCCTGCGGTTGGACCAGTTCTTCCAGGTGTTCGACGACGCGCGAGAACGGCGCGCCGGGGTGACGGTGGAGATCCGGAACCTCGTGCAGCTGGAGCGGTGGCAGTTCGGGGTGGAGATCACGAACGACACGGGTCGCCGGCTCCGCGTGGTGCCGAACCTCACCGCCCTCCTCACCGCCGCGAAGCAGCCGGCGACCGACGCGGCTCCCATCGTCACCTTCCCGCGGGCGATCCGCCCCGGGGAGTCGGTCGAGGGGATCGTGAGCTTCGCGGCGCCGGTCCAGGACGGCCGGCTGGACCTGCAGATCGCCGTCGCCGGACCGGATGGCGAGGCGACGGGCTTCGTCTTCGGCGTCCCATCCCCGCAGGGCTCGGCGTCGCCCTCGCCCTCCCCCTAGCGCTCACCCGCCAGCCACCGGTCGACGCCCTCGTTGGCCAGCCGATCCGCCTCGGCGTTCCGTTCCCGCGGCACGTGTTCGAACGAGATCCCGTCGAAGCCCGCGGCGAGGGATCGGACCCGCCGGTGCAGAGGCTGGAGGTGCGGGCTCTTCACGCGGTAGCGGCCAGTGAGCTGGTTCACCAAGAGCTGGCTGTCGGAGCGGAGCGTCACGGATCGTGCGCCGAGTTCGCGGGCCAGGGACAGCCCCTCGACGACGGCCGTGTACTCGGCCACGTTGTTCGTGGCCTCGCCGATACCCCGGGCGATCTCGCCCAGGATCTCCCCGGACCCGCTCACGACCTGCACGCCGATGCCCGCAGGCCCCGGGTTGCCCCGGGCCGCCCCGTCGCAGGCGACGATCAGATGACCAGGATCCGACGGCAGTGCTCGCACCTCTTGGGGCCGGTCGCCCGCTTCAGCCGATCCCGCTCGACCGCCGAAAGCTGCTCGTGACACCCCTGACAGACGCCGTCGATCAGCGCGACGGCGCCGACGCCCTTCTTCTGACGCCGGAGGTCCTCGTAGAGATCGAGGAGCTCGGGATCCACGGTCCCCGCCAGCGTCTCGCGCGCCTCGGCGCGCTCCTTGAGCTCGGCCGTCGCCCGTTGCAGCTCGTCGGCAGCGGTCCCCGCGACGTCGTCGACCCGTGACCGGAGACCCTCGAACCTGGCCGTGGCGGCCCGCTCCTCCCCTTCGAGGCTCTCCCGGATCTCCATCAGCGCCAGTAGCTCGTCCTCCCGGTCGCTCCGCCGCCGGGTGAGGTTCTCCACCTCGTGCCGTATCGAATCCAGCTCTCTCGCGTTCGCGACCGAGCCGTCGTACAGGCGCCGCTCCTCGGCGGCCGCCTTCTGGTTCATCGAATCGATCTCGTGCTCGAAGCGGAGCTGGTCCCGGCCGAGCTCGTCCAGCTTCAGCCGGAGCTCGCCCAGGGCCCGCTCGGCCCCGTCCGCCTCGGCGCGGGCCGCGAGCAGATCCTCGCCTCGTTCCAGGGCTCGCACCCGTGCCGTGAGTCGGTCGATCGCGGTGTCGAGTTCCTGGATCTCCAGCAGCGGGCGCGCGGGGTCCATGGGCGCGGAGCCTAGCGGATGGCATGCCGTTCCCCCGGTGGAACCACCCGCTACGATCCGCGCATGCTCGGCGAGGCGATGCATCGCGTGGCGCTCGTGACCGGAGCCGGGAGCCCAACCGGGATCGGGTTCGCCACCGCGAGGATCCTCGGCCGCGAGGGCGCCGCCCTGGCGCTCGCGTCGACCACCGGACGGATCCACGAGCGCGCCGCCGAGCTCCGGACCGAGGGTCTGCAGGCGACGGGCTTCGTGGGGGATCTCACGGACCGGTCGGACGTCCGCAGGATGGTGGACGAGGTGCTGGCGGCGTTCGGGCGGGTGGACATCCTCGTGAACAACGCGGGGATGGTCGCGGTGACGATGGAGGCCGACGACGACGTCGCGTTCCGCGACATGGACGACGCGCGGTGGGATCGGGGCCTCGCCATGAACCTCGGCACGGCCTACAACGTGACGAGGGCCATCGTGCCCGGCATGGCCGATCGCGGCTGGGGTCGCGTGGTCATGGTGTCCTCGGTGACGGGGCCGGTCGTCACGACGCCCGGCTCGGTCGCGTATTCGGCCGCGAAGGCCGGGATGGACGGACTGATGCGCGGGCTCGCGATCGAGGTGGCGGCGCGGGGCGTCACGGTGAACAGCGTGCAACCGGGGTGGATCGCGACCGGTTCGCAGACCGATGCCGAGCGGGCGTCGGGCCTCTACACGCCCGTCGGCAGGTCGGGAACACCCGAGGAGGTCGGGGAGGTGATCGCGTTCCTCGCGTCCGATCGCGCGAGCTACGTGACGGGACAGACCTTCGTCGTGGACGGAGGCAACGTGATCCAGGAGGCGAAGGGGCCGTAGCGGCGGCGACGCCCGGCCACGACATGCCGCCACCCATCTCGAGACGGATCGCGATCGCGGTCGTGGCCGCCGGCGTCGCCGCCGCCTGCGTGGCCCTCGGCGCCTGGCAGCTCCGCCGGCTCGACGAGCGGCGGACCCTGAACGGACGGATCCTCCGGCAGCGGGCGTCGACGGTCGAGCGGATCGGGAGCGCGTCGTCGGCCCCCGCCGTTCCCTACCGACGCGTCGCCGCCGACGGCCGGTACGACCCGGAACACGAGGTGATCGTGTTCGGCCGGACGCTGGACGGAGAACCCGGCCACGAGGTGGTGACGCCGCTCGTCCTGGGGGACGGAACCGCGGTCCTCGTCGCCCGGGGATGGGTCCCGTTCGAGATGCAGACGGTCCCCGTCCCCGTTGCGGCGCCGGTCACCGAGGAGGTCGAGGTCCGGGGCTCCCTGGTGCCCGACGAGGGTGACGGCTCCACCGTGCCGAGCGCCGACGGCGTCGTCCGGGCGCTCGACGTCGAGGGCATCGCGTCCACGCTCCCCTACCCCGTGTTCCCGCTCGCGATCCAGCTCGCCCGCCAGGTGCCTCCCCAGCGCGGCTCGCTGCCCGTGCCGATCCCGCTGCCCGAGCTCTCGGAAGGACCGCATCTCTCGTACGCGATCCAGTGGTTCTCGTTCGCAGGGATCGCCCTTGTCGGCGGAGCGATCCTGATCCGGCGCGACCGGCGCCCGCCTACAGCAGGCCCCTGACCACCAGCCCGGCCACGGCGCTCGCCGCGATCACCGGCACGACGTTCCACCCGAAGCGCCACAGCACGACGAACGCCGTCACCGCGACGGTGAGCGCGAAGGGATCCACCCGGGACCAGACCGGCACCACGAGGTCGCCCCCGAGGACCCGAACGACCCTCACCTGGCGGAAGATCGTCACCTCCCCGAACGTGACGGCGAGGTTCGCGATCACCCCCACCACGGCGGCCGTCACGGTCTCGAGCGCCGAGGCGAGACGGACGTTCCCGCGGATCCGTTCGACGTACGGCGCCCCCAGGAAGATCCACAGGAAGCACGGAGCGAACGTCGCCCACACGGCGATCGTGGCGCCGAGCACGCCGGCGACCAGCCGGGGCAGCCCTCCCGGATGCTGGTAGGCGCCCACGAACCCGACGAACTCGACCACCATGATCAGCGGACCGGGCGTCGACTCGGCGAGCCCGAGACCGACCGCCATCTGGCCCGGCCGCAGCCAGCCGAAGACGCCGACCGCGGCCTGGTTCAGGTAGGCGAGCACGGCGTAGGCGCCCCCGAACGTCACGAGGGCCGCCTTCGAGAAGAACCAGCCCATGTCGGCCACCGTCCCGGCGCCGCCCCGCCACCAGGCGATCGCGGCGATCGGGCCGAGCCAGGCCGCGAGCCCGACGGCCAGCACGAGCAGGCTCCGCCGGAGGGACGTGTCCGCCGTCCCGGCCCCGGGAGGAACGATGGCCGCCGCCCGCCGCTCCTGTTCGCGTCCCACGCCCACCTGGAACAGCGAGGGCCGGACGGTGCCCCCCACGAAGCCGAACGCCCCGGCCGCCGCCACGACCACCGGGAACGGAACGGCGAACGCGAAGATCGCAGCGAACGAGGCGACCGCGACCGCGACCATCACGCCGTTCGCGAGCGCGCTCCGCCCGAGGCGGATCATCGCCTGGGCGACGATCGCCACGACCGCCGCCGCCAGCCCGGCGAAGGCGCCGGCGACCCATCGGAGGTCGCCGTGCGTGACGAAGACCCAGGAGAGCACCAGGAGGAGGAAGAAGCTCGGCAGGACGAACGCGATCCCGGCGACGAGCCCGCCGCGGACCCGGTGCAGGAGCCACCCGACGTAGGTGGCGAGCTGGGTCGCCTCCGGGCCCGGCAGGAGCATGCAGTAACTGAGGGCATGGAGGAACCGCCCCTCGTCGATCCAGCGCCGGCGCTCGACGAGCTCCTGGCGCATCAGCGAGATCTGCCCGGCCGGCCCCCCGAAGTTCACGAAGCCCAGCCACACCCAGAACCGGGCGGCCTCTTTGAAGCTCGGAGCGGATGCCGGGTACGCATCCTCGGCCGGGCGCGACATCGCGACCGAGGGTACGCTCGCCGGATGCAGCTGACCCCCACGGAGGAGGAGCGGCTCCGCGTCTTCAACGCCGCGCAGCTCGCCCGCGCCACCCTCGCCAGGGGCCTCCGCCTGAACGCTCCGGAGGCGGTCGCGCTCGTGTGCGACGACATGCACGCGGCAGGCCGCGGCGGCGGCTCGTACGAGGAGGTCGCCGCGGCCGGCCGCGCCGCCGTCCGTCCGGACCAGGTCGTGGACGGCGTGGCGAACGTGGTGCCGGAGATCCGGGTGGAGGTGCTCCTCGGGGAGGGGTCTCGGCTCTTCGTCCTCCGCGATCCGTTCGGTCCCGCCGCGGCCGACGGGCCGGGCGCCATCGCGTTCGGGGACGGGGACGTCGTCCTCGCCCCAGGGAAGGAGCGCATCCACCTCTCGGTCACGAACCGGGGCGCCCATCCGATCCGCGTCTCGTCGCACTTCCCCTTCTGGCGTTCGAACGAGCACCTCGTGTTCGACCGCGCCGCGGCCGAGGGGTTCCGCCTCGACCTGCCGGCCGGCGACTCGCTCCGATGGGCGCCGGGCGAGACGCACGAGGTCGACCTCGTTCGGTACGGGGGGACGGGAGCCTAGCCGGGTGCCCGAGCGGTACTCGCGCGCGGAACATGCGACGCGCCACGGCCCGACGGCCGGCGACCGGATCCGGCTCGGCGACACCGACCTCTGGGTCGAGATCGAGCAGGACCTCACGGATCCGGCCGACCAGGCCCTGTGGGGCTACGCGAAGAACTGGCGCGCGGGCCTGGCCCAGCACGACCGCGCGACGACCGAGAGCGAGCTCGACGCGGTCGTCGCGAGCGCGGTCGTGCTGGACCCGCTGCTCCCGGTCGTCAAGGCCGACATCGGGATCAAGGACGGCCGGATCGCGGGCATCGGTCGCGCGGGCAACCCGGACATCACCGACGGCGTCGATCTCACGATCGGCCCGAACACCTGGCCGATCCCGTGCCACGGGCTGATCGCGACGCCGGGCGCGGTCGACTCCCACGTGCACCTGCTGTCCCCGCGTCTCGTTCCCGTGGCGCTCTCCGCCGGCGTCACGACGCTGATCACCGCGGGGTTCGAGGAGCCCCCGTGGCGGATGGTGCGCACGCTGGAGGCGTTCGAGCACCTCCCCGTGAACGTCGGGCTCCAGCCGTCGGCTCGGTCGACGCGGCCGGAACGGCTCGAGGAGGTGATCGAAGCGGGCGGGATCGGCCTGAAGATCCACGAGGACTGGGGCGCCTATCCGGACCTGATCGACCGGGTGCTCGGCGTCGCGGACCAGCACGACGTCCAGGTGTGCCTCCACACCGACGGGCTGAACGAATCGTGCGAACTGGGCGAGACGGTCGACGCGATCGCCGGCCGCACGATCCACGCGTATCACGTGGAGGGGTCGGGGGGCGGCCACATCCCAGACGTGATCGGGCTCGTCCGCCATGCCAACGTCGTCTGCTCCTCCACGACTCCCACCATCCCGTTCGGCGCCTCCACCCCCGCGGAGCAGCCGGACATGAAGCTGATCGTCCACGAGGGGAACCCGCGGATCCCCGGGGACGTGGCGGCGGCGCGCGAGCTGGTGCACGTCCCGTCGATGCAGGCCGAGGGTCCGTTGCACGACCTCGGCGCGATCTCGATCGTGAACTCCGACTCCCAGGGGATGGGCAGGATCGGCGAGACGATCAGGCGCACCTTCCAGCTCGCGCACGCGATGAAGGCCTGGCGCGCCTCGGAGCACGGACGCGGGTGGGCCTCGTCGGACGACGACGGTCGGAGGGACGACAACGAACGGGTCCTCCGCTACCTGGCGAAGTTCACGATCGAGCCCGCCCGGGTCCATGGGATCGCCGACGAGGTCGGCTCGCTGGTCCCCGGCCACCTCGCCGACCTCGTCCTGTGGCAGCCGGCCAGCTTCGGCGTGAAGCCCGTGATGGTCTGCAAGGGCGGCGTGGTGGCATGGACCGCGATCGGCGAAGGCAACGCCAGCGTGCACGGTGCCGAACCCACGCGGTTCGGGCCGGATTGGGGTGCCACCGGCGTCGCTCCCGCCGCCGTGTCGACCACGTTCGTCTCGTCGGCGGCGTCGGAGGCCGGCATCGCTCGGACGCTCGGGACCCGACGGCGGCTCGTACCGGTCCGTGGGACACGGGGGATCCGGCGCACGGACCTCACCCGCAATGCCGTCGTTCCGCCGATCGAGGTCTCCGCCGGAGACGGCACCGTGACGCTCGAGGGTCGCGTGCTGCGCAGCGATCCGGTCGGCGACGTGCCGCTCTCCCGTCGGTACCTGCTGGCGTAGATCGGTGCCGTTCCGCGTCGCCGGTGGGCCCTAGGTGCTGACCGGCGACCACGCGACGACGGCGCCGTCCTCCACGACGAAGGTCGGCTCCTCCGCGCCCAGCTCCTGGACCCAGATCCCGGCGCGGTCCCCGATCAACCCGGGGAAGGCGAACGACCGGCCGTCCGGTGACCACAGGGTCATCGCCTGTGCGAACTGTCCGAAGAAGGGGACGTAGTCGCGGAGGAAGGTCGGGCTGGGGAGGAAAGACGGCCCCACCGTCGTCGTCTCGTTGCCGTCCCACACCCGCCACCGGTGCGCCGTGGGGTCGTCGCCGTCCTCGGGCGTCATCAGGAGGAGCCGACGGCCGTCGGGGCTCCAGTGGAACGCCGAGGTCGGTGCGCCGGTGACGCGACGCGATCTGGCGGATCGGATGTCGACGACGTCGATCCCTCCCAGTCCCCCGCCGTCGTCGATCCGGTAAGCGATGCGATCGCCGCCGGGACTCACCACGAACTCGATCGCCCCGGTGAACCGCACCAGCTCCCGCGGGCGGTTGCCGTCCCGGACCACGAGGGCCTCACGCTTCCCGGACGTGGCCGCGTAGACGAGCCGTCCGTCGGACAGCCACACCGGTGCCTGGAAGATGCCCGGCGCGTCCTCCAGGGGACTGAGGTTGCCGTCGAGATCGAGCGTGCCGAGCGTCGCGTCGCCGACGTGGATCAGCAGGCGGTCGCCGGTTGGTGCCCAGGACAGGTAGAAGGGCTGCCCCACGCCCAGGGTCGTCGCCGCGGGACCGGACTCGGCGCCCGGGTCCGCCACCCCCATCCCGATCGCCCCCCGGAAGTTCCCGAGGTACGCGACCCGGGACGATGTCGGATCCCACTGGAGGAAGAACGTGCCGGTGTCGACGGGGATCTCTGTCCGGCCGGATCCGTCGGGACGGCTCGTCACCACCCGCGACAGCGCGCCCTGGTCCCCGAGCTCGAGCTCCGCCCACGCGACGGACAGGCCGTCCGGCGACCACACGGGCTGGCGGACCTCCACGTCGAGGCCTCCGTTCCGAACGAGGAGCGTCGCATCGCTCCCGTCGCGACCGACGGTCATGACGCTCCCGTCGTCCATCAAGACGAGGAGGCGCTCGCCGGTCGCGGCGCCGGGCAGTGCGTCGACCGAGGGCAGCGCCCCGGACGGGACGTCCGGGGCGCTGCGCGTGCAGGTGGCCGCGAGCATCGCGATCCCGACGAACGCTGCGAGGCGGCGCTGCCTCATCATCGAAGCGTACGCCCGGGGAGGCGATCCCGGGTGCCGTGCGATACTGGGCTCCATGGCGCAGGAGCTCGTCCTCCGCTACTTCCGAGCGCTCGCGGACCTTCCCCATGACCGCCGGAGAGCGCTCGACGACCTCGAGGCGTGCTTCCGGGACGCGGGAACACCGCCGGCGATCGACGGGTCCACGAAGGGCCGCGTCCTCACGACCACCTTCGGGTACGGCCTCGACGCGGTCACGGCGGGCATCGCCAAGCTGTGGATGCCCTGGAAGGGCAAGGCCTTCAACCCCGAGGCGAAGGAGGGCCGCAACCTCTTCAGCTCGAGCTTCCGTCCGGTGCTGCGCGTGCTCTGGCCCGGCTACGACATCGAGTACCCGGAGGGCGATCGCCGCGTCTCCACCTTCCCGTTCACCACGTGGGAGGGGCCGAGTGCCTTCACCACCGGGGGGGCGGACGTCCTGAAGATCGACTACGAGCACCCGCAGAGCCCCTGGCTGATCCGCGACATCCTCGACGAGCTCGTACGGATCGAGGACGGGCTCTACCTCGGCCAGGCCCTCCTGCGCGTGAAAGGCCGCCTCCACCGGGCCGCCTGGTTCGAGCTGCGAACGCCGGGATGACGGACCGGCCACGATCGTGCGACGATCGTGCCCGGACCCAGGGCGGGGAAGGGAGCCGGCGTGAGCGACAGCGTCTACCGGGTGACCGAGGTGATCGGCACCAGCGCCACCTCGTGGGAGGAGGCGGCCAAGAACGCCGTGGAGACCGCAGCGAAGACCCTCCGGGACCTCCGCGTCGGCGAGGTCGTGAAGTTCGACGTCACGATCGATGACGGCAAGGTCACCAACTACCGCGCACGCGTCAACATCTCCTTCAAGTACGAGTCGAGCTGATGAACGAACGGGCCACGGACATCGACGCCCTCAGGCAGGAGATCGAGAAGCTCGTGCTGCTCGAGGAGGTCGCGGAGCGACGCCAGCAGCTCATCGAGGAGCGGCTGGACGAGGCGGTCGAGGCGGGGATCACGCCGGAGGCCATCCGGAAGGAGCTCGGGCTGTCGAAGGAGTCGATCAACAGGCTCCTCAACGGGGACACCCCCGACCTCGCCGAACGTCTCGGCATCTCGAAGCAAACCGCCGAGAACCTCGCCGAGCCCATCGGCTGATCGAGCCGGAGCGGCACGCCACCCCCAACCGGGTCGAAGGGCCGCTCGCACGGCCGGCCGCGCCCTAGGTCAACGGTCGCGGTTGCCGGGGGCCGGCCACTCCCCCGAAATGACCCGCGGACGGATGAACCACCGAAGGCCGCCCGGCTACGGTCGGGGCGCCCTGCGACCTACAGCGCCACGAACGCAGGGCCGAGTCAGCCGGTACCCGTCTTTCGGAGGCAACAGAGATGGCCACCGCTCCACCCGCCGCCGCTCGGCGAGCATCCGCGCATCCCGCCGCCGCGGACCGGGCCCTGCCCGGTGGTCCCCTCCCGATCGAGTTCCGGACGCTCCGGGTGGGCATGCGCGTCACCCTGCTCGCCCCGCTGACCGCCGCGGCGATGTTCGTCCTCGCGACGAAGACCAGGATCAACCTCGGCGGCTACGGATTGCTCCTGACCGGGCTCGCCGTGGGGGCGGCGCTAGCCACGCTCCTTCCCTGGGATCGTCTCCTGGCCACGCGCGCCGGGATGAAGCTCCTGGCCGTGTGGGCCGTGACGGCCCTGGGGATGGTCTCGGTGGGGATCTGGGCGACGGGTGGCGCCCGATCGCCCCTGGTGTTGCTGTACGCGCTCACGACCGTCTTCTTCGCCGTCGCCTTCCCCCCCAGGGGACAGGTCGCCCTCCTCGCGATGACGCTCGTCGCGTACGGCCTCGCGCTGCAGGCGGCCGACCAGGGTCCCCTGCCGCTGGTCGTGCTGTCGGTCCTCACCTTCCTCGCGGGATTCCTCGTGCAGGAGATCCGCATCCAGGTGCGGGCGGCGTGGGAGGCGCGGGCGGAGGCCGACCGGCGATGGGCGCTCCTCGCGACGGTCTCCGCAGCGGCGCAGGACATGAGCAGCTCGACGGCGGATACGGATCAGGTCCTCCGGACGACGATCGAGGCGGTCGAGGGTCTCGGTTTCGGGTCGTCCCGGATCTTCGTGCGGGAGCCCGAGGGCTGGCACACCGTGCCCGCGACATCGGTCGGCGATCGAGTGGCTCCGGACGTCGTGGTGCGCACCGCCGAGACCGGTGAGTTCGCCGTCTTCAGGGGAACGACGGAAGCCCTTCCCCTGTTCGGAGCGGCGGTCCCGATCCGCGTGAGCGACGGCGTCGCCGCCGTCCTCGTCGTCGGGTCCGAGACGCCCCCCGGGCCCACACCCCAGGACGTTGAGGTCTTCCGGATGCTGGCGTCGCAGGCGAGCCTCGCCCTCGAGAACGTCCGACGGTTCGACGAGCAGCGGCAGGTCATCGAACGGCTGGCCGACCTCGACCGGATGAAGAACGATTTCCTCTCGACCGTCTCGCACGAGCTCCGGACCCCGCTGACCGTGATCACCGGGGTGGGCCGGATGCTGGAGCACCAGTGGCGGACCATCGACGACGAGGTCCGTGCCGACTTCCTCGGCCGGTTGAACGCGAACGCGGCCACGCTCGATCGGGTGATCGCACAGCTCCTCGACTTCTCGAAGCTCGAATCGGGGCAGCTCCGTCCCGAGGCCCGGGAGATCGACCTCTCGATGCTGCTGCCCGGCGTCGTCGACCGGCTCAGCAGCCTGCTGGAGAGCCATCACGTCGTGCTGGCCGTCCAGCCCGGTCTCCGCACCGTCGCCGACCCGGTCCTGATCGAACGGATCGTCGAGAACCTGCTCTCCAACGCCTCCAAGTACACGCCTCCCGGCAGCAGGGTGGTGGTGAGCGCTCACGGGGCGGGGCCGGGACAGGTCACGGTGGCCGTGAGCGACGACGGCCCGGGCATCCCCGAGGCCGAGGTGGCTCGGATCGGCGAGCGGTTCTTCCGCGGTGGCGATCTGTACACGCGCTCCACGCGCGGGACCGGGCTCGGCCTCGCGGTTGTCTCCGAGATCCTCGAGCTCCACGGTTCCCGCCTCGAGGTCGAGAGCCGCGTCGGCGAAGGGTCTCGTTTCTCGTTCCGACTCGCCGAGGATCCGCGCGGCCTGGCGCCCTCGCCCGACCCACGCGAGGATCCCGCCGGCACGAGGGTCGAGGCACGGCCGGATCCCCTGCCTCGGGACGGACACGGGCTCCGAGGCGAGCGGTTCGAAACGGTGCGGACCGCGGCAGCCATCGGGATCGAATGGGCGATCGGCTTGCTGTACCGAGAGTTCCATCCCGGGGTCCTTCGATACGTCCGCGCCCGCGGCGTCCCATCGCCGGAAGAGGCCGCGCAGAAGGTGTGGATCGAGGTGGCCCGCGGTCTGCAGACCTTCTCGGGTGACGAGGCCGCGTTCCGCCGCTGGCTGTTCGACCTGGCGCGGCGGCCGATGGAGGAAACGGGATCCGGCGGGACAGTGGAGGCCGACGCGGACTCCACGCCGATGTCCGATGCCCTCGCCAGGGTGGCGGCCCTCCCCCCGGAACACGCCGACGTGCTGCTGCTCAAGGCGCTCGGCCGACTGGACGTCGACGACGTCGCGGTGATCACCGGTCAGGACGCCGGAGCGGTGCGGCTCCTCGAGATGGATGCGCTGCGGCTCCTCGACACCCGTGAGGCGTCACCGCGGATCGCGGAGGTCGGCTGACCGTGGACCTCACCCCACGTGACGAAGGGAAGACCCTCCTCCGTGCGATCGTCCGGTCGCCGAGCGGACGACCGATCGATCTCCAGGAGCTCCTGAAGGAGGTCGCCGACGGACCGGTTGCCGAGGAGCTCTGGGCCGAGCGTGTCACGGTCGCCTCGATGGCGGCCGAGGTGCGCGCCTCGCGCGACGCGTGGGTCCTGTCGAAGCGTCGGACGCGTCGACCGATCCGGCCCGTGATGCGGGGCGCGCTCGCTGCGGCGACGGTCGTGCTCACGGCGGGCAGCAGCCTCGCCGTCACAGGTCGGCTCCCCCAACCCGCTCGGGAGTTCGCCTCCGATTGGTTCGCGGTGTTCGTTCCTTCTCGCGAGCGGATCACCGCATCGTCCGTGCCCATGGGCCCGACGACGAACCAACCGCTCGACCCGCCGGTCCCGAGCTCAGCCCGGGTGGGTCCCCAGACTGGTCCTGACGACGGGTCGGATGTCGATCCGTCCGTGGGCAGCGGCGGCCTGGTCGGCCGGGGCAACGGAACCGTGATCGGCGGCCATGCCGCCGAGGTCGGCGATGATGCTGACGACGGTGAGGTCGGTCATGAGGGCAGCGGCGGAAGCGGTGACGGAGACGGCCAGCACGGCAACGGTGGTGGGATCGGCCACGACGGCGAGAACGTCGGCGGCGAGGGAAGCGACGACGAGGGCGATGGTGGGACCGGCAACGGCGGCGGCGGCGGCGACGATCAGGGCGGCGGCGGTGAGGGCGGCAGCGGAGACGACGGAGGCGGTCACGGCAACGGCGGCGGCGGCGACCAGGGGAACGGCGGCGGCGGCGGCCAGGGGAACGGCGGCGGCGGCGGCGACCAGGGGAACGGCAACGGCGGCGGGAACGACCAGGGCAATGGAAATGCCAATGGCGGCAACGACCAGGGAGGCGGCGGCGGCGAGAACGGAGGCGGGCACGGCGGCGACGAGGGCAACGGTGGCGGGGGCGGGCACGGCGGCGACGAGGGCAACGGTGGCGGGAACGGGAACGGCGACGACGAAGGAACCGGGAACGGCGGCAGCGATGACGAAGGAACCGGGAACGGCGGTGGGAACGGGAACGGCGGGGACCAGGGCAACGGGAACGGCGGGGACCAGGGCAACGGGAACGGCGGGGACCAGGGCAACGGGAACGGCGGGGACCAGGGCAACGGGGACGGCGGGGACCAAGGCGGCAGCGGCGAAGACGACGGGAGTGGCCAGGGGAACGGGAACGGCGGGGACCAGGGCAACGGGAACGGCGGGGACCAAGGCGGCAGCGGCGAAGATGACGGGAGTGGCCAGGGGAACGGCAACGGCGGGGACCAAGGGAACGGCAACGGCGGCGGGAACGGGGACGGCGGGGACCAGGGCAACGGCAACGGCGGTGACCAAGGCGATGGGGGCGGGAACGCCGGAGGGAACGGCAACGGTGAGGACCAGGCGAACGGGAGCGGCGGCGGCGGTCAAGGCGACGGCGGCGGCGGTGGCCAGGGCGGCAACGGGAATGGGAACGGCGGCGGGAACGGGGACGGCCGTGGCAACGCTTGAAGGCGCCCGCTGGTTCTCGACCTAGCGGGCCGCAGATCTCACCCAACCGCCGGTCGGGCTACAGAGGACCCTGTCCGGAGGGGAGCTGGCGTTCGCCCAGCTACCGGCTAGGAGCTCCCGAACGTCTTCTCTTCCTGGATCGTGCCGTCCTCACCATGCACGACGACCTGAGCCGGCGCATCTTCCTTCGCGCGCCGCGTCGCCATGTCGACGGCCATCTCCTTCGTCGGCAACGGGGGTGTCGCCTTGCCTCCGGACTCCACGACCCACTCGTCACCCTTCCGAACGACTTCGTACCGAGTCTCGCCCATACGTCGGATACCTCCTCATCACCCCGTTACCCGGGCGAGGGTTTCCGAAACGGCCGCTTCGATGAAGGTCTTCGCGGGGGAGGAACGGGGCGGGACGTGTGGCGCCGCGTCGCGCGCCGCTGACCCGCTGACCCTACGTGGCAAGGTACCGGGCCAGGGCGAACTCTCCGTACAGGTTCGCCATCCCTGCGACCACGATCTTGCCGTCGGCCTGGATGGCCACCCCCTTGGCGAAGTCTTCCTCAGAGGTGAAGTCGGTGACGAGCGTGCCGTTGTCCGCGAAGGTGGTGTCGGGAGCACCGCCGGGGGTGTACCGGGCCACGGCGAACCGGGCGTCGCCGTACCCTTCGCCGGCGGAGCCGGCGGCAACGATCTTCCCGTCGGTCTGGATGGCCACTCCGTACGCGATGTCGTCTTGCAGGGTGGTGAAGTCGGTGAGGACCGTGCCGTTGTCCCCGAAGGCGCTATCGAGGACGCCGTCGGGGGTATAGCGGGCGAGGGCGAACCGAGCGTAGCCCCCGGTGCCTGCGACCACGATCTTCCCGTCGGTCTGGATCGTCACCCCGTTCGCCCAATCGTCGCCGGCGGTGATGTTCGTGACGATCTTGCCGTCGCCACCGAAGGTCGTGTCACGGGTCCCGTTCGCGTTGTAGCGGGCCAGAGCGAAGCGCTTTCCACCGAGGCCGCCGGCACCCCCCGCGGCGACGATCTTTCCGCTCGCCTTGGCCACGGCGAAGGCGAAGTCGGATCCCGTGGTGAAGTTGGTGGTGACCTTCCCGCCGTCGCCGAACGTGGGATCCAGTGTCCCGTCGGGGGTGTAGCGGGCGAGGGCGAACGTGGAGTTGTCGCCCCCGTCGCCGGCAGCGCCCGCGGCCACGATCTTCCCGTTCGGCTGAACGATCAGGCCGTGAGCGTCGTCACGCCAGGGGGTGAAGTTGGTCGTCACCTTGCCGTCCCCGCCGAAGCTGGCATCGAGGGTGCCGTCGGCGTTGTAGCGAGCCAGGGCGAACCTGCCGCCCCCGCCCGCCGCTCTGCCCGCGGCCACGATCTTGCCGTCGGCCTGGATGGCCACCGCGTTGGCGTTGTCGAAGCCGTCGGTGAAGTTCGTGACGACCTTGCCGTTCCCGCTGAAGGTGGTGTCACGGGTCCCGTCGGCGTTGTAGCGGGCCAGGCCGAACCTGCCGGAGGTGGCGCTCCCCGCGGCCACGATCTTCCCGTCGGCCTGGATCACCAGTGCGTTGGCGAAGTCGGAATCCACCGGGTTGGGGTAGTTCTCATTGACGGTGAAGTTGGTCGTCACCTTGCCGTCCCCGCCGAACGTGGTGTCCAGATCTCCGGGGGCTGCGAGGGCGGGGGTCGACGCCATCGAGGTCAGAGCGCACGCGAGGACAAGGACGCGACCGAACCGTACGGCCATCTCCCCTCTCCGAGGCGGGAGCTGATGATGGCCCCGGCGAACGCACCGCCCGTGTGCGGTCTGTGTCGGCAGCGTTCTCATCGTTCCTCTCCTTCGAAGATTCCGGCGGCCATGCCTTGCGACCGCGATCATCATGAGCTATCGCAGGCGGGAGCGATATCTCCGCGGAGGAACAGCCGCGTTGGTCCCGGCTACGGTTCCGTCACCGGGAGTAAGGGAGCCTCGGCGGGCGTGGGCCCCTCCTGGCGATGGGCGATCCGGTGAACCCGGTGGGCGCTGAGGGACTCGAACCTCCAGTGCGGGCTTGCCCGAGGCGAGCTCGCGAACATCCTCACCCGGACCCACACCTACCCGGCGTGCGGGAAGGCATGACGCGATACCGGACCGAACTAGACGTGCGCCGTGTGGTCGTCTGTCAGCCCGGCGTCAGCGGCCCGCGGTTCGGGCGGAGCGTCCTGATCGATCGGTCGCAGATCGAGCCCCCGAAGCAACATCGCGTTCACGGCCACGACGATCGTCGAGACGCTCATC
>JBIOTM010000085.1:0-14540 GCA_044865955.1 Actinomycetota bacterium | reverse complement strand
GGAGATCGGCAACCCGAACGAGCCGATCCACGTGATCCCACCACGGGACGCGTTGCCGATCGGCGAGCTCCCGACCTCGTCGTAGTCGCGGGCGAACGCTCGGTTCGCCTCGGTCGTTCGGGCGAGGTCCGGCTCGTGTCCGGAGACAGCCATTCGCCTGATTGACTCGTCGGCGCCCTGGCCTCAGGCTCGCGACATCCATTGGGAAGGAGGGTTCCCGAGATGCGTCGCGTCATCATCGGCTGCAGCCTGGCGTTGACCGTGGCGGCGTTGCCGATGGTCCCGGCGGCGGCGGCGCCCCGGGGACCGGTCGCTCAGGCCCCCCATCTCCGGTTCGGCGATCGCGACGGCGATCGCCTGGACGACGTGCTCGAGCGGCAGATCCGCACGAGCTCACCACACCGCCGCCTGTCCGTCGTCGTCGCGACCGACGGATCCCTCACGCTGGCCGACGCCCGGAGCGCCGTGGGCGCCTTCGCGGTCTCGAGGAAGCTTCGGATCATCCACGGCTTCGCCGCGCGTCTCATGCCGGGCCAGGTCCGGGCACTGGGCCGGACGGCGGGCGTCCTCCGGGTCGACTCGGACGCCGAGGTCCGAGTGACGATGGACCGCGCCCGCGCCGACTTCGGCGTCGACGCGGCCCGCGACGGCTTCGGCCTCACCGGGGCCGGCGTGAACGTGTGCATCCTCGACACCGGCGTCGATCCCGATCACGAGCAGCTCGACTCGAAGGCGATCGTGTGGGCGGACTTCGTCAACGGTCAGGACGCGCCCTACGACGATCACGGGCACGGTACCCACGTGGCCTCCATCGCGGTGGGCGACGGGATCGGAGGCGCCTCGGCCGCGGCGTTCGGCGGCGTCGCTCCCGGCGCCGGCCTCTGGGCCGGCAAGGTCCTGGCCGGTGACGGCTCCGGCACGGAGAGCGGGATCGTCGCGGGGATCGACTGGTGCGCGGCCGATCCCGACGTCGACGTCATCTCGATGAGCCTGGGGACGCTGTTCCCCTCCGACGGGTCGGACGCTCTCAGCGTCGCGGCGAACAACGCGGTCGCGGAGGGCAAGGTCGTCGTGGCGGCGGCCGGGAACTCCGGCGACGCGCCGGACACGATCGCGGCGCCCGGCGCCGCCGCCGACGCGATCACCGTGGGCGCGGTCTCGGAATGGTCGGCGGCGCCCGGCGCCCCGAACCATTCGGACGGCATCTTCCTCGCCTACTTCTCGGGCCGTGGGGGACCGACGTTCGAGACCGACGTGAAGCCCGACATCGTCGCCCCGGGCGTGACGATCATGGCGGCCGAAGCGAACACGGGGGCCGGATACATCGTGCACAGCGGGACGTCGATGGCGACCCCGTTCGCCGCCGGCGCGGTCGCTCTCGCGCTGCAGGGCGCGCCGGGCTGGTCGCCGGCCGACGTGCAGGCGGCTCTGGAGGGGACCGCCGAGGATCTCGGTCCGGCCGGCAAGGATCCCGATTGGGGGTCGGGCCTCATCGACGTCCACGCCCTGGGGGCACAGGCCGTGGGCGCCACGGGCGAGACGACCTTCCCGACCCACGTCCATCTGACCGGTGAGGTCCCCGACGGCGGCGAATGGACGCACTCCTTCGATGTGGCCACGGGGGACCTCGACGTCCCGATCGCCGCGTCGATCGTGATCGGCGGGGAATGCCGGCTCTTCTTCCCCGGGTTCGGCTGCCTCGACGCCGAATGGTCGCCGGATCTCGATGGGACCCTGTGGGACCCGAACGGGGTACGGATCGGGCTCAGCCAGTGCATGACCGGCGAGGAATGCGGCTTCGGCCGGCAGGAGACGCTGCACGCGATGCCGACGGTCGCGGGGACCTACGAGATCCGCGTGTACGCGTACCTCGGCTCGCCCAACGACGGGTTGGGCGGCACGTTCGACCTCGATCTCTCCACGGGCCCCGTCGGGGAGGCTGCGCCTCCACCCCCGCCACCCCCTCCGCCCACGATGCACGTGGGCGATCTCGACGGGGCGGCCGTCACGCTCTCGGCGGCCAGCTGGCGGCTCACGGTCACCGTCAAGGTGCACGACCAGGCGGAGATGAAGGTGCCGGGCGTCGTCGTCGCCGGCCATTGGGGCACCTCCACGAAGGTGGTCTCGTGCACGACGGGGACCGGGGGAGCCTGCAAGGTCTCGAAGAAGTTCGCCACCAAGCGGACGAGCGCCACGTTCACGGTCGACTCGGTCTCCGGCGGCTCCCTCGCCTACCAGCCCGCCGCCAACCACGACCCGGACGGGGACAGCACCGGCACGAGCATCACCGTGGCCCGACCGTAGCACGGCCGGGCCACGGTGATGCCTCGGATGGGACCGACCTCGGGTGAGGCCGGCCTCACCTAGGTATGCCTGCGGGTCGAGTCGTCCTCGTCCGTGTCCTCGACCTGGGTGGCCGCTGCGACGGTTCTCGTCGTCGGGAAGAAGCCTCCGATCAGGGCGATCACCCCACCGGCCAGGACGAGCCAGAGGCCCGTCCCGACGTCCCGAAGGGTGTCGAGCGAGCCGCCGCGACC
This sequence comes from Actinomycetota bacterium, assembly GCA_044865955.1. Classification (GTDB taxonomy): domain Bacteria; phylum Actinomycetota; class UBA4738; order UBA4738; family HRBIN12; genus JAJNBA01. The sequence continues at coordinate 12,003 of JBIOTM010000085.1, read as the reverse complement.
CATCTGGATCACGATCAGGGTGAACGCGACGAGCGCGACCGCGCCGGCGAACCGGGTGAGCCACCCTCCTCGGAAGGCGAGGCCGAGGATGATGACGGCCCCGCAGATCGCGGTGACGAGCCCGGCGGACGCGAGGAAGCCGGCGGAGCCGGCGTTCTTCTCCCAGAGGCTCTCGATCGCGAGGGTCGATCCGTCCCGGCCCCCCGTCCACTCCAGGAAGCTCCCCAGGAGCAGGAGCACGGCGGCCCCGATGGACAGGATGACGCGAAGCGCGAGCCACGGCGACGGAGCGGTGCCGACGGCGCGGGTGTCGGTGGTGGTGGTGTCGTGCTGATGGATCGCACGCATGGTCCCGGCCTCCTTTCGGGCCTTGTCCCTGGGGCCTATACCCAGGGGGGACCGGGTCCGAAACACCCCGCCCTGCAGGGGTTGGGAGCGCCTATCCGCCGAGGGGGAGCGTGATCGTGACCGCGTCCCCGACCTCCGCATCCGGGAAGAGCGCTCGGACGAGGCCGAAACGGTCCTGCCAGGGCTCGCCGTCCCCGGCGGCCGGCGCCGGACCCACCTCGACGCCGTCCGCCCGCAGCGTGAACTCCGCGTCCCCTGAGGACACCGTGAACGACACCGTCTCCCCTTCGCCCGCCTCCACCGCGCCGGAGAACAGTTCGGACGCAGCGAGACGCAGATCGTCCTGGACCGGCTCGGGGAGGCCTCCGCGTTGCGCCACCGCCCCGACGAAGATCCGGACGACGAGCGCGAGGGCGGGGTCCCGCGCCACCTGGAGCTGCGCGTTCGGCATGGGGGGTCGGGTCAGTGCTCCGGGACGTCGTCGACCGAGCCGTACACGGTCAGCACGCGATCGAGACCCGTGAGGTCCAGCAACCGTCGGAGTCCGGAGCCTTCAGGGGAGACGAGTGCCAGGGAGCCCTGGCGCTCCCGCAGGTGCTTCAGGCAGGCGACGATGGCGCCCAACCCCGACGAATCGATGAAGCCGAGGCCGCGGAAGTCGACGACGATCTTCGGGGGGTCTGCGTCGTCGATCATCTCGAGCACGGACTCCCTGAAGCTGGGCGCCGTATAGAGGTCGAGCTCCCCGCCCACCTCGACGAGGGCCCATGTCCCGTGCGTGCGCCGGTCGAGCGAGAGTTCCACGAGGCCTCCTCGGGATCGGGTCGGTCGATGGGCGTCGCTAGTATAGGTCCACCGTCGTGACCGACCTGCCCGCCGCCCTCTCCGCCGAGGTTCCCGCCACGGCGGAATTCATCCAGGTCCTCCGGAGCGTTGCCGCCGGCGTTGCGGCGCGTCTGGACATGCCGATCGACCAGGTCGAAGAGGTACGGCTCGCCGTCACCGAGGCGGCCTCGCTCCTGTTGACGGAGGCGGACGCCACGTCGTTGCGGATGTCTATCCGACGTGACGACGATTCGATCGACGTGACCCTGAGCGTCGACGGGCTCGCGGACCGATGGCCATCGGATCGGGCCCTGGCCTCGTGGCCGTGGCTCGTCGTCAAAGGCCTGAGCGACGAGGTACGCCTCGATCGCGACGGCGCGGGCGCTCCTTCGATCGGTTTCCTGAAGCGTTGCGAGCGTGCCTCAGGTGAATGAGGACCGGCCCTCCCGACCGGACGAGGAGATCGCCGCTCTCTTCGACCGACTGCCGGACCCCGAGGCGCGCGAGGAACTCGCGAGGGAGTTCCTGCCGCTCGCGGAATACTTCGCGCGTCGCTTCGCCGGGAGGGGGGAACCCGTCGACGACCTGACCCAGACGGCATCGCTGGGGCTGCTGAACGCCATCGATCGGTTCGATCCCGAGCGAGGCGTCCCATTCTCGACCTACGCCGCGGCCACGATCGTCGGCGAACTGAAACGCCACTTCCGGGATCGGGGCTGGGCGCTCCGGGTGCCTCGGAACGTGCAGGAGACCGCGATCCTCGTGAACCGGACGGTCTCGAGCCTGTGGCAGGAGATGGGGCGGGCACCGACGGTGCGGGAGATCGCCTCCCTGGCCGACATCGGCGAGGACGATGTCCTGCAGGCGCTCGACGCCCTCCAGGCCTACACGACCGATTCGCTCGACGCGCCCACGGCGGACGCGACGTCGACGACGGTGGAATCGATCGGCGGCGAGGACCGGAACTTCGAGGTGTCGGAGGATTGGCTGAGCGTCGCCCCGGCCCTGCGGGACCTGCCCGAGCGGGAACGGGCGATCCTGTACCTCAGGTTCTTCGAGGGCCGGACCCAGACGGAGATCGCCGAAGAGCTCGGGATCTCCCAGATGCACGTGTCTCGTCTCGTCTCCCAGTCCCTGGAGAAGGTCCGGGAGCGGGCGGCCGAGGCCGAGGGTGTGACGCGGGAGCCGGACGGAGGGGGCCCGCGACCGGCTCCCGCCCCACGTCGTGGGGGAGGCGCTCCCTAGGAGGCCTCCCGATGTGTCTTCACCCTCTGGGGGGTCCCGACGTCGGGCCCCGGGTTCGTTTCCTCGGTGGCCGACGAGGCGGAGATATCCGCCAATACCTCGCCCACGCCACGCATCGACGCCGACCCCACCGCCACGTCGCCCAGCGACACCATCCCGACGAGCCGGCCGTCCTTCACCACCGGGAGCCGTCGGATCCTCTTGTGGCCCATCAGCGCGCGCGCGTCGCAGAGCTGCATGTCGGGCGTGACCGTTTCGAGCCCGCGCGTGGTCGCGATGTCCCCCAGACGGACCGACCGAGGGTCCTTGCGGGCGGCGACCGCTCGGATGACCAGGTCGCGATCGGTGACGAGTCCCACGAGCCGATCCCCCTCCACGATCGGCAATGCGCCGATGTCGTAGGTGGCCATCAGCCCGGCGGCGTCTCCGGCGTTCATGTCCGGTGACCCGGTCACCGGCGATTCCGCCATGACGTGACGGACGAGCATCATGGTGTCCGAGACCTCCCCGGTTCGACACCAGCAGCGTTCCCCGCCGACCGAGCATCCAAACGCGATTCGCATACATCGCGCCTGGGTACCGTGAAGGCGTGCCGGACGAACAGCGGGACGACCGCCCGACCGCCGGCGCGGAACCGGGAGAGTCGCCCAAGGAGCGGGTCGACCGCGAGCTGATCGAGCTGCTCAACGGGTTGCGCGTGCTCCTCCCGGGGGTGCAGGTCCTGCTGGCGTTCCTCCTGACGGTGCCGTTCTCCAGCGGCTTCCCCGAGACCACCTCGACCGAGCGCGCTCTGTACTTCGCGACCGTGCTCCTCACGGTCGGGGCGATCGGGGCGCTGATGGTTCCGGCCGCCTACCATCGGATCCGGTTCCGCGAGGGCGACAAGGAGCGGATGCTCCTGATCTCGAACGGGTTCGCGATCGTCGGACTGGCGCTGCTCGCGCTCTCGACCGCCGGCGTGGTGTTCCTGATCGCGAACGTCCTGTTCGAAAGCGTCGCGGCCGTGTCGTTCGCGGTCGCCGTCCTGGTCGGACTCTCCGCGTGCTGGTTCGCCCTGCCTCTGTGGCGGAAGGTGGAGAGGGCTCCGTGAGCCCGTCCGGGACCCCTCAGGGATCCGTCGTCCGGTCCGGCTCGTCTTCCCGTTCCGTCGCCGGATCGGCGAGCGGGTGCGCGGTCTCGGAGGGCTCGGAGCCGGGCCGGGGGGATTCGAGGCCGGCGAAGGACCCGACGATCGCTCCGTAGACGGCTCCGGCGATCAGGCCGCCGAGCGTGACCGCGAGGATCGCCGCTCCGCGTCCCTCGAACGCGAGGAAGCCCACGAGCCACCCCAGCCCCGTCCCGGCGATCGCGCCGATCGCGAGACCGGCGAACAGGCGACCCTTCAGGCGCGGTTCGAAGCGTTCGTGGAGGAGGCGCCGATCGCTCATCGTCGGAAGGCGGCCGGGCCCGCCCGCACGGAGGATCGGGCGGGCCCGGACGGGTCAGAAGATGCTGACGCCGCCTGGACCGATCAGCAGTCCGACGATGATCAGCACGATGCCGGCCAGGACCCCGCCGCGGACGATGCTGACGATCCCCGCGATCACCAGCACCACGGCGAGGATCCACAGCAGCGTGGCGGCACCGCTGGTCAGTGCGAGCATGCCTGTCATGGTCTGCTCCTTTCCTCGATGAGTCTCGGGATCATGACCACCACGCTCATCCTTCCCCGGCGCCGGGGCGTGCAAACGGTGCCGTGTGTGGAGGACGACCACGGGCAGAGCGAACGATGTGGAGCGCTCGTCCGCTCTCCTGTCCGCTCTTCTTGGGCCCTAGACCTGGCTCTGCGGCGCGATCGCCGACTCCTCGCCGGTCCCTTCACCGTCCGTGTGGGTGGCCGACCGCACCCATCCCTTCATCTGCTCGTACCGAGCGCGACCGGCCTTCGTCCCGAGGACGTAGGCCCCGCCGGCGAGGACGAGCCACTTCATGCGGCCGGGGTTCTTGCGGGCCTTGGAGAGCGCGTCGAGCGCCTCCTGAGAGCGACCCTGCTCGGCGTCCAGATCGTGGCGGAGCTCATCGACCGCCTCCCGCAGCTTCTCGTTCTCGTGCGAGAGCTTCTCCATCCGGCGGTCGAGCCATCGCTCCTTGACCATGGACTTCGCTTCCCTCATGGTGGTCGGCTGCTTCATCCCAGATCCCTCCTCCGCGACGAGCCGTCCCGACATCCTTACCCAGGATCGGCGGCTGCCTACCGCGATCCGAGGCGCTTGGCGACCACGAGCGCGGCGTCATCCCTCAGCTCCCCGCGCGGGTCCAGGAGCGAGCGCTCGACGGTCTTCACGATCCCCGCCGCATCCTCCTCGGCGGCCGCGAGCAACGACGAGCGCAGGATCCGTTCGCCCTCGTCCGGATCCTCGGTCGAGAGCTCCGTCACGCCGTCGGTGAAGAGCGCGAGGCTGTCCCCGGGGTGGAGCTCGGCTCCCCGCTCGTGGAGCGAGATCTCCTCGAACAGGCCGAGCAGCGATCCGGGGCGACCGATCCTCTCGAGGGAGCCGTCGGACCGGACCAGGAGGGGCGGAGGATGGCCGCCGAGGCATGTGGTCACCCTCGCCCGCCCGTCCGAGAGCTGCAGGCGCGCCACGCAGACCGTGCAGAACCGGTCGCCCATCAACTCGCTCTCTTGCAGGAAGCCGTTCAGGAGCTCGAGGACCTGCGGCAGTGGGCGGGCGTCGTCCTCGCGGGCGATGCTCCGGAGCGCGATCCTCGTCATGCCCATGATCGCGGCGGCCTCGGGCCCCTTGCCACACACGTCGCCGATCGCGAGGTACCAGACGTCTCCCTCGCCGAACACGTCGTAGAAGTCTCCGCCCACCTCGTCGCCGAAGTGTGAAGGGCGATACATCGTCGCCACCTCGAACCCCGGAACGTGTGGCAGGGTCATCGGAAGGAGCGCCCGCTCGAGCGCCGTCGCCATCCGGTCCCGCTGATCGAAGAGGCTGGCGCGCTCGATCGTCACGGCGAGGGAGTCCGCGATGCTCTGGAGGAAGTCGGCGTCGTCCTGATCGAAGGCGCCCCTCGTCCGCGAGGAGGCGTGGAGGACGCCGGCGACACGACCGCCCACCCGCACCGGCACGCCGACGTAGGAGCGCCGGTGCCGGAGCGCCGTGCTGATGACGTCGGCGCCGGTGAGCTCGTCGATGACCAGCGGCCGGCCCGTGGCGGCGATGCGACCGGTGGCACCGGCTCCGAGGGGGACCACCGTCGGTTCGACATTCTCCTCCTCGGTCCCGGCGGCCCCCCTCACCCACAGCTCACGACGGTCCTCCGTCAGCAGGAGCAGCGACGTCCCGTCCGCGACCACGGCGCCCCGCACCACGGGCAGCACGCGCTGGATCATCTCGTCGAGTCCCGTCGCGGCATTGGCCGCGTCGCTGACGGCCTGCAGCTTCCGGAGCCGGTCCTCCGCCTGCTCCGCCATCGCCCGGGCACGTCGTTCCTCCTCGCCGGACCGGACCCGCTTCAGCGCGATCGCGGCCTGGTAGGCGACCGAGGCCAAGAGGCCGCGCTCCTCCGGCGGGACCATGTGGTCACGGTGGAATCCCAGGCTGAGCGCCCCCAGGATCTCCGACCCCAGGGCCACCGGGACGCCGGCGAAGCCCCCGAACCGGTCGTCGCCCTCGATCCTCTTCACGATCGGGAAGCGCGTCAGGAGTTCGCGTCTCGTCTCGATGAAGATCGGATGGCCGGTCCTCACCATCTCCGGCCCGGGCGCGGGCGCGTCGATGGAATGACGGCGCCAGTCCGCGACCAGGGGCTCATCGGCGGCGGAGGCGGCCAGGACCTGCAGCGTGTCCGGATCGTCCTCCGTCCGGACGGTCAGGCCTCCCGCATCTGCTCGCAGCGCCGCCATCGCCGCGGCGATCGTCGCCTCGGCGACCTCCTCCGGCGTCCTCGCGCCCGCGAGCGCGCCCGTGACGGCCTGGAGGCGGTGCAGGCGATCGGCGGCCAGGCGCTCCCGGACGGTCGCCCTCGCGCGCTCCTCGTCGGCGCGCCGCAGCCTGGCCGCGATGACGCCTGCGCCGACGGCCGAGCCGACCCACAGCACGATCGCGAACTCGCTCCCGTGACTGAAGCCGGTCACGAGGGGCACGAAGAGCGCCCCACCGATCAGGGCCACCAGGATCCCGGCGAGCGGCCCGCACACGATCGCGGTCGCGACCGACATGAGCACGCCCAGACCGCCCGGAACGCCCTCGAAGCTCGCGGGCGACTTCTCGGCGAAGAGCAGCATGAACAGGACCTGGATCAGGACGAATCCCGGGATCCAGCTCGGGTTCCAGATCCACCTCCCTCGGTCCATGGCCCCTCAGTCTCCGACGTCCAACTCGAACCAGACCTCGTTCCGGTCCATCGTCACGACCCCCCATCGATCGGCGATCCTGTCGACCAGGTAGAGGCCCCACCCCGAGCTCTCCAGGGCGGTGGGCAGCCTCGGCTCGACGGAGAACCCGTCGCCCGGGTCGGACACGGCCACCCGGACACGCCCCCGCTCGTTCTCGATCCGCAGCTCGACCTGCGCGATGCCGGTCCGGAGCGCGTGGCGGATGGCGTTCGTCACCAGTTCGCTCACGAGGAGCGTGGCATCGTCGAGGACCTTGGCGGAGACCGAGCGTCCGAGCTGGTGGTTCACGACCGCGCGAGCCTGGGAGGCAGCCTCAGGGACCAGCTCGAACGTCGTTCGATGTTCCACGGTCGGGATCAATGGTGCCGCCCACGCGTCCGGTCGGCAACCGCGGCCTGTTCGCGGACTCAGGCCGGGCCCGGCTCCATCCGATACCTCCCAGGGTCGGATCGTGCCGGGAGGTGCGGAGGTGCAGGTCGAACAGAAGCGCGCGTGCGCGTCGTGCGGATCGGAGAACGCGCCGGACGCCACCTTCTGCTGGCGCTGCCTCGTGCCCTTCGCTCCGCTCCCGCCACCGCCGGGGGGCGGTCGTCCGTCGGGCTCCGGCCCGCCTCCGCCCCACTCCTCTCGGAGCCCGATCCCCGATCCTTCGATCCGATCGCAGGGGTCCTCGAAGCTCGTGGCGACGCTGGTGTCGATCGTGGCTGCCGTCGGCGGATACCTCGGCGTCCACTACCTGCTGGGGCCGAGCCTCTCGTTGCCGGACGCCGTGGCGGGCTCGGAGCGACTCACGGATCCCGAGTCACAGCGATTCGAGCGATACACGGTCGATGAAGGGGAGCGGTACGGGATCGACGCGGAGGGCGGCGTCTACGGGTCCGGCCTCGGTCCTCGGTTCTTCGTGATCCTCGTCGATGCCGCGGCGATCGAGACCACGGATCAGCTGTTCGACGCCCTCGTGGCCGGGTTCTCCCAAGCGGGGGCCCAGGTCGACGATCGGGGCGCGACGAGCGGGGTCCGGGAGGACAGCGACTACCGGTGCGTCAAGGCCCAGACCGGGACCGACACCGTCGTGGCCTGCATGTGGCGCGACGAGCGGAACGTGGGGATCGTGCTCGAGGTGCCGGGCGACATGGACGGGACGCGCCGCCTGCTCTGGATCGTGCACGACGCGGTCGTCTGAGGTCCGGGCCTTCCCTCAGCGGCGGTGGTTCCTGAGCGGGGTCACCCGTTCCATGGGGCGATGCGTCCAGCATCGCGTGCCGTCGTTGTAGACCGACAGGACCGTCCGGCAACCGGGTTCATCACACTGCCGACCCTCTTCGAACCGAGGGACCGGTGGTCCCTCCATCGTCGGCTCCGTCCGCACCGGGACCGGCTCCAGCTCCACCGACAGCTGCATCGGGTTCCTCCTGATCCGCTGCGAGCGAGATACCCGAGACGCACCATCCCCAAACGCATCTGTCGACGTGTCGGACGTCGGGGAGCCGGGTATCCATGCCCTGACGGATCCGGAGGGGATGTGAAGCTGATGCCGCGGCGGGCGTGGAGCGACAAGCGTGAGCGACAGTACGAGCACATCAAGGAGGGGCTGCTCGAGGAGGGACGACCCGAAGAGACGGCGGAGGAGATCGCGGCACGGACCGTCAACAAGGAACGGGCTCGATCGGGCGAGGTTCGCGAGTCCAGCCGGACGTCCGTCGAGGACATCTCCTCCGGTCGCCGCGGGGGTCTCCGCTCGCACCGCGGGCCGGGCGGGCGCACCTATCGTCAGCTGTACGAAGAGGCGCGCGACAAGGGCATCGAGGGGCGCTCGAAGATGTCGAAGGCCCAGCTGGAACGGGCCGTCTCCCGCCGCTGAACCGGCGCTGAACCGGCCGCGGGCTATCCGGTGTTCGTTCGGGCCCGCGAACCGTCCGTGGTGAGGACGAGGCGGTGACCCTCGCCGAGGCCGCGAACGGTCTCGACCAGGAGCGAAGCCGCCTCGGGCACGCGGAGCTCCAGATCTCCGATGGAGATCACGACGTCGGCATCGGGGGACGGCAGCATCGCCAGCAGGTCGCGGAAGATCTCGATGTTCGTGACGTCCACGGCGCCACGGAAGATCGAACGGCCGCCGTCTTGGACGTAGGTCAGGGTCGTCTCAGCGGACACCTGCGGGGTCGTTGCGACCATGACGTGGCGCGTCATACCCATCTCGACGACGCGGCAATCATCAGGGTTGGATCCGCTCCCGAGCGGGTAGTCACGAGAGTGGACCACGTGTTGCCGGGAGGTGGACGATCATGATTTCGACGCCCAGGAGCCGCGACCTTCGGGATGTGCGGCGCGAGCCGGAGCCCGAACCGCAGCCGCCGCAGCCGCCGGACCCCCAGCCTCCGATGCCGCCCCAACCCGAACCCACACCGGAGCCGTCGCCGCCGCCCCCCACCGGCTGAGGCGCCCAGGAAACCGCTCAGCGCTCGCGCGGTGAGGGTTTCCCCCCTCCGGGGAGGGGTAAGGCCTCGCTATGCCCCTCGATCTCGACGTACGACTCGCGCCCGGCGCCCGAGCCCCGCAACAGGCCAGGCGGAGCCTCGAGCCGCTGCGGGCCTCGCTCGATGACTCCCTGGTCGACGAGGCCGTGCTGCTCGTCAGCGAGGTCGTCACGAACGCCGTGCGTCACGCCGGCCTGGACCGGACCGATGTGATCGAGGTTCGGATCCGAGGCTCGTCTTCCCGACTGCGCGTGGACGTGGTGGACCCCGGGTCCGGTTTCGACCCCGCGCGTCTGCGCCCTGCCGACGGTCACGGCGGCTGGGGGCTGTGGCTCCTCGACCGGCTCGCGCCCCGCTGGGGCGTGGAGCGGAACGACGTCACGAGGGTCTGGTTCGAGCTCGGCCCCGCCGTTTCCCCGGTTACGGGCCGAGGTATGGGGGGCGTGACCCCACTGGAAGGAGGTCTCTCCATGGGCGAGAAGATGGACAAGACGAAGGGTCACGTGAAGGAGGCCGTCGGCGACCTGACGGACGACGAGCGGCTCGAGCGTGAAGGCAAGCTCGATCAGGCGAGCGGCTCGGTCAAGGGTATGGCCGACGATGCCAAGGACAAGGTCGACGATGCCGTCGACGCGGCGAAGGAGAAGATGCGCGGCGGCGGCGCCTGAGCCATCACCAGTAGTTCGTCGGCGCGCCCCCTGGACGGGGGGCGCGCCGATTTGCGTCCGCGGGGCTCCCGCGTGAGAGTTATCGGCTCACGACCCGGTCGGAGAGGGGGCGGCACATGTCGAACGGGGGAGGCAGCCACGAGTACGACGGGGTGCACGCGTTCGCGTTCATCCATCACCCAGACGGGAAGAAGCCCGAGGACATCGTGAGGGACGTCCGGGCGCTCGGCAGGCCCAGGGTGTTCTATGCCTCCACGTTCGTCGGCGATTACGCGGCCTTCGCTCACGTCTCGGCGAGGACGATGTCGCGTCTGCAGGACCTCATCGACGGGCCGCTCTGGGATGCGGGCGTGCACACGGCGTACAAGGTGGAGTCGGGCTACTACGTCGCACCGGATGGGACGGAGAGCGGTGTGAAGCGGAGGTCGCCGGGCCTGATCGCGATCGTCTCGATGAAGGTGCGGCCCGAAAGCATCGACCAGGTGCTGCAGGAGCTCGGTGCCCTGGGTGACTCGATCGGCTTCGTCGGAGCATCGACCGTGACCGGCGAGCACGACATCCTGCTCCAGCTCACCGCCGAGGACATCGACGGCGTCAAGGCCAACCTGGAGAGGGCCGTGTCCCAGGTCGAGGGGATCGTGAAGACGTCGACCGCGTTCGCCGACGGGGATCGGACCGACGGCCTGTACGGGGAGATCCCCGAGATCAATGAGGAAGCGTGGTGAGTCGGCCGCGAGCTCGCTCGGCCAGCACGCTCGCGCCCTTGGCGCCGTAGCGCTCCAGAGCGGCTCCGAGCGCCTGAGCCGCATCGTCGACCCGCCCGGCTCCGGCGAGCGCCTCGGCGAGGTGCCGTCGCGCATCCGCCTGCAGCACGACGAAGTCGGTCGAGTCCGCGACCGCCGTCGCCTCCTCCGCCATCGGCACGGCACCCGTCGGATCGCTGGCCGCGATGCGCGTCCGCGCGCGCACGAGCCTCCAGATCACCTGGATCTCGAGGTCGTCCGGTGAGGCGTCGCGCGCCATCTGGCTCGCCAGCAGATCGGCCTCCTCGAACCGACCCAGATCGCAGAGATGATCGGCGAGCGGAGCCGCCACCAGCAGCGCGTTGTTCGCGTCGCCCTGTTCGAGGAAGAAGCGGTGGACCGATCGGAGGAGCCCCTCGGCCTCGCTCATCCGTCCCTCCCGCCGCGAGAGCTCGGCCATGGCCTGCTGGCTCGACGCCAGCCAACGCCGTTGCCCGAGATCCTCGAAGGTTTGCCTGGCCCGATCGAGCGCGCGGTGGGCGTCCTCCAGTCGGTCGAGGCCGGCGAGCATCTCCGCCTCCTGCTGGAGGATCAGGGCCTCCACGAGGCGATCTCCCTCCCGGGCTCGCCTGATCTCCTCCAGGCGCTCCAGGCCCTCCTCGAACGGGATCGGTCCGAGCTTCAGCCCGAACGCGATGAGGGAGACCGCCTCGGCGCTGGTCCGGCGATCGCCGCTGGCGCGAGCGTGGGCGAGCGCGCGTTCCGCGGCGTCCAGCATGTCCGTCGCATGGCCCTCGACCCAGTGGATGTTCGCCAGGTCGACCAACGCGGCGGCGAGGTTCGACTCGTCGCCCCCCTCCTCGAAGCGGCGAACGGAACGCTCGACGTCCGTGCGCAACACGTCCATCGGCGTCGCGCCCAGGTCCAGCAGGAATCGCAGCATCGTCTGCTGGAGGCGTGCGCGTTCGGCGAGGAGGCTGTCGTCGTCGGGGTCCAGCGACCGGAGCAACTCCGCGACGGGCGCCTGGGAGCGCTCGATCTCGCCGGCCTGGAGGAGGGCCTCGTGGAGGTCGGCGAGGATCGCCGGTCTCTGGGCGTCGTCCCGGGGCAGGAGGAGGGCCGCTCGTTCCAGGAGCCCGGCGGCGGCGCGCACGTCGCCGCGGCCGGCCGCTGCGCGGCCGGCCGCGGCCAGGTGGGTCCCCGCGCGCTCGCCGAGGGCGCGGGCCTCGGCCGCCCCGCCGCCCAGATCGGTCGTCGCCCGGTGGGCCTGCTCGAGGTGGTACCCGATCCGCTCGTCGCGGGCTTCGCCGACC
>JBIOTM010000084.1:0-55165 GCA_044865955.1 Actinomycetota bacterium | reverse complement strand
CGCGGTGAGCACGAGCAGCAGCATCAGGTCGCGATCCGCGGCCCCGCGGGAGTGGAATCAGTAGCCGGCGGCAAGTCGAAGTAGGCCTCGAGCTCGTCCCGCAGCTCGTCGTCGCCGTAGAGTCCGGCGAGAATCCGCTCGGCCGTCCCCGGCTGCACGAGCACGTAGCCGAACGGATAATCCACGCCGGACAACAGGATCAGGCGCCGTTGGCGGTTCGGGAGCGCCACGAAAATCGAGTCGGAGTTCGTCGGTAACAGCTTGATGCTGTGGCGCGCGAGCGTGGGCGCGAGGCGCTCCGTCGTGAAATTGAGCTCGTCGAGCGCCTCGGCTTGCTCGTCGGCGGAGAACGTATCGGCGCTCGCCAGCCAGAACACGATGACCGTGGGCTCGGTGACGAGGCGCGGCGCGAGCAGAATGCTGTCGGCGGAGTCCGCCGAGTTGACGTCGGCGAAGCTCAGCGTGTCCACGATGCGCGTAGCGACGGCGGCGTTCTGCGTCCGGCACGACACCAGGAGTGCGATGGCAATGAATGTTGCTGCGCGCATGACTGACAATATACTTAGCCCATGACCGCACCCCTCGATCGCCTCGTCGATGCGGTCGCGGTGCGTCCGGTGATTCACGATGCACGCCCGGATGATGTGCCTGCCCCCGATCGTCGTGCTCGAGAGGTAGACGCGCTTCGAACCGTTGATCCTCGCGAGGAACGCCCGGTCCTCCTCGTCCGTCGCGCCGGCGAGCCGGAACGGCACCACCGTGAGCTGCGGCGCCCACGGCAGCTCGATCCCCGGCGTCTCGGCGAGCGCGCCATGGAGGTGCTCCGCGAGATCGAGCTTCTCGTCGAGGGCCTCTCGGAACGCGCGAACCCCGTGCAGCTGGAGCGGCAGCCAGACGCGGAAGCCGCGATGATCCCGCGAGAGCTCCGTCGAGTACTCGTTCCAGTTCGGCAGCTCGGCTTCCGGCAGGCGATCCTGGAGGTACTCGGCGCCGACGAAGTGCGCATCGCGGAGCGCCGCGCCGTCCCGTACGACGAGCGAGCCGGTCCCGTAGGGCAGGAACATCCCCTTGTGCGGATCGAGGGTGATCGAATCGGCGCGCTCGATCCCCCGGAACCCTTCGCGGCCGCGCTCGGTCAGCTGGAAGAACCCGCCGTACGCGGCGTCCACGTGCGACCAGAGGCCCTCCGCCTCGGCGACGTCGGCCACCGCGTCCATCGGGTCGATCGCGCCGGTGTTGGTGGTGCCCGCGGCGGGGACGACGAGGAAGGGTCTGCGGCCGGCGGCGCGATCCTCGGCCACCATCGCCTTGAGCGCGTCGGGGTCCATGCGGAGCTCGCCGTCCACCGGCACCAGGCGCATCGCCCGTCGCGGCATCCCGGCGATCGCCGCCGCCTTCGGCACGGACGCGTGCGCCTGCTCGCTCACGTAATAGGTCCCGTCCGCGAAGTCCTCGCCGAGCTTCACGTGGCGGGCGGTGACGACGGCGGACAGGTTCGCGATGGAGCCGCCGCTCGTGAGGATGCCGCGCGCCTCCTCCGGGTAGTCGAACAGGTCGCACAGCCATCGGATCACGTTCTGCTCGATCTGGGCGAGGCTCGGTGCGACCTCCCACAGGTTCGGGAACCTGTTCACCGCCATCGTCAGGAACTGAGCCAGCGACGACGAGAACAGACCGCCGCCGGGGATGTACGGGAGGTAGCCGGGGCCGGCGGTCTCGAGCGCGCGAGCGGCCGCGTCGGCGAACTCCGCGAAGGCGTCGTCGAACGGCCCACCGTCCTCGGACGGCGAGGCCTTCAGCGTCAGCGCCGCCTCCAGCGCGCCCTCGACGTTCTGGGCGGGCGCGTCCGGTAGGCCGCGGATGAAGTCGATCACGTAGTCGAGCGCAGCCTCGCCCATCGCCCGCATGTCCTCGGGCGAGGGATCCAGCGGATAGCCGGTCACGCTCCGCTCCGCAGCGTGGCGTCGATCGCTTCGAGCAGCCGCCTCGACGAATCCGCCACCTCGTCGACGGCCGTTCCGAACGCCTCGGCGTGGCGCGCGCTCGGCGACCCGAACCCGCTCACCTTCCGGACGAACTGCAGCGCGGCCTCGCGGATCTCCTCGTCGGTGGCGTGGCCCCGCCCGTGGGGCTCGCGCAGTCGTTTGATGCTCCGGCACATGGGCGGGAGGGTACCGCGCGGCGGCCGTTCAGCCCCGCCCCGCCGCGAGGGAGCCGATCGCCTCGACGACGCAACGGAGCGCGAGCATCGAGGTCACCTCGGCGTGGTCGTACGGGGGCGAGACCTCCACCACATCCATCCCGACCAGGTCGACGGCGGACACGATCCGTCGGATCGCCCGGAGCAGCTCGCGGGCGAGCATCCCGCCGGACTCGGGGGTGCCGGTGCCCGGCGCCATCCCCGGGTCGACGACGTCGATGTCCACCGAGAGGTAGATCAGGTCGGGTCCGTCGAGCGCCTCGGAGATCGCAGCGTCGATCACCTCGTCGACCCCCCGCTCCTCCATCTCGACCTGCGTGTGCCAGCGGAGGCCCTGTTCCCGCATCCACCCGAACGTGGCTCTGTCCGGCCAATAGCCGCGGAGCCCCACCTGCACGAAGTTCCGGCCGGCCACCCACCCCTCGTCGATCAGCCGCCGCATCGGCTGTCCGTGGCCGATCAACGATCCCCATTGGTCGGCGCCCGTGTCCGCATGGGCGTCGAAGTGGACGATCCCGACGGTGCGCGGATCCTGGACGCGCGCGACGGCGGCCGCCGACGGGAAGGTGATCGAGTGGTCGCCGCCGAGGACGATGGGGACGGCGCCGGCGCCGGCGACGCGCCGGACCTTCTCGTGGATCACGCGGAGGCTCCGCTCCGGCCGGCCGGGGACGACCGGCGCGTCGCCCGCATCCACGACGGTGAGGACCTCGAAGGGCTCGACCTCGGTCTGGATCGACCAGGCATCACGGGTGCCCCAGTGGTAGGGAGCGCTCCGGATCGCCTTCGGGCCCATCCGCGCACCGGGACGCGCCGAGACGCCGTCGTCGTACGGCGCGCCGACGATCGCGACGTCGGCGCCGGCGGCGCGAACGGCGTCCTCGTCCAGGCACCACGGGAGCTTGTGGAACGAGCCGCGCCAGTCCGCGTAGTACGGCAGGTCGGTCCAGTCGTACTCGTCGAACTCGTCGGCTTCGGCCGCGTAGAGGGTGCTCTCCGGGATCCGGAAGGACCCCTCGTCGTCGCGGCTCATCGCGCCGGGCGCGGCGTCCGTCCGCCCGGGTGTGTCAACGCCTTGTCGCCCACACCACCCTCCCGCCGGGGAACGCCGTCAAGGGGTTCACGACATCGTCGGCGGTCGATATCGGTAACCCCTTGACGCAGAGATCCGGGCGAACGTAACAGGTCTCGTCATGCGCTTGACACGACGCCGGGCGCCCACGGCCCGAGAGGGTGGGCCGGGCGCCTCCGGCGCCCGGCCCACACCGATCCGTCCTCCCGCCTACGAGACCGCGGCCAGCGCGTTCACGATCCCGTCGCCGTACCAGCTGTTGAACGCAGCGGTGCCTACGCAGACCTGATCCTCGAACGGCACGTCCGAGTCCACGCCCACGAGATCCGGATACAGCTCGGCCGAGCTCACCGTCGGGCAGGCGTGATCGGTCGCCGTCGACTTCAACCTCGCTTCGACGAGCGCAGGGCTGTACCCGAAGCCCGCGCCGGATCCCGAGCCGAACTCGCTCACGATGAGCGCGGCCACGCCGGTCACATGGGGCGACGCCATCGAGGTCCCCTGCAGGTACACGTACACACCGCAGTTGCCCTTGATCCGCCTGCCGACGCAATCGACCACCGCGAGCGGGGTTCGGGACTTGAAGTTCCCGGTGATGAGACCCTCTTCCTTCGCGAGCTCCGCCGGGTACGTCGACAGGACCCGCAGGCCGGCCGTGTTGTACTGCGGGGTCCCGAACAGATCGCGTCGATCCCCGCCGGGTGCGGACACGACCGTTTGTTCGAGGCTGTAGTTCGAGTAGTACGCCTTCCGTTCGCTGATCCCCAGGGCGCTGATCGACAGCACGTGATCGCCCTCGGTGGGGATGATGAGACAGTCGTTCGTGATGTTGTCCCGGACCTTCTCCGTCCCCGGTGGGTAGTCGGGACTGATGTTGTCGAACGTCGGGTTCCCGAGGTCCGTGTGCTCGTTGCCCTCGGCCGCGACGAGCGTGACGCCATGAGCGTAGGCGAAGTTCAGCGCCTCGTTCGAGAGATCGATGACCGTCGCCTGCTCCTCCTGCTCCTCCGGGGAGTCGAGGGAGTTGTCGCGGCAGTTGAACAGCCACGGGTCGGTGAAGAAGCTCATGTTGACGACGTCGATCCCATGAGTGCCCGCGTACTGATAGGCGGCCAGCGTTTCGAACAGGAAGAAGAAGCCGGAGTCCTGTCCGGCCCGGAGGTTGACCAGGGTCACGTTCGGTGCCACGCCTGCGATCCCCAGTCCGTTCAGCTCGGCTGCGACCGTGCCGGCCACGTGCGTGCCGTGCCCGCCCTCGTCGACGGTCGCGGGATCCGAGCACGAGTGGTCCGGCTCCTGGTTGCACGGCCCGTCGATCAGCGGGATGTCGGTCGTGAAGTTCCGGCTGAGCGAGGTGTTCACGTTGTCGTCCAGATCCGGGTGCGACGCGTCGATCCCCGTGTCGATGATCCCCACGAGCACCTGCGGATCGCCCGGCTGGGACGCGTACGACCCCTCGACCGTGGCGTCGATCATGGCCATATCCCACTGGAGGTCGGCCCGCGGCTCGGCATCCGCCGTCACCGCCACCCGTTCGCCGCTCGCCTTGCTCGTGGCGGTCAGCGCCTCGACGGCATCCACCTTCTCCCGGAGCGCCGGCTCCGAGTAGCCGACGATGCGGTTGCGGGCCGCACCGGCCAACGCCGCCTGTCCCACCGCGTCGAGGATGAAGTTCGTGTTCCTGGAGACCACCTTGGCGGCGCCGATCACCGCGAGCTCGTCCACGACCGCGCCGCCCGCCGCTCGGACCGCGGCCCGCGCCTCGGCGAGCGTCGCCCCGTGGGCGTACTCGACGACGTACTCGCGCAACGGCCCCTTCGTCCGCGCGGACGCCGTCGGCACGAACCCCGGCAGGGCGAGCGTGATCGCGACGGTCGATGCCAGCAGGGCACCGGCTGTGGTTCGTCTGCGCATCCATGCCTCCGATCCGTCACGGGGGGACGTCGGATACCCCCTCTCGGCGCAGGTGGGGTTACCCAGATGACCGCGTTCGAAACGTCGAGCCCGGGGTCAGCGCCGCCGTGCGTCCCTCTGGATCTGGCGGGCGGCGTTCGCCCCGGGTCCGCCGGTGACCCCGCCGCCCGGGTGGGCTCCCGAGCCGGCGAGGTACAGGCCGTCGAGGACGAAGCGGTAGCGCGCCTCGCCGTTCAGCGGCCGCCAGGCGAAGAACTGATCCAATCCCGGCTCGGCGTGCTGGACGTGGCCGCCCGTCAGGGCGTAGTCGGTCTCGAGGTCCTCGGGCGTGACGATCTGCCTCGCCTCCACGAGCTCGCCCAGACCGGGCGCGAACCGCTCGAGCGTCTTCACGGCGACGTCGCCGAGGCGCTCACGCTCGCTCGTCCAATCGCCTTCGCGGAGATGCCTCGGGGCCGCCTGCACGAGCACGCTCATCACGTGCTTCCCCTCGGGAGCCAGCGACGGGTCCAGGAGGGAGGGGATCATCGCTTCGATCCAGGGCTCGTCCGCGAGACGGCCGTACTTCCCGGCATCCGAAGCGCGCTCGACGTAGTCGATCGACGGACCGATCACGATCCTCCCCCGCAGCCGCCCGGGGTCCTCATGGAACGCAGGCAGGCCCGAGAGCGCCAGGTTCACCTTGCCGGTGGCGCCGGGCTGGCGGATGTTGCTCGCGCGCCACGCCATCGTCGGGCCGAGCTCCACCGGGTCGCAGAGCCCGAGCGTCCGTTTCGGATCGGCCGCCGACACGACCAGTCCGGCGTCGAGCTCGGTCCCGTCGGTGAGCGTCACCCCCCGGACGCGTCCGCCGCTCGAGCGGATCTGCGCCACCTCCGACCCGGTACGGATCTCCACGCCGGACGCCCTCGCCGCGGAGGCGAGGGCGTCCGCCAGCGCCTGGGTCCCGCCGCGGGCGAGCACCGCAGTGCCCGCCGCGCCCCCGTCGTTGCCCGCCGAGTCGTTCAGGAACACCGATGCCGTGCCCGCGGACCACGGGCCGAAGGCGGTGAACAAGACGCCGCGGGTGCTGAGCGGCCCTCGGACCGCCTCGTCCTCGAAGACCTCCTGGACCAGGTCAGCCACCGCCATCGGCAGAGCGCGGATCGCCTCGCGACCGTTCGTCGCCCCCAGCCGCCGGAACCGCCAGCCCATCTTGAGCCCCGCGATCGCGTCGCCGATCGTCGGCGTGTGGATGTCCGGGGGCGTGGCCACGTTCACGTAGGCGAGGAAGGACGCGACCGCCCGCACCTTCCTGTCGAAGTCGATGAACGCCTCGGCGTCGTTCGGCGTCCGAGCGCGGAGCTCCTCGGCCGTCCGCGCCGGGTCGCTCCAGAACGTCACCCCGGGCCCGTCGGGCTGCGGGGCGAACATCCGTACGGCCGGCGTGAGCAGCTCCAGCCCGTGCTCGTGCAGCCGCAGGTCCTCCACGATCGACCGGCGGAGGCGCCCGATCGTGTGCGCGATGCCCGGCGCCCTGAACCCCGGCGCGAGCTGGCCGCCGCGGAGGATGCCGCCGACCTCGTCGGCACGCTCCAGCACCGTGACCGTGCGGCCCGAGCGCGCGAGGTACGACGCGGCGACCAGCCCGTTGTGGCCGGCGCCGATCACGACGGCGTCGCCTCGCGGGGACACCTAGGCCGCCCTCCATCTGTTCCCTTGGCCGCGCTTCTTCTCCTTCAGGGCCTCCAGCGCCGCGATCCTGCCGGGGGCGCCCATGATCCCGCCGCCCGGATGCGTCGCCGAGCCGCACATCCACAGGTCGCGCACGGGCGTCCGGTACCGGGCCCACCCCGGGACCGGGCGGTTGAAGAACAGCTGCTCCAGGGACAGCTCGCCCTGGAAGATGTTCCCCTCCGTCAGCCCCGTGATGTCCTCGATGTCCTTGGGGGTGATGAACTGGGCGCCGACGATGTGCCGGCGGATCGTCGGGAACCGCTCCTCGATCGTGTCGATCACGTTCTGCCCGAAGGCCTCGCGCTTGGCGTCGTCCCACACGTCGTCCCCCGCCAGCCGGTAGGGGGCGTACTGGACGAAGCAGCTCATCACGTGACCCCCGGGCGGGGCCATCGTCGGGTCGAGGAGGGTCGGGATGATCATGTCCACGTAGGGGCGGCGCGACGGCCGCCCGTACTTCGCGTCGTCGTAGGCGCGCTCGAGGTAGTCGATCGAGGGGGAGAACGAGATCGCGCCCCGGAGCCACTCCCCCGCGCCCGGCCTACAGGCGAGCTCGGGGAGGCCGTCCAGGGCGAGGTTCACCTTCCCGCTCGACCCGCGGTACTTGTAGCGGAGCACCTCGTGCTTGAACACCGGATCGAGGACGCCGTCCTCGAGCAGCTTCACGAACGTCCAGCGCGGGTCGAGGGAGGACAGCACGATCGCGGCCTCGATCCGTTCGCCCGACTCCAGCGTGACGCCGGTCGCCCTGCCGTCGGTCACGTCGATCCTCGCGACCGGCGCCTCGAGACGGATCTCCGCACCGTGGGCCATGGCGGCATCGGCGATCGCGTCCGAGATGCTGCCCGTCCCTCCCCGTGGGACCCCCCACGCGCGGAAGGCTCCGTCGATCTCACCCATGTAGTGGTGGAGGAGGACGTAGGCCGTCCCGGGTGAGCGGGGTCCCTGGAACGTGCCGATGATCCCGGAGGCGCTCATCGTGGCTTTCAACGGATCCGTCTCGAACCACTGGTCGAGGAAGTCCGCCGCCGACATCGTCATGAGCTGGATGAAGGTGGTCTGCAGGCGTTCCGGGAGGTCCCTGAACGTCTTCGCGAGCGGTGTCAAGGGGAGCCAATCGCGGATCGACACCTCCCCCGGGTCGGGAGGGACGATCGAGAGGATCGGCTTGATGAACCGAGCCATCTCGGCCATCAACGGCCCGTACTCCTCGTACGCCTCGGCGTCGTTCAACGACCAGCGTCGGAGCTCGCGGACCGTGCGGCCGTGGTCGTTCACGCGCCAGAGGGAGTCACCCTCGAGCGGCGTGATGGTGCCGTCCAGCGGCAGGATCTCGAGGCCGTGCCTCGGCAGCTCGAGCTCACGGATGATCTCCGGCCTGAGGAGGGAGACGACGTAGGAGAACACGCTGAACCGGTACCCGGGGACGATCTCCTCGGAGACCGCTGCCCCGCCGAGGACGTCCCGTCGTTCGAGGACGAGGACCTTCGTGCCGGCCTTCGCCAGGTACGCGGCCGTGACGAGGCCGTTGTGTCCGGCGCCGATCACGATCGCGTCGTACCTCTGCGGCATCGTCCCTCCGGGGATCCGGGTCGTCGAGAGAGGCTATCCGAACGCCTCCGCGGGGCGCCGCCCGCCGATCGGATGGAGCGGCGATACCCTTGGCCGCGATGAGCGTCGGCAGCGCCTTCTTCGAGCGGCAGCGGGGCCTGAACGCGAAGCTCTCGTGGGGCGAATGGTCCGGGTACCACGCCGCCGCCGTGTTCGCCGACTCCGTCGACATCGAGTACAACGCGGTCCGGGAGGCCGCGGCCGTGATCGACGTATCGCCCCTCTACAAGTACGAGGTGTCGGGGCCGGACGCGGTGGCGCTCCTCGACCGCGTGGTGACCCGCGACGTCTCGCGGATGGTCATCGACCAGGTCGTCTACACGCCCTGGTGCGACGAGGAGGGCAAAGTCATCGACGACGGCACCGTGACGAGGCTCGACCGGAACCGGTTCCGCGTCACGGCCGCCGACCCGTCGTATCGGTGGTTCCTGCTGAACGCGACGGGGCTGGACGCGATCGTCCGCGACACCTCCGAGGAGACGGCGGGGCTGGCGCTGCAGGGCCGGCTCTCACGGCACGTCCTGGAGGCCGCCACCGGCGGGGACTGGTCCGACCTCGGATACTTCCGCCGGCGCCCGGCCACGATCGCCGGCGTCGACCTGGACGTGACGCGGACCGGCTACACCGGCGACCTCGGCTACGAGGTGTGGATCCCGGCGGAGGGGGCGCTCCCCGTCTGGGACCGGCTCTTCGAGGCCGGCGCGGCGTACGGGATCCGGCCCGCAGGGATCCAGGCGCTGGACATCTGCCGGGTCGAGGCGAGCCTCATCCTGATCGAGGCCGAGTACACCAGCGCCCGACACGCGTTCGCGCCCGAGCTGAAGTACTCGCCGTTCGAGATCGGCCTGGGTCGGTTCGTCACGTTCGAGAAGGGAGCTGCGTTCACGGGGCGCCGGGCGCTCCTAGCCGAACGGGAGGCCGGAGGGCCGGCGCGGCGGCTCGTCGGTCTGGAGCTCGATTGGTCGGGGATCGAGGGGATGTACGCCCGACATGGGCTGGCCCCGCAGATCTCACCGGCCGTGCGGCGGGCTCCGGTGCCGGTCTCGAGGGAGGGCCGGCAGGTCGGGCGTGCCACGTCGGTCGTGTGGGGGCCGACGATCAAGAAGATGGTCGGCTTCGGCTCGGTGACCAGGGGGCTCGACGCGCCCGGGACGCGGCTCTCCGTCGAATGGACCGTGGAGGGCGAGCGCGGTAACGTCGGCGCCACCGTGGTCCCGACACCCTTCCTCGACCTCGCCCGCAAGCGCACCTAGCCCCCGCCCCGCCTTTGCGACAATCAGAGGCGACGTGACGCACCGTCGAACACCGATGCTCGTCGCCCTCGTCCTGCTCGCGACCGTGGTCGCCGTGGGGGTGGGACTGGCCGGCAGCGCGCTGTTGGGCGCGATGGCCGGGATCACCTGCCTGGCCGTGGCCATCCTCGCGACGCGGGCCATCCTGCGGATCGACTCGCCCACCGACCCGTCGCGGCGGCGGCTGCTGGCCCTCGCCGGGGTACTCGGGGCCGCCGCCGCGACGGGCGGCGCGGCGCTCGGGCGCGCGATCAGGCGGGTGACGCGCCCGGATCCCCGCCCGGTGCAGGAGGCGATGGCGCGCGACCTGGGCGCCGAGTACATGGAGCTCGTCGCACGCGCGTACCACCCGGGGCGGAGCGGCGACCTCCAGCTCCTCGTGTCTCCCTTCAACAGCTCGAACTACCCGCAGGAATCGGTCTCGCTGGTCCCGCGCGACCCCCGGACCAGCCACGCGAGCGTCTGGATGTACCTCGAGCGGATCCCGCTGGTCGTGTACGGGGCCGGGATCGATCCCTCCGACTCCGATGAGCGCGTCTCGCTCGCCGACATCGCGCCGACGATGGCCGGACTGGTCGGCTTCGACGGGTTCCTCTCCCTCGGGCGCGAGGGACGGATGCTCCCCGACATCGGCCGGCCCGACACCAGGCCGGAGCTCGTGGTGACGTTCGTGATCGACGGCGGAGGGTGGAACGTCCTCCATCGGTACCCCGATGCGTGGCCGCACCTCAGGCGGCTGATGGGCGAGGGCGCCACGTACCGGAACGCGCTCCACGGCTCGTTCCCGGCCGTCACCGCGTCCGCGCACGCCACGATCGGCACCGGCGCGTTCCCGCGGACGCACGGGATCACCGGCCACAACATCCGCGACGGGAGCAAGGTGCGGAAGGCCTACGGCGTGCCGGGCCGCGCCGACCCGGGCGACATCCTCGTGCCCACGCTGGCGGACCTGTGGAGCGACGTCACCTCGGGTCGCGCGTGGGTGGGCGAGCTCGGCTACCAGGTCTGGCACCTGGGGATGCTCGGCTTCGGCGCCCGCCGTCGGAGCGGCGACGACCTTCCCGTCGCCGTCTACTGGGACGAGACCGGCGACCCCCAGGACTGGCGCAGCCACAACGAGGAGCTGTTCCGGCTGCCCGACGGGATGCCGTCGCTCGACACCTTCGCGGCGTACCAGGAGGCCTACACCCCGGACCCCGACCGGAACCCGGCCTTCGACCCGACGAAGCCCAAGAACCTCCACTGCTGCAGCACCCCCGTGATCCGCTACCAGGGCGACGTGATCGAGGCCACCCTCGCGAACGAACCGGTCGGCTCGGCCGACGCGCCGGGCCTGCTCTTCGTCAACTACAAGTCGCCCGACTACACCGGTCACGTCTACGGGATGTACGACCCGATGACGGGGGACGCGCTCCGCGACGTCGACGAGCAGCTGGGCCGGCTGGTGGCACAGCTCGACGACCTCTACCCCGGCCGGTACGCGCTGATCGTGACCGCGGACCACGGCCAGTGCCCGCTCCCGGACGCGGCCGGCGGGGTACGCCTGGATCCGATCCAGCTCTGGGGCGACCTCGAGCGCGAGTTCGGCGGCGGGCTCTTCGGCGTGGTCCAGAACGTCGTGCCCTCCGAGGTGTACCTGCATCCCGACGTGCTGTGGGACGCGGGCGCCACGCGGGAGGACGTGGCCTCGTTCCTCCGGGACTACCCCTACCGCCGGAACATCGGCCCGTACGTGCCGCGCGACGCGATCGAGCAGGACCTCCTCGACCGCCAGCAGTTCGCGGCGGTCTTCGCCACCTCCTTCCTGGACACGTTGGCCGGTCGTGACCTCGAGGCCGACTTCGGCTCCGGCATCTTCGACGAAGCCGATCCCGACGGGATCCCCGCTCCGATCGCCTAGGACCTCCCGCCCGACAGGCCTCGCCTAGACTCGCGGCCATGCGGACGTGCCCCAACTGCGGGACGGAGAACCCGGACGAGGCGAGGTTCTGCATGTCCTGCGCGGCATCCCTCGCCACGGCGGACGCGGGCCGCGAGATCCGCAAGACCGTCACGATCGTCTTCTGCGACGTGACCGGTTCGACGGCCCTCGGGGAGCGGTTGGACCCCGAGACCCTCCGCCGGGTGATGGCTCGCTACTTCGACGCGATGAAGGCGGCCATCGAGCACCACGGCGGCACCGTGGAGAAGTTCATCGGCGACGCGGTGATGGCCGTCTTCGGCATCCCGCAGGTCCACGAGGACGATGCGCTCCGAGCCGTGCGAGCGGCCGTCGAGATGCGCGAGGGGCTGAAGGACCTCAACAAGGAGCTCGAGCGCGATCGCGGCGTGACGCTCGCAGCGCGGATCGGGGTCAACACCGGTGAGGTCGTGACCGGGGATCCGACCGGTCAGGCGTTGGTGACGGGCGACGCCGTCAACACCGCGGCCCGCCTGGAGCAGGAGGCGGCTCCCGGCGAGGTCCTGATCGGGGTGGACACGTACCGACTCACCCGCGACGCGGTCAGGGCGGAGCCGGCGGATCCGGTCGCAGCGAAGGGCAAGACGGAGCCTGTGGCCGCGTACCGGCTCGAGGACGTGACGCCCGGTGCCGCCGGCCACACGCGCCGGCTGGACGCGCCGATGGTCGGCCGGGACCGTGAGCTGGCGTTGCTCCGGCAGGCGTTCGAGCGGGCCACCACGGATCGCGCGTGTCATCTCTTCACGGTCCTGGGCGCCGCCGGTGCCGGAAAGACGAGGCTCGTGGAGGAGTTCGCCACGAAGGTCGAGGCCGACGCCACCGTCCTCCGCGGACGGTGCCTGCCCTACGGGGACGGCATCACGTTCTGGCCGGTGGTCGAGCTGGTCGGCCAGGCGGCCGGGCTCTCGATCCTCGACCCTCCCCAGGGCGCGCGGAAGAAGCTGCTCACCGTGATCGGGCCCGGCGAACGCTCGGACCGGATCGCCGACCTGGTCGCCGGCCTCATCGGCCTCTCCGAGACCGAGGCGCCCGTGGAAGAGTCGTTCTGGGCCCTGCGTCGGACCCTGGAGATCCTCGCCGCCCGTCGACCGCTGCTGCTGCTCCTGGACGATCTCCAATGGGCCGAATCGACGTTCCTGGACCTCGTGGAGCATGTCGCGGAGTGGTCACGGGACGCCCCGATCCTGGTCCTCGCCCAGGCGCGGCCCGAGCTCCGCGACGACCGTCCCGGCTGGGGCGGCGGTGTCGCGAACGCGACCTCGATCCTGCTGGAACCGCTGACCGAGGCCGAGACGGTCGAGCTGGTCACCGATCTGATCGGTGACGCGGAGGCCGCCGGCGACGTGTCGGCGCGGGTGGCCGAGGCCGCCGAAGGCAACCCCCTGTTCGTCGAGGAGATGGTCGCGATGCTGATCGACGACGGCTACCTCGTCCGCGAGGATCGTCGGTGGGTCGCGGCCGGAGATCTGTCGGAGGTCAAGGTGCCGCCCACGGTCCAGGCGCTGATCGCGGCCCGGCTCGACCGTCTCGATCCGGTCGAGCGCGCCGTGCTGGAGCGCGCCGCGATCATCGGCAAGGTGTTCGCCGCATCCTCGATCAGATCGCTCGCGAGCGAGGAACTGGCCGGCAACGTCGACGAGGGCATCCGAGCCCTCCTCCGGAAGGATCTGGTCCGCCCGGACCGTGGCGACCTCGGCGAGGAGGACGCCTACCGGTTCCGGCACCTCCTGGTTCGGGACGCCGTGTACGACGCGATGCCGAAGGAGCTGCGGGCGGAGCTGCACGAGGGGTTCGCCGACTGGCTCGAGCGCGAGGCTCGGTCCGCCGGAGAGCTGGACGAATTCGCCGGGTACCATCTGGAGCAGTCGTATCGGTACCGGGAGGAGCTCGGTCCGGTCGACGACGCCGGGCGGGCGGTCGCGGCACGCGCGGGTGAACACCTGGTCGCGGCCGGAGAGCGTGCGTTCGGCCGTGGCGACGTTGCGGCGGCCGAACGGCTCCTGGGGCGAGCGATGGCCCTCCTGCCCGCGGACGACCCCCGTGCCCTCTCGGCGATGCCGTCCCTGGGACAGGCGTTGTACTACGCCGGTCGGCTCGAGCGAACGATCGAGTTCCTCGACGACGCGTCCATCAGAGCGTCGGAGGCAGGCGCCGCGGCGATCGGCGCCCGCATCGCCATCCTTCGCGCCTTGGTTCGCACGCACCTCGGTCCAGAGTTCGGCTTTCGACCGGCCCTCAGAGAGCTCGAAGGCATGGTCGAGACGCTGGAGGCCGTCCGCGATGATCTCGGATTGGCCGAGGGATGGTCCACCGTGGGGCTCTACCGCTTCTGGCTCGGCGACGGCGCCGGAGCCCTCGAGGCCATCGAACGGGGACGCGCGCATGCCCAACGCGCCGGATCCGAGCGGCTGATCCGGCTTTCCGCCAACGAATTCCTCGGCCCGTTCGTCTGGGGACCGGTTCCGAGTGGAGAGGTGATCGAACGGGCGGGCCAGCTCGTGCGGGAGATGCAGGCCGTCGGCAGCGACTCCTATGAGCTGAGTCTGGCGCTCGCCATGGCGCATGCGATGCGAGGGGAAATCGATCTCGCGGACGAGCGTTTCGGTCAGGCGCGCACGCGCGCCCTCGAGCTCGGACAGCGGCTGCACCTCGCAGCCGCACATCCTGAGATCGAGGCGGGCCTGATGCTCGGCCGCTACGCGGAGACTGAACGCCTCGCGCGAGAGGGGATCGAGCGCCTCCGTGAGATGGGCGAGCACGGATACCTGGCGACGTCGTTGACCTACCTCGCCGACGCGATCGTAGCGCAGGACCGGCCCGACGAAGCGGAGACGGTCGTGCAGCAAGCCGAGGATCAAGCCGCCGAGGATGACGCCATCACCCTGATCGCGATCCGCCGGATCCGCGCAGAGGTCCTTCGGAGGCAGGGACGCATCGACGATGCCGAGCAGCCCGCTCGGGACGCGATCGCGCTCGGGGGACCGACCGACTTCCTGCTGGAGAAGGGCTATTCGCATCGCGTGCTCGGCGAGATCCTGCTGGCGAAGGGTGAGCGCGATGAAGGACTCGGGCATCTGCGCGCCGCGCTCGATCTCTTCGAACGCAAGGGGATCCTCGTCCTCCTGGACCCGCTCAGGGCTCGCCTGACCGAGGTCGAGAAGGGATGACCTCCGGTGCCGCCGTCGACCTGACGGCGGAGGATCGCGAGTCGCTCGACGGTGGGCGCGGCGAAGCGGTCGCGCTCGCCATGCGCCTCGTGGTTCGGATGGCGGAGGTGATGGAGGCCTCGCGCCTGCGGGACGTCACGCGGGCCCACGTCGACTCCTGCCTCTATCACGGGCAGGCCGGGCTGGACTTCGCAGAGCGGCTCGTGGCGGGCGGCGCGAACGTGTCCGTTCCGACGACCCTGAACGTGAGCTCGCTGGATCTGCTCCATCCCGAGCTCGCGCGGCTCGACGAGGAGACCCGCGACCGGGCGAAGCGTCAGATGGACGCCTACGTCGCGATGGGGTGCCGGCCCACCTGGACGTGCGCGCCGTACCAACTGCCGGACCGTCCGGCGTTCGGGGAGCACGTCGCCTGGGCCGAGTCGAACGCGATCGTGTTCGCCAACTCGGTCCTCGGCGCCCGGACGAACCGCTATGGAGACTTCATCGACATCTGCGCGGCCGTCACGGGACGCGTGCCGGACAGCGGTCTACACACCGACGCCCGTCGGCGCGCGACCCTGGCGATCGACCTGCGCGCGGTGCCCGACGAGCTGCTCGCCGCCGAGGTCCTCCCTCCCGTCCTGGGCCACCTCCTGGGCCGCCTGGCCGGGAGCGAGGTGGCGGCGATCGAAGGGCTCCCGCCGGAGATCTCCGAGGATGGCCTCAAGGCGCTCGGCGCCGCGGCCGCGAGCTCGGGCTCCGTCGCCATCTTCCATGCGGTCGGGATCACGCCGGAAGCCGCCACGCTGCAGGCGGTCGCCGCCCCCGGCATCCGGCGGATCGTGGTCTCGGGGAAGGACCTGCGTGCGGCGAGGGACGAGGTCTCGCGCGTCGGCAACGGCACGGAGATCGGCGCCGTCTCCGTGGGGACGCCACACGCCTCGGACACCGAGCTCCGGCGGCTCGCCGACCTCGTCCAGGACGCTCCGCCGGCCGTCCCGTTCTTCGTCAACACCGGCCGAGCGCAGCTCGAGGGCGTCGGCTCGCTCGCGAGCTCGCTCGCCGCCGCCGGCGTCACCGTCGTGACCGACACGTGCACCTACATCACGCCGGTGATGCATGACGTCGAGGGCCCGGTCATGACCGACTCGGCCAAGTGGGCGTGGTACGCGCCCAGCAACCTGGGGTTCGACGTCGCGCTCGGGAGCCTCGAGGAGTGCGTGCGGTCGGCCGCGGCGGGCCGCGTGATCCGCGACCGCTCCCTCTGGGGCGGATGATGCAAGGACGCGTCCTCGTGGAGGGACACGCCCGCGGACAGGCGCTCGTCCTCGACGAGCCGCTCAGCTTCTGGGGTGGGCTGGACCCAGCGACGGGCGAGATCGTCGAGGGGAACCATCCCCAGCGGGGCGCGATCGTCACCGGGAGGATCCTCGTGATGCCTTCCGGACGAGGGTCCTCGTCCAGCTCGACGATCCTCGCCGAGGCGACCCGCCTCGGCACGGGTCCAGCCGGAATCGTGCTCGGCGAGCCGGACGACATCATCACGGTCGGCGCCCTCGTGGCGGCGGAGCTCTACGGCATCCACGTGCCGGTGGTGTTGGCGAAGGCCGCCGCCTTGGTCGAGATCGGCGACGGCGATCAGCTCGAGGTCCCATAGGTCTCGGCGGGCCGTGCCATGTACATCCCACGGAGCTGGTGTGCTCCCCTGTGAACACGACCCTTCGGAACGCCTCGTTCGCGGTCATCGGACGAACGGTAGCGAAGGGTCATCGGGCGATCTGCGGGCTCGACCTCTTCGGTACCCTGCGGCATCCACGAAGTCACGTGGGTGATCTGCGCCACGGAGGACACCCGTGGACAGAGGATCGAAATGTCACGAACGGCGAACCGAAGGGTCGTGCCCGGGCGTCACCCTCCGCCTCGCGGGGTTCCCCGTGCGGATCGAGGCCACGTTCTTCTTCGTTGCCGCGATCCTCGGTCAAGGCCGACCCGGCGAGCTCCTCCTCGGCTGGATCGCGGTCGTCTTCGTGTCCATCCTCGTCCACGAGATGGGCCATGCGGTGACCTTGCGCGCGTTCGGCGACACACCGCGGATCACGCTGCACGCGTTCGGCGGCGCGACCTATCCCACGAAGCCGCTGCCCCTCGCCAAGGACGTCATCTCGACCCTCGCGGGGTCCTTCACCCAGCTGACCCTGCTCGGGCTCCCGGCCATGGCGCTGCGCTCCTCGATCGAACCGACCGATCTCGGAAGCATCCGTTGGTGGATCGTGCTGTCCGATCTCGTGTGGGTGAGCGTGGGGTGGGCGCTCCTGAACCTCCTCCCCGTCCTCCCTCTCGACGGAGGGCTCGTGGCCCGGCGTCTCCTGGTGTACGTCCGGCCCCAGGGCGGGGAGCGGATCGCCTTGATGATCGCGATCGTGACCGCCGCAGCCGGAGCGGCCCTCGCCTTCGCGCGCGGACTGATCTACGCCGGAGCGTTCGCCCTGTACTTCGTGGGGGCGAACGTCGCGCACCTCGGCCGTGCGCGACCAGGCATCCGAGTCCCTGGCGTGGGCGCTCCTGGCCGACGAACATCCGGGGGAGGCCAGCGACATCGTCCGGGGCCTTTCGACGTCGGTGAACAAGGTCCTCCTTGACGGATGTCTGAGCCTGATCGAGGGCTCCGTGGACGAGGGAGCGCGGGCGATCTCTGGATGGATGCTCGAACATCCCACGACGTCCACCGGCTCGACCGTGGTCCGGGAGCTGGCCAGGGCCGGAGCGGTGGGAGCGGTCACGCATCAGGTGCTCGCATCGAGGCAGGAGGCAGCGGTCGATGTCGCGCTGCGGTTGCAGTACCAGCTCCATGCGGGAGGGTTCTTCGACGACTCGGCGGGCGTCGGTCGACACCTGTTCGAGATCGACGTCGGTCCTCGTGCCGAGGTGGCCTACAACGTCGCGTGCAGCCTCAGCCGCAGCGGCCACGCGGGCCGAGCGCTCGAGTGGTTGGACCGGGCCGTCGAGGCGGGCTGGTCCGATCGTCGGACGATCGAGGAGGATCCAGATCTGGCCCCTGCCCGATCGGCCATCACGACGTTTCCCTTGCGTTCGGCATCAAGGACGTCAAGACGTCAGGGCGGTCGCCCCTCCGAGCAGCGCGTCGGCTTCCTCCACGAGGGGCTGGGTGCCGAGCCCGACGAAGATGCTCCGCGCGTCGATCAGAGGGACTTCTGCATCCGGCATCCTCTTCAGATCCCGAAGGCACCGGCCCAAACCGAGAAGCGCGAGGCCCCTCTCCAGGGGATGCCCGTATCCCTGCCACCGAGGAGCAACGTCACGGTAGAGCTTCTCGGCCTCCTCTAGCCTCCGTTCGGCCTCGGCGACGATTGCGCGAGCCGTACGCACCGAGTGCTGGTCACGCGTGGTCTCGCTGGCCGACCCCTCGATGAGCGTCCCGGCGAGATCGATCCCGTGCGCCGAGACGGCGACCCGGGAAGCGTCGGCCAGGAATTGCGCCCGGAACCGCGGTTGCTCGCTCGTCGTCTCGACGGTTTCCTGGACCAGTCGGAGAGCCACATCGAGGTTCCCTCTGCGCCCCTCGATCATGGCTCCCACGGTGAGCGCCGGGACGAGGATCTGGGTGTCGGCGATCTCTCGGGCACGGCTGAGGAACTTCTCCTTGAGAGCGGCAGCGTCTGAGACTCGGCCCCTCCACAGGAGTGCTGCCGCCTTGTACGTGAGCGCCATGACTCCGAAGTAGCTGCCTCCGTGAGCTCGATCCCATTCGATGAGCTCGTCCGCCGTCCTGAGCAGCTCGTCCCACTGTCCGAGGTCGAACAGCGTCCACAACGACTCGCCCTTCGTCCACAGAACAGGGCCGGTGATCCCTCGGCGCTCTCCGAAGCGGATGCCATCTCGCTGGATGTCGAGGGCGTTCGCCGGGCCCTCGATGTACCAGACCCAGTCGGCCAGGTTGATGTGGCAGCGAACGGTCTCATGGCCGAGTGCGTACTGCAGGCTCATCTCGAGGGCCCGCCTGAGATCGTCGACGCCTCCGAGGTCTCCGAGCTCACATCGACTGCTTCCCCGGAACTGCCGCGCCATCACCGCCACTCCCTGGATGTCGAGTTCCTCGGCCAGCTCGAGGGCTTTCTCGGACCACTCCAGGCACTCCCTGTTTCGGCCCGACAGCATCATGTCCCTGGCGATCTGGCCGTACGCCTTGGCCAGCTCGGGGCCAGGGGGTTCGGCCTCGAGCAGCTCGACCACTTGCCGCAGGAGCTCGCGGGCGGGTGCGGTCTTCCCTCGGAACCCGTGCACGAATGACAGGCTCACCATGGCCGCTCCCACTCCCAGCGCATCGCCCCGAGTGCGTAGTCCCGCGATGGCCTGCTCGTAGTCCCGTTCCGCCTCCGGGAACCGGCCGGACAGGAAGGCGCACTCGGCCGCCTTGGTGAGGACGCTTGCTCGGCCTGGGTGGTCGGTAGGAAGGAGCTCAAGGGCCCTGCGGAAGTACGACTCTGCCATCGTCACGTCGAGCTGCATCGCCCGGTCACCGGCGAGCTCGAGGGAGCGACGGCTCCGCTCC
Organism: Actinomycetota bacterium; assembly: GCA_044865955.1. GTDB lineage: Bacteria > Actinomycetota > UBA4738 > UBA4738 > HRBIN12 > JAJNBA01. The sequence continues at coordinate 35,681 of JBIOTM010000084.1, read as the reverse complement.
TCGAGGTGAGCAAGCTCCCCATCCGCGCCGGTCGCTCTGGTCAGTTCGAGCGCCTGGACATCATGGTGGGCGAGGAGTTCGGCATGGTCGGTGATCCGGTCGCCTGCGATCGACTCGATCCATTCCGCGGCTGACCGGTGTTTCTTCGCCCGGGCGGCCCGGGGGATCTGCCCGTAGGCGACGTCTCGAACCAACAGGTGCCAGAAGGAGTACTCGGCTTGATCCGCGACCGAGGAGCCCCTCGCCGGGCGGACCAACTCTTTCCTGACAAGCTCGTGGAGCCCTTCCTCCACGTCCCTGAGCCGCCCCCCTCCGATGAAGGAGACGGCCCCCGACCAGAAGACCTTCCCCACGACGGCGGCGTCATGGAGCAGCGCCTTGCGGTCGCTTGGGACGGTGTCCAGGCGTGCGGCGATCAGAGCCTGTACCGTCTCGGGGACCGGGATCTCTACGCTGGACGCGACGTGGACGACCCGGTCCCTCCGCAAGAGGATCCCGCGGTCGAAGAGCATCCGTACGAACTCCTCTGCGTACAGCGGGTTGCCACCCGCCCGCTCGATGAGCGCGCGCTGCGTCGACGCGGGCAACACGGCCTGGGATAGCAGCGCCGAGATCAGACGGGCCGTCTCCTCCGTGGTGAGAGGGGACAATGCGATCGTGGTCGAGTTCTTCTTCCCTCCTCCCCATCCTTGCCGGCGCTCGTACAGCTCGGGCCGGGCAACGGAAAGCACCAGGAGCGGCACGCTCGTGGACCAATCGACGAGGTGTTCCACGAACTCGAGCATCGCAAGGTCGGCCCAATGCAGGTCCTCGAACACAAGGACGAGAGGGCGCTCCGCGGCCAAGGCCTCGAAGAACCGCCGCCAGGCCGTGAAGGACTCCTCGCGCTCCACCGATCCGGCGGCCTCGGACGTCCTCGCGCCCACGAGGGGAGCCAGTCGGCTCGCGATCCAGTCCCGCTCGGAGGGATCGGCAACAAGCGAGGTCAATGAGGACGTCAGTTTGTCCGATGCGGCGCCGGGACCATCCGATTCGAGCATGCCGGCGTGGGACTTCACGATTTCCCCCAGGGCCCAGAACGTGACCCCTTCTCCGTACGGGAGACATCGGCCCTGATGCCAGGAAACGGCGCCGGTCTGCTTCTCAAGTGAGGCCCTGAACTCGGCTAGCAGCCTCGACTTTCCCACCCCCGGCTCGCCCGTCACCGTCACCAACTGAGCCGAGGACTCTCGTAGCGTCCTCGAGAAGGTCTGCTTGAGGAGTGCAAGGTCATCCTCGCGTCCGATGAAGGGTGCGGGAAGTCGCTCCGCTTCGGCCCCGACCGGCTTTCGGACCCTGAGCGCCCGCCACATGCCAACGGGCTCCGCCTTCCCTTTCACTCGAACCGGCCCCAGAGCCTCGTAGTCGATGGCGTCCCGTGTGGCCCGGCAGGTGACTTCGCCAACCACCACGGCACCCACCGGCGCCGCTTGCTGGAGCCGTGCGGCAGTGTTCACCACGTCTCCGGCTGCCATGGACTCGCCCTCTTCGGGCCTGGCCTGAAGGGTCACCACAGCCTCGCCGGTGTTTACGCCGATACGCACGGCCAACTCCAGCCCGGGGGTGGCATCGTTGAGCTCGGATACGGCCTCGAGAACCCGGAGTCCCGTTCTTACCGCTCGCTCGGCGTCGTCCTCGTGGGCGACCGGAGCACCGAACAGGGCCATGACCGCGTCCCCCACGAACTTCTCGACCCTACCCCCGAATCGCTCAACCTCTGAGCGGACCCTGGCATGGTACGGATGCAGGGCCGCTCGGACGTCCTCAGGATCTGCCTGGTCTGACCGAGACGTGAACCCGACCAAGTCACAGAACAGAACCGTGACGATCTTCCTCTCCTCCGACCGGGGAGGGAGAGGAACGGCGAGAGCTGTGCCACACGCGTTGCAGAAGCGGGCGTCCTCGGGATTCTCCCTCCCGCAGCTTGAGCAGATGAGCACGATGGAAGCCTAGGACGAAGGGACTCGGCCTTCTAGGTGGACCTGAGAGGACGTTATTCGAACCTACCGGGGGGTTGGCCCGGGCACGCGCTTCCTTCCGCCACTTGGCATGAGCAACTGGCGGGGCTGCGGACCAAGATCGTAGCTCCTGATTCCAGCGAGCCCGCGTAGCCGGCACCCAGTGCCGTCGGGTACTCGACGGCGGTCATACCGGGGAGACCCTCCGTGGGCGGTGCGAGGAAGCGCGACGGCCTCCGACCCGCAAGGCTGACGTGCGCCCGGAGTGGTCGCGGGCTATGGTTCGCCCGGCTGCGACGACAGGGGGAGGGCTCGGATGACCGTTCGCGCGTCTCGCCGCATCACGTTCGCTGTCACGATCCTTCTCGCAGCTGCCGTCTTGAACGGCTGCCGGTCGGCGCCGCCGTCGGCTCCGGGTCCGACGTCGGCGCCGAGTGCCTCGTCGGCCACCGCCGCGCTCCGGATCGTGGCGCTCGGCGACTCGGACGCGACAGGAGCTGGCGACCCGACCGGCACGGGCTGGGTGGGACGCTATGGCGATCTCGTCCAAAGGAAGCTCGGCGTGGACGTGCAGGTGACCAACCTCGCTGCGGAGGGCGAGACGAGCGAGCAGCTCCTGGACGAGGTGCGGTCGGACGATGTGACTCGCCAGGAGCTGGCGAGCGCGGATGTGGTCCTCATCGGGATCGGCGGCGCGGATCTCAACGAGGGCGACGCCAATCTCGAGGCCGGGTCCTGCAAGGGGAAGGCATGCTACACACCGGTCCTGCGGCGCTTCAGGAGGAACTTCGAGGACATCGTTGCTGGCGTGCACACGACCACTCCATCCGACGCCCTGCTCCGCGCGATCACTCTGGCAAACGTCGTGCCCGGGGCCGAGGACGTCGTGCCTCCATTCCTCACACCGGACCTCGGTCGCTACCAGGCGGCAACGGAGCGAGATGCGATCTGCGGTGCGATACAGAAGTACGAGGGGCAATGCGTCGACGTCCTCACCGCCTTCAACGGCCGAAGTGGGTTGGAAGATGCATACGCGAGCGGCCTCATGAACAAGGAGGACTGCTGCTATCCGAGTGGGAAGGGACAACAGCTGATCGCCAACCTGCTCGTGAAGCGCGGACTGCCATCCGGGCAGGCCACCTGACCGCACCGTCCTTTCCAAGGGCGTGCCGCTGGAATCCGTAGCGGAGAGCAGTGGACCTAAGGGGACGCTATTCGAACCGCCTCGACCAGCTCAGAGGGCTGCTTGGTGAGGGCAGGACTGGGGTGCAGGAGCGAGTCCATGAAGCCGTGTGGCTACGTGAGTCGAGCAGACCGTCCAGGTGAGATCGGACTTCCAGGACAACTCGAGGACCGTCAAGATGGGCCCGGGAGGGTGGCCGTGTCGAGGAACTTCAAATGCCCATCTTGCGGAGCGGAGATCGATGCGGCTGCTCGGTTCTGTCCTTCCTGTGGCACCGTCCTGGTCGGCACTTGCCCATCCTGCGGCGAGGAAACGAAGGTCGATGCTCAGTTCTGCCCTTCCTGCGGTCATCGCCTCGATCTCGCGGCGGCCAAGGAGGAAGAGCGGAAGCTGGTTACGGTCCTGTTCGCCGACCTGACCGGCTCGACGGCACTGGGCGAGCAGCTCGACCCGGAAAAGTTGCGCGCGCTCCTGGGCGATTACTTCAACGCCATGGCTTCGGTGATCGAGTCGTGGGGAGGGACCGTCGAGAAGTTCATCGGCGACGCGGTCATGTCCGTCTTCGGAATCCCGGCGATGCATGAGGACGACCCCGAACGCGCTCTACGGGCGGCACTCGACATGCAGGCCCGCCTGGCGGAGATGAACCCGGATCTCGCCGAGCGGCATGGGGTCCGGCTTGCGATGCGCATCGGCGTACACACGGGGGACGTTATCGCGGGAACGGGGGGCGACCAGCTCATGGTCACTGGCGACGTCGTGAACGTCGCAGCCCGCCTCCAGCAGACCGCCGAGCCCGAAGAGGTCGTGGTCGGGGAGCGCACTTATCTCGCGACACGGAGGATGTTCGTCTTCGAGCCGATCAAGGAGAGGGAGCTCAGAGGCAAATCGAGGCCCGTGCGGGCCTGGCGGTTGATCGACCGGGGGGAGGCGACGGGACCCCGTGGAGTGCCGGGACCAGCCACCAGGCTCGTGGGGCGTGACCGGGAACTCGCTCTCCTCGAGACCCTGTATCGAGCGACCCTGGAGGGAGCTCGTCCCCACCTCGTGACGGTCCTGGGCCAGGCGGGCATCGGGAAGACGCGCCTTACGGAGGAATTCCTGGCCCGAGCTCAATCCGGCGATCCACCCACGGCGGTGTACGGGGGTCGCTGCCTCCCGTACGGGGAAGGCATCACGTACTGGGCGCTCAGGGAGATCTTGTGGGCGGCCGCCGGAATCCTCCTCGATGACCAAAGCGCGCTTGCGGGCGAAAAGCTACAGAAGCTCGTTCGGGGAGTGTTCGAGGGATCGGGTGTCGATGCCTTCGAGGTGGACCAGGTGATGTACGCCCTCGCCACGACCGCGGGCATCTCCCTTCCGGGCAATCCCTTCGACCGGATGTCGCCGGAATCCGTCGGCGAGGAGCTCAGCCTGGCTTGGCCCCGGTTCCTCAGCGTTCTCGCCGCCGAACGGCCAGTCACGGTCGTGATCGAGGATCTTCACCGGGCCGAGCCGCCCCTGCTCGACATGATGGAGCACCTGGTCTCACGCTCGACGGGGCAGGTACTGATCATCGCCACGGGCCGCCCCGAGTTCGCGGAGGCGCGACCGGGCTGGAGCTCCAAGCCGGCGATGTCCCAGATCGGGCTCGAGCCGCTCACGGACGCTCAATCGCGTGAGCTCTTGGGGGAGATGTTGCCCAACGTTGGCCCCGAGCTTCGCGAGAGGATCCTTTCCGCAGCCGAAGGAAACGCGTTCTTCTCCGAGGAGATCGTCCGTCACCTCATCGACGAGGGTGTCCTGGAGCGCGAGGGTCACGAGATCGTCGAGATGAAGCTCGATTCCATCCTCACGATCCCCGACACGGTGCGCGCTTTGCTCGCCGCTCGAGTGGATTCACTTCCCGCCGAGGAGAAGGCGGCGCTGCAGGACGCGGCGGTGGTGGGGCGGATCTTCTGGGTCACGACTCTCGAATCGATGCGCGCCGATGCCCCGATCCGGGCGGCTCTCCGGGCGCTCGAGAACAAGGGACTCGTCGTCACGAGGCCCACCTCATCGCTGCCCGGCCAGACGGAGCTGTCTTTCAATCACGGCCTGACGCGCGAGGTCGCCTACCAATCGATCCCCAAGGGCAGGCGCGCCAGAGCGCACGCAGCCGTGGGGCGATGGGTCGAACGGGTCGCCGGCGACCGCCGGGAGGAATTCGTCGATCTCCTCGCCTACCACTATGGCTGTGCGGCGCAGTCGGAGGAGGCGGCCCTCGCATGGCCCGATGATGCGTCGCACCGTGAAGAGATCCGGTCCAGGGCGGTCGCAGCCCTGCTCGATGCCGGGAGCGCCGCCAAGACACGGTTCGCCACCGACCAAGCGGTCGGGTTCGCAGAGCGCGCCCTGGCCCTCGCGACTACCGATGCCGAACGGCTGGCCGGGCTCGAGCTGAAGGCGCTGGCTGCTCACGCCGCCGTCCGTGCCGACGACGCCTGGTTCTGCTACCGCGGGGCCCTGGACATCGCCCGGCAGATGGGAGACGCGGAGGCGGTCTCCAGGCTGAGCGCGAATGCCACACTGCTTTGGGCTCGGTACGGAGGGGCCTTCACCACGGATGAATGGAAAGCCCAAGCCGTCGACATCGTGCGGCGAGGGCTGGAAGAAGCCGGCGAAGGTGCGATGACGTTCGAGACCGGCGCCCTGCTTACCGGGCGTTCGGCGTTCCGGGACTGGGAACTGGCTCCTCACGAGAAGGAAGACGCGCGGCGTGACGCCGAGCGAGGCATCGAGATCGCCGAGACGATCAACTCCCCGTATCTCCTCTCCCATGCGCTCGATGCGCTGGCCTCTCTCGTTGAGGAAGAGGGCTTCTGCGGTTCCGCGGAGATCGCCGAGCGAACGCTCAAAGTGGGTCGAAGCATGGCCGACCGAGTACAGGCGCACGAGATGCTCGTGATGGCAGCGAAGGCCTTTTGCGAAGCGGGGCGGTACGGGGAGGCCGAGGAAGTTGCCGACGAAGCGGCGAGCCAGGCCGCTGCTCTCAGTCCACATCACCGGCTCCATGCGGCATTTGCTCAAGCCAGCTATCTGGTTCCAACCGGTCGACTCGAGAAGCTCCTCGACGCCACGGCCCACGTCGTGGACCTGGTTGTCGAGGAAGGTAGTCACACGTGCGGGTTGGGAACCATCGCCCTTGTCGGACACGTCCTCGCGCGATTCGAGGCAGAGGACACGTCGGCTGCCGTTCGCGCGATCGAGCTCCTCGATCTGGCCATCCCGAAGCGTCGGATCGTCTTCCCGCGCTCTCACGCCGTGGAGATCCTTCGCCCCCTTGCGGGCCTTGAGGACTCACTTCGGAGGTTGGAGGGCATCGAAGACCCGGAGAGCGTCGTGGAGAGGATCTACAAGCTTCGCGCCGAGCTACCACTCCGTGCCCTGACCGGTGATCGGGACCGGTTCCGGCACCTCGCGGAGGAGGCCCGATCCCTATCGGGACCGGCATGTGCCCCCTATCTCGACTGGCTCGCGGACTGGGGCGAGGCGGTGCAGCTCGCGAGGTCCGGTGCCCCGGCCGAAGCGATGGCAGCGGCGACGGGGGCCGCGTCGTCGCTGGACGCCTATGGCGAGCGCTACACGGCGGCCCGGCTCATGGTCGACCTGCTTCCGTTGCTGGAGCTGGAGAGGGACGTGGCCCGAGCCGCTGCGCAGGACGTCGCCGAGCGCCTGGAACGCATGAGAGCCCTGGCAAGCGCCACCGAGGCCCGGCAGGTTGCCTCGAACGGCTAACGTCGGGCGGCCGTCTGTTAAATCGCAGTGGAGGTGAGGGGATTCGAACCCCTGTCGCAGGGCGACCGTCTGGGACTTCTCCGGGCGCAGCCGGCGGAGAGATCTCACCTCGGGGCTCCCACCGGCGGAGGACCCCTCGGCCAGCCCGGGTGAGGTGTCCCTCGGGGGTCCCCGGGCGGAACCCCTTCGGTGAGGCCTGCCACACGATGCCCTGTCCCGGCCGCAGGCCCTCCGGGGAGGACAGCTACCTAGTGACTAGGCAGCGAGCGCGTACTCTTCGTTGGCGCTTGTGTTGTTCCGGCGTTTTACGAGACTCCGGATCTCGGCCCGCTTCTCCCAGGCGATAACCGTCCTGCTCGAAGCCAGTACACCCCCGTATGTAGTTGTCGTACCAGTATAGCGGCAGGTCACAGGGCGGGCCCACGCCCCTCGAGGCCGCCGCTCAGGCGAGCCGCTCCCCCAGCTCACGGACGACGTCCACGATCAGGTCGACGTGCTCGGTGCGGTTGCGCCAGTTGACCGGCGCCGGCCGGAAGGCGACCTTGCCGTCGTACTCCGTCGTCCCGAAGAAGACCCTGCCGTCGAGGAGCGCCTCCTCCCCGATCCTGCGATTCAGCTCGTTCAAGCGCTCCTCGCCGTAGCGCTCGGGGCGGTAGCGGAAGCACACGATGTTGAGCCGCACGTCCGCGAGGCGCTCGAGGTCCGGCTCGGCGTCGATCCTGGCGGCGAGGTGCTCGGCGAGGTCGAGGTGGCGCTCGACGATCGCCCGGTAGCCGATCCGCCCGTACGCCCGGAGCGTCGCCCACACGGTGAACGCCCGAGCCCGCCGGGACATCTCGGGCCCGAGGTAGCCCCACGTGGGCTTCGGGCCGGTGGGGTCCGGGAGGTAGGCGGCGCCGGACGTGAAGACCGGCGCCTGCAGGGAGGGATCCTTGACGAACGCGAACCCGCAGTCGTAGGGGACGTTCAGCCACTTGTGGCCGTCGGCGATGACGGAATCCGCCCGATCGACGCCCTCGACCAGATGCCGGGACCGATCCGAGAGCGCGGCGAACAGACCGAAGGCGCCGTCGACGTGCAGCCAGGCTTCGTGGCGTTCGGCGAGGTCCGCCATCGCGACCACGGGATCGAAGTCGCCCGCGTTCACCTCCCCGGCGCTCGCGATGACGACGGCGGGCGCGCCGTCGAGCGCGACCAGCTCGCGCTCGAGCGCATCCAGATCGAGGCGGCCCACGCCGTCCCGGGCCAGCTTCCGGACGGCGTGGCGGCCCAAGCCCAGCATGGCGAGGGCCTTGACATCGCTCGGATGGACGTAGCCCGAGCCGAACACGGGCATCCGCGGCAAGCCGCCCAGCCCCTCCGCGTCCACGTCCACTCCGTGCCGCAGCCCCCACCACCGCCGGGCGCACGCCAAGGCCGTGAAGTTGGCCATCGTGGCGCCGGTGGTGAGCACGCCGCCCCATCCCGACGGCAGCCCGAACAGCTCCTTGAGCCACCCCAGGGCCACCGATTCCAGGTGCCCGCCGAGCGGCGTCGCCACCCACGCGCCGGGGTTCTGATCCCACGTGGACGTCAGCCAGTCCGCCCCGAGCGCCGCCGGCGTCGTCCCGCCGTTGACGAAGTGGAAGAACCGCGGCCCCGCCGAGTGGACGAGGCCGCCGGCGCCGTCCAGCAGCTCCTGCAGGGCGGCGACGGCGCCCACCCCCTCCTCGGGAAGCGACCCGCCGAACGAGGCCGCGACCTCCTCCGCTTGGGGCTCCCGGACGGGGCGATCGCCGAGCGAGTCGAGGTACTTCGTGACCTCGTCGGAGACGAACGCGACGACGGCATCGAGCTCGTCCGGATCCGGTGCGGTCGGAGGCATCGCACGACGGTACGACATCAGCGACGCCGGCCGAGCTCCCGACGGATCTCCCGCTCGTGCTCGCGCTCGGCGATGGCCTGCCGCTTCTCGTGGGTCCGCTTCCCTCTCGCGAGCGCCAGCTCCACCTTGGCCAGCCCGTGCGTGAAGTACACCCGCAGGGGCACCAACGTGAGCCGCTGCTGCTCCTGCGCCGCCCTGAGCTGGCCGATCTCGCGCCGATGCAGGAGCAGCTTCCTCGGCCGCACGGGCAGGTGCGTCCGCTTGTCCCCCGCCTCGTACGGCGGGATGTGCATCCCCTCGAGCCACACCTCGCCCTCCCGGACGCGGGCGAACGACTCCGCCAGCGAGGCGCGTCCCCCGCGCAGCGACTTCACCTCGTCACCGGTCAGGGCGATCCCGGCCTCGAACCGCTCCAGGATCGCGTAGTCGTGGCGGGCCTTCCGGTTCGTGGCGACCGTCTTCTCGCCTTCGGCCGCCGAGCGTCCCATCGCTCACACGTCGAGGAACCGGCGCATCCCGATCGTGCCGGCCACGATCGCCACCACGAAGGCGGCCAGCAGGATCCACGGCATGACCGCCACCAGGTCCGTGTTCCTGATCAGGGGCAGCCAGGGAACCGCGTCGCGGAACTGATCGATGGCGAGGACCTTCACCAGGAACAAGCCAGCGATCGCCGACGCCCCACCGAGCAGCGCCTCGACGAGGCCCTCGATCAGGAACGGCACACGGATGCGCCAGTTGGTCGCACCGACCAGCCGCATGATGCCGATCTCCTTGCGCCTCGCGAACATCCCCATCCGGAGCGTGTTCGCCACGAGTCCGACGGCTGAGACGAGCATGATCAAGGCGACCCCGAGAACGCCGAGGGACAGGATCCTGGTGATCGAGTCGAGCCGGTCCAGCAGTTCCTTGTAGTCGGCCACGCTCCGAACCCCGGGTTCCGCACATTGCTGATGCTGGTCGCCATCCGGTTCAGTGACCACCGTGCAGCCGAGCACGGCGGTGATCTGATCGAATCCCCCGATGTCGTCGAGCTTGATCCGGAGCGATGTCGGGATCCGCTTGAGACAGTCGAAGTTCTCCAGGTACACGGGGTTGTTGGCGAAGAGCACTCGGAACTGCTCGCAGGAGCGCTCCTTGTCCCAGTACTGGACATGGCCGACGGCGGGAACGCGCAGGAGTTTGTCGGTCAGACGAGCCACCGTGCTGGGGTTCACGGGATCGGCCAGGTAGACCTGGACCTCCACGTTCCCGGTCGTTGCACGGCGGACGAGGCTGAACTCCCGCGCGATCAAAAGAGAGAGCCCGAACAGGAACAACGCGATGAAAGCAGTCGACATCGCCGCGAAGGCCACGACGCCGTTGCGCCGGAGGCCCGCAGCGGTCTCGCGGAAGAAGTACTCGAGCCGTACCATCAGCTGTAGACGCCTCGCGACTGGTCCCGCACGACCCGACCCTCGTCCAGCTCGACCACGCGCTTGCGCATCGCGTCCACGATCGCCTGGTCGTGGGTGGCCATCAGGATCGTCGTGCCGATCCGGTTCACCTTGTCGAGCAGCCGCATGATGTCGACGGAGGTGTTCGGGTCGAGGTTGCCGGTCGGCTCGTCCGCCAGCAGCACGAGCGGTCGGTTCACGCACGCCCGGGCGATCGACACGCGCTGCTGCTCGCCGCCCGAGAGCTCGTCGGGGTACGAGTTCAGCTTGTCACCCAGGCCGACGTACTCGAGGATCTCCGGCACCCGCTGGTCGATCACGTGCTTCGGCTTGCCGATCACCTCGAGCGCGAAGGCGACGTTCTCGAAGGTGGTCTTGTCCTGCAGGAGCTTGTAGTCCTGGAAGACCGTCCCGACGTTCCGCCGGAGGTGCGGGACCTTGAACGACGTCACCTTCGAGAGGTTCTTGCCGGCGACGAACACCTCACCACGCGTGGCCTCCTCCTGCTTGAGCAGCAGGCGGATCATCGTGGACTTCCCGGAGCCGGACGGGCCCACGACGAAGACGAACTCGCCCTTGTCGATCTCCACGGAGACGTCTTCGAGGGCGGTCACGCCGTTGCGGTAGACCTTGGTAACGCTCTGGAGGCTGATCATGAGATGACGGATCGACTCTGGACGGGGTCGGCCCACAGTACCAGAGGTCTTCCGCGGAACCGATGAACGTGCCGTAGTCTGGCGGCCGTGGACGCCGCGGATGCGGGCGGACCCGCGCCGCGCGCGGGACGGCGAGCCGCCGTCTGGGTCGGACCCGTCCTGATCGTCGCCTCCGTCCTCTTCGCGCTCCGCGGGTTCGTCCTGGACGCAGGGCTCACGAACCAGCATCCGGACCTGCTGACCTTCTGGCTGCCCAGATGGGCGTTCCTCGGCAGATCGATCGCCGCCGGCGACATCCCGCTGTGGAACCCGTTCGAGATGGCAGGCTACCGGTTCGCCGCCGACCCCCAGAGCGGATGGCTGTACGCCCCGCCGATGCTGCTCTTCTCGGCGTTCTCCCCCGGCCTCGCACTCCGGATCTTCATCGCCTGGAACCCGCTCGTCGCGGGCCTGGCGCTGTACGCGTTCCTGCGGAAGGAGACGCTGGGGCGGGTGGCCGCGACCGTGGGGGGACTCGTGCTGGCGATGACGATGGCGACGTCCATGATCGCCATCTCGCTGCCGTTCGCCGGGGCCCTCGCGTGGACGGCCGTCCTGCTCCTGGCCGCCTCCGGCTACCGTCGGGCCGCTCGCCGGTCGGGACGGCTGACCTGGCTCGCCGTCGGGGCGTTCGCATGGTCGCAGGTGGCCGCAGCCCACATGAGCCACGGGCTGGTGATCGCCACGGCCTTCGCGACGATCTACCTCGCCGCGGGGGCCGTGGCCGATACGCGCGCCGGCGCGTGCTCCGCGCGGTCCGCCGCCGCTCGGACTGCTTTGTTCCTGGTCGTCCTGCCGCTGGCTGCGCTGGCGATCCTGATCCCGCACATCGACTTCCTCGGCGGCTCGAGCCTCCGAGGTGGCTACGGCGCCCTCGGGGATCCCGGTGCCTCCGAGGTCGGGGACGCCCTCGGCTCCCACGGCGTCTGGGCGGCTTGGCCGCTCGGGTTCGCCGCCGCGCCGGGCGCCTACGCCGGCGCGGCAGCGCTCGCGCTCGTGCTCCTGGCGGCCCGCGCCCGCCGGATCCGGACGACGGTGGGCGCGATCGGCGGCCTCGCCGTCGGGGCGTACGTGCTGACCTCCCCGATCCTGCTGGCCGCGGGGTGGTTCCGCGCGTCCGTCCTCAAGATCCCGTTCGGGGACGTGTACCTGCACAATCCCGGACGACTGCGCTACGTGGCGATCCTCGCCCTCCCCGTGCTGGCTGCCGCCGGGCTGCAGGGCCTGGTCGAGCGCCCGCTCTCCCGACGGGCGGCCGTCGCCTGGCTGGGCGGCGCCGCCTTCCTGTTCGTGGGCTGGCCGCTGCTGGCCGGCGGGTACCCGGTTCGCTTCGTGATGGTCGCGGTGCTCCTGCTGGCGCTGGGGCCGGTGCTCTACGGGTTCGCCACGAGACGGTGGCGGTGGGCGGGCGCGTCGGCGCTCGCGGGCGCGGTGACCCTCGAGCTGCTGGCGAGCGCCGTCTATTCGCAGGTGTACGAGGGCGGCACGATCTTCACCGGCCTGGAGACCGGCGACCACCCCATCCTCGTGCCGCAGGTGCTCCGGTACCCGGACCTCGACGAGGCCGCGTACCTCACCCCCACGCCGATCGTGAACCGTCTGCGGGCAGAGCCCGGCCGCTACGCCACGTGGGCGCCGCCCGCCGCCTACTTCGAGAAGGGCTACCTGTGGATGAAGTCGCCGGCGGACTGGCCCGCCCTGGCGCCGTCCCGGGGGACCCTGTTCGGCGTCCCCGACGCGCTCGGCTACAACCCCGTCCAGCTCCCCCGCTACTGGCGCTACATCAGGGCGACGAACCGCCTCTCGGTCTTCTACAACGCCTCGGTGCTGAACGCGCCCACCCGGACGGACGTCCGCGTGCTCGGCCTCCGCTACCTCATCGTCCCCACGGGGTTGTCGCCCCCGGTCCCCGGCCGGACGGTCGAGGAGGCGGAGGGCTATTCGCTCTGGGAGCTCGACGACCGGGAGCCGCTGGCGACGGGCACCGATCACGTCGAGTACGCCCGCGACGTCCGCGAGGCGCTGGCCATGGCCACGGCGCCGGCCTTCGACCCGGCGGGGACCGCGATCGTGGAGGACCCCGACGTCCACGCCGCGATCGGAGGTTCGGTCCCGTGGAGCGCGCGGGTCCTCGCTCGATCCGCCTCCGAGCTGCGCCTGCGCCTGGCGCCGCCGGACGGCGGCGTGCTCACGATCAGGAACGCGTTCGACCCGGGGTGGCGGGCGGAAATCGACGGCCGCCCCGCGCGCACGATCGCGGTCGACGGGTTCCTGCAGGGGGTCCTCGTCACCGGCGACGGCCGGCGCGAGGTCGCCCTCACCTACCACGACGACGCGGTGATGGTCGGGCTCGCCCTCGGGGCGGCCGTCTGGCTGGTCCTCCTGGCCGCGCCCCTGCTCGCGCTCGCCGCGGAACGCCGCCTCAGGCGGCGGTCGGCGCCGCCCGCCGCCTGAGCTCGGCCTCGATGAACCGGTCGATGTCCCCGTCGAGGACCCGCGACGGGTCCCCCACCTCGACCTCGGTCCGGTGGTCCTTCACCATCTGGTAGGGCGCCAGCACGTACGAGCGGATCTGTGAGCCGAAGTCGACGGCCTTCCGTTCCCCTCGCAGCTCGTCCATCGCTTCGTCGCGCCTCCTGCGTTCGAGCTCGGCCAGCCGCGCCTTCAGGATCCGCATCGCGACGGCTCGGTTCTGCAGCTGCGAGCGCTCGTTCTGACAGGCGACGACGATGCCCGACGGCAGGTGGGTGATCCGGACGGCGGAATCCGTCGTGTTCACCGATTGGCCCCCGGGCCCGGAGGAGCGGAAGACGTCGACCCGCAGATCGTCGTCGGGGATCTCCACCTCCTCCTCCTCGGATCGCTCGAGGAGCGGGATCACGTCCAGCGCCGCGAACGAGGTGTGCCGGCGCTTCTGCGCGTCGAAGGGGCTGATGCGCACGAGCCGGTGGACCCCCCGCTCCGCCGAGAGGAGCCCGTAGGCGTTCGGACCGTGCACCATGAACGTCGCCGACTTGATCCCCGCCTCCTCGCCGGGATGGGCTTCGTCCACCTCCATCCGGAACCCCTCGCGCTCGGCCCACCTCGCGTACATCCGCAGGAGCATGTCGGCCCAGTCCTGGGACTCGGTCCCGCCGGCGCCCGCCTGGACCGTGGCGATCGCGTCGTGCCCGTCGTACGGGCCGGACAGGAGCGCGCCGAGCTCGACCCGTTCGAGCTCCTGCTCGAGCCGCTCCAGGCCGGCCTCGAGCTCCCGCGTCAGCTCGGGGTCGGCCTCGTCCTCCAGGAGCTCGTCGGTCGCCTGCAGGTCGCCGAGCGCGCGCTCGAGCCGGTCGTAGCGATCGATCTCGTCCCTGAGGCGAGCGAGGCGCTGAGTGAGCTCCTGCCCGCGGGACGGGTCGTCCCAGATCGAGGGGTCCGACGCTTCCCGTTCGACCTCGGTCAGCCTCGTGCGCTTTCCGTCGACGTCAAAGGAACTCCTTCGCGGCCAGGATCCGGCCGCGGAGCGTGCGGAGGCGTTCGGTGTGGTCGGTCATCCCCTCGATCATAGTGGCCGATCCACAGGGGCCTCTCGTTGTGTGACCAAGGTCACACGAACAACGTGCTCGATGCCACCGCCGCGGCGGGGGGAGCTGCCTACGCTCCCGGAAGATCAGGTTCGAGGGAGAGGCCCATCGTGAGCTCGAACGCGGAGACCCTTCGCCCGGGAGTGCGGTGGAACGCGACCTGGGTCGCGAGCCTGCTGATGATCGTGATGATCACGGTGATCGCGCTCGCCTTCTGGCCCGCGTTCGAGGGCTCCGACGCGACCCCGCCGGTCAAGCAGCCGGCCCACGCGTTGGCGGCCCCGCACGATCAGGTGGTCGTGGACGGACAGGTCTGCGGGCAGTGCCGGCCGTGACCTGAGAGACGAGAGGTACCCCCCTCTCATCGGCGGCCGGCCGGCCCGGAAGGCCCGGCCGGCCGCCCCCTTTCATCACTCGCCGGCGTCAATCGCGCGTTTAGTTGACCCACGTGCGCCGAGACTCGAGCGAAACGCACAGGTCTTCGGCCATCGCCTTTCGGGCTGCGGCGCGACTCGCGGTAGCCGGACCGCCTCAGCTTTGAACCCCAACCCCACCAGGTAGGACGGACGTGATCTAGGCACTGGGGGAAACGCCTCATCCCCTGGACCAGCGAGTCCCACCGTTGTGCGTCCGGCCTTAGGGGCAAGCTCAGTGACCCTGTGAGCCGTCCGGAGCGGGGCGTAGCCGAACGACCACTCCGAGGCCGTCCTGGGCGCGTCGATCTCGGTGAGGTTCCCGAGCTCGTCAGTGGAGTAGTTCGAGGACGTTATCCCGACAGATAGGGCGAAATGATGTTGGGCTCAACGAACAGGCCGGAGCTGGTCGTCCATTCGACGGCGTTCCGGCACGGGAAATCGCTGCCGACAAACATGTAGTAGTCAAATCCTATGGCCAAGTGAAAACCATCGCCGTCAAGTCGGCAAGCCAGCTCCTCACGGAGCTCGAGTCTGACGACCTCAAGGGCGGCCTCCGCGTCCAAGACGCTACCCTCAGTGACCGCATCGGCTCGTGGCGAGGCGATTGAGGATAGCTGCTTGTCTGAGACGGAGAGCTCATTGACGCCGGAGTCTCTCATGAAGGACCTCGCGGATGACAGATATGTCTCCTCAACTCGTTCATACTCGGCCCGCGTAAGAGGGACGCCTCCGAAAGACTTGCCCACGTCCGAGATCGAGGTCCAGTCGTCTTCCTCTTTTGAGGAGGTAACGCTCAACGGGTCGAACTTGCTGATGCGCCAGTGGTACCGCACTAAGGCCCCACCCAGTTCAACATGTAGTCATAGGTGCCCATCCTCGTCTGCTTGCTGAGCAGATCTTGCGGGTGTCTTCGCCATCTTCCAGAGCCCTTCTGGCTTGTTTGAGGTGATGTCCTGCACGATGTAACGCCTGCCATTCGTAAAGACCCTCTGTCCTTGGATCGGAGATCCGCCGGCAGGTCGGAAGCCAATCCAGTTGGCCATATCTGTCGCTTGGGCGTTTGCTAGTCGGCTTCCGCGGCCCACGATCCCCGTCTCATCGCGCAAGTCTCCGATCGCGTAGCGAGCTCGGGTGAGGAGACCGTCGGCGTTCTTGGCTACGACCTCGACACCTTCCTCAACGATCTCTCGACCCGCGCGCAGGGCTCGTCCGCTTGTCGGGATGAGCACGGCGCCGGCGTAGATCAGCGCGTTGAGGTGGTCCCCTTCGATCGCGTACAGGACCGCGTTCGCACCATCGGCAGGCTCCCCGACCACGGGGATGAACCCGATGAGGTCCAGGGTGTTGTGGAGGAACCCCATGAAGCCGCCGCCCTCGTCCTCGACGTGGACGCCGCAGGAGGAGAAGCCCTTCGTCCCCGAGCAGCCGAAGGTGGCGTAGTCCGTGTCCAGAAGACCCCTATCCCTTAGGAGGTTCGGGAGCCGGTTGAAGAACTGGAGCCGGAAGGTCGGGGGTCGGATGTCGGGATGTTCGACGTACAGCTTGGTGACGTAGGAGTGGTAGCCGGAGGACTCCCCGTAGGAGGGCTCGTTGAGCTCCGATCCCGTGTCGTACCACCTCTCCGCCGAGGAGCGTGAAGACGTGATCGGGGCGGGGCAGAAGGACGGGTCCGCGCACATCCCGTCGGGGTCGGTGTAGGAGACGGGGTTCCCGACCGCGTAGGAGAAGCGGTTCAGCGAGATCGGGAGCATCAGGTTCCCGAACACCTGATCGGCGGTGATGAACCGGCCGAGCGTCGGCAGGTAGTGACGGGTGACCATGTCGACGAGGCCCGTGTTGGTATCCGTGGGGGCGCCCTGGAACCCCAGGACCGATGTCTCTCCGGTGGAGGTCCGCTGTCGGCCGTAGGGATCGAAGGTCCTGGTGCCTTTGGCCACGCCGGCCGTGTCGGTGAGGCCGACGACGTCGCCGTGGACGTCGCGCAGGTACAGTCGTTTCGTGGTGCCGATCTTCTGAGCGAGGGGTCCGCCGGCCGAATAGGTGTAGGTCGTGGCCGATCCCGTCGACGGCGTGGCCTTCGAGATGTCTTCGGAAGTCCCCCGGTAGAGGTACGAGGTGCTCGCGGAGCCGTTCGTCCGCGTGAGGAGCCGGCCCAAGGCATCCAGCGCGTAGTTGATGACCGTGGAGCCCTGGGTCGCCGTCTTCAGCTGTGACCACGCGTCGTAGGCGAAGGTCCAGTCCGAACTGGTACCGGGTGCGTCGATCCCGGTGAGGTTCCCCAGCTCGTCGGTGGCGTAGGTCGTCCCGTCGTCGGCGGAGACCGGATGGTCTCGGGCGGGTCCGGTCGATCGCTCCGATGTATCGCGGCATCCCTGTTCGACGTACAACAGGAAGAAGCGACGCCGCTCCTGTGATGGGCATCACCGACGATGGGTGCCCACAGGCACCGACTTCGGGTCGCCCGCTCCCTAGGTTCGCTCCATCGATCAGGTCCCATGGGGACCGGAGAGGAAGGAGGGAGCCATGAGCGCCCAGGGAGGGATCCTCGAGAGGAGAGGGGCCATCCGCCTGCCGATGTGGCCCGTCGCGGTCCTGTTGGTCGCCGCGATCGCCACCGCCATCGGGATGACGGTGTTCACCGATGCTCGCCAGGACGGGCTCGTCACCTCGGTCACCAACGACGAGCGCCTCGCCAACTCGAGCGCCGCCATCCGCGAGCAGGGAGGCCGCGTGCTCTTCGACCCGGCGGTCCTGGAGAACTCGAGCGCCGCGATCCGCGAGCAGGGGGCGCTCGCCTACCACACCTCTGGGCGGGCTCACGAGGTGATCGTCGGTGCGGTGACGACCGGGACCACGTTGATCAGCGGACTCGAGAACGCCGGAGCGTATCCGACCGCCGGCGACGCTCCCGCCGCAGGCCCGCACCGGGCGATCGTGGTGAACGGCGAGCCCTGCCCGCAGTGCAGGTAGACCTCTCCCCGCGAGGGGTCAGGGGCCGGCGCGGATGCGCCGGCCTCTTCGCCGTCCGCACCGCGCATCATCCCCCCGGCCCACCCTGAGTCATCGCCTGCATCGACCCCCCACCCGTCACCGGATCGAGGTGGCCAACATCACCCCCGATCCGTACGGCTCGGCACCGACCGGCGAGCGCGCCCTCCCTAGGGTCAGCCCATCAGTCAGGTCCTGAGGGGGACCGGAGAGGAAGGAGGGAGCCATGAGCGCCCAGGGAGGAACCCTCGAGAGGAGAGGGGCCGTCCAGCTGCCGATGTGGACCATCGCCGCCCTGCTGGCCGCCGCGATCGCGGCTGCCATCGGGCTGACGGTGTTCACCGACGCTCGTCCGGACGGGATCGTCACCTCGGTCACCGACGACGAGCGCCTCGCCAACTCGAGCGCCGCGGTCCGCGAGCAGGGAGGCCGCGTGCTCTTCGACCCGGCGGTCCTGGAGAACTCGAGCGCCGCGATCCGCGAGCAAGGGGCGTTCGCCTACCACGCTTCGGGACGGGCCCACGAGGTGACCGTCGGAGCGGTGACGGCTGGCGTCACGTCCATCAGCGGTCTCGAGAACCCCGCAGCCTACGGGACGGATGGAACGTTCAGGCCGAAGGTCGGAGGTCACAAGCCGATCATGGTCAACGGCGAGCCCTGCCCGCAGTGCCGATGAGACCGGGACGCCCTCGGACGGAGGGGGCGATGGGGGGCCGGCGGGAACGCCGGCCCCTTCGTCGTGCCACCTCGGGGTCACGGGCCGTGGCCGCTAGGCCACGGCCCCGTGGCACTTCTTGTACTTCCGCCCGCTGCCGCACGGACAGGGGGCGTTCCGCGGCACCTTGTCGCTGATGACCTGGTTCGGATTCGCCTCCTGCGCGGTCGGCGACGACGACGCGGCCGGCTCGTCGCCGTGGCTCTCGCGCACGCGGTTGACCCTCGGAGCGGCCGCCCGCCGCTGCTGCTCCTCGGGCCTGACCAGCTCCACCCGGTAGATGTAGCGGACGAACTCGCTCTGGATCGTGCTCGTGAGCTCCTCGAACATCTCGAAGGCCTCGCGGCGGTACTCCGTCAGCGGGTCCTGTTGCGCGTAGCTCCTGAGGTAGATCCCTTCCTGGAGGTAGTCCATCTCGTACAGGTGCTCGCGCCACCGGGTGTCGATGATGTTCAGGAGCACGACGCGCTCGAGCTCGCGCATCACCTGCTCGCCGACCGCTTCCTCCTTCGCCGCGTACGCCGCTAGGGCGTCCTCGACGAAGGCTGCCTGCAGCGCCTCGGGATCCCCCATCTCGGCGACCTGCTGTGCCGTGAGCGAGACCGGGTAGACCTCGGAGAGCGCGGTCATGAGCCCGTCCCGGTCCCACTCCTCGGCGAACACGTCCGGGGGGCAGTACGTCGCGACCGTCGCCTCGACGACCTCCCGGACGAACCCGAGCGCTTCGTCCTTCAGGTCCCCGCCCTCGAGGATCTTCCGGCGCTCCCCGTAGATCACGGTCCGCTGGCCGTTCATCACCTCGTCGTACTTGAGGACGTTCTTGCGGCGCTCGTAGTTGAGCTCCTCGATCTGCCCCTGTGCGTTCTGGACGGCCCGTGTCACCATCTTCGCCTCGATCGGCTCGTCCTCAGGCCACTTGAACCGCTCCATGATCGACGCGACCCGGTCGGAGGCGAACATCCGCATCAGGTCGTCCTGGAGCGACAGGTAGAAGAGCGACGCGCCCGGATCGCCCTGACGGCCGGACCGTCCGCGGAGCTGGTTGTCGATCCGGCGGGACTCGTGGCGCTCGGTCCCCAGCACGTACAGGCCGCCGAGCTCGACGACCTCCTCGTGCTCGGCGTCGGTCTGCGCCTTGAACTTCGCGAAGATCGGCTCGTACTCGGTTTCGTAGGCGGCCCGCTCGTCCTCGTCCAGCTCGAACAGGAGGTACCGGTCGTTGTCGAAGTCCCGCGCGGCCATCTCCTGGCGGGCGAGGTACTCGGGGTTGCCTCCGAGGAGGATGTCGACGCCGCGGCCAGCCATGTTCGTCGCGACCGTGACCGCGCCCCTCCGGCCGGCCTGCGCGACGATCATCGCCTCCTTCTCGTGGTTCTTGGCGTTCAGGACGTTGTGCTTGACGCCGCGGCGGTCCAGCATCGACGAGAGCTTCTCGGACTTCTCGATCGACACGGTGCCCACGAGGATCGGCTGGCCCACCTCGTGCCGCTCGATGATGTCCTCGATGAGCGCGTTCCATTTCGCGTCCTCGGTCTTGAAGATCAGGTCCTGGTCGTCCTGGCGGATCATCGGCTGGTTCGTGGGGATCTCGGTGACGCCGAGCGTGTAGGTCTCCTCGAACTCGGTGAGCTGCGTCTTCGCGGTCCCCGTCATCCCCGCGAGCTTCTCGTACATCTTGAAGTAGTTCTGGATCGTGATCGTGGCGAGGGTCTGGTTCTCCTCCTTGATCCGCACGCCCTCCTTCGCCTCGATCGCCTGATGGAGCCCCTCCGAGTACCGCCGGCCCTCGAGGACCCGGCCGGTGAACTCGTCGACGATCTTCACCTCGCCGTTCTGGACCACGTACTGGACGTCGCGCTTGTAGAGCTCCTTGGCGCGCAGCGCGTTGTGCAGGTGGTGGACGAGCATCGTGTTCGAGTGGTCGTAGAGGTTGTCGATGTTCAGCAGCGCCTCGACCCGGGCGACGCCGTGCTCCGTGACCGCGACCTGGTACTTCGCCTCCTCCACCTCGTAGTCGTCGTCGGCACGAAGCTGGGGCGCGATCCGCGCGAACGTCTGGTACCACTTGGCCGAGTCCTGCACCATGCCGCTGATGATCAGCGGGGTGCGCGCTTCGTCGATCAGGATCGAGTCGACCTCGTCCACGATCGCGAAGTGGTGGCCGCGTTGGACCGTGTGCTCGAGGCGCATGGACATGTTGTCGCGGAGGTAGTCGAACCCGAACTCGTTGTTGGTGCCGTACGTGATGTCCGCCTCGTAGGCGGGCCGGCGCTGTTCTGGACTCATCTGCGCCTGGATCAGCCCGACGTGGAGACCCAGGAAGCGGTAGATGCCGCCCATCCACTCGGAGTCGCGCTTGGCCAGGTAGTCGTTCACCGTGACGATGTGCACGCCGTGGCCCTCGAGGGCGTTCAGGTAGCCAGGGAGCGTCGAGACGAGGGTCTTGCCTTCGCCGGTCCGCATCTCGGCGATGCTCCCGCGGTGCAGGGCGGCGCCGCCCATCAGCTGGACGTCGAAGTGGCGCTGACCGATCGTGCGGCGGGCGGCCTCGCGGACGGTCGCGAACGCCTCGGGCAGCAGGTCGTCGAGGGGCTCGCCGTTCCCGAGGCGCTGCCGGAACTCGACCGTCCGGTGGCCCAGCTGCTCGTCGGAGAGCTCCTCGGTCTCTGGCTCCCACGTGTTGACGAGCTTGGCGACGTGCTCG
Source organism: Actinomycetota bacterium (assembly GCA_044865955.1). GTDB lineage: Bacteria > Actinomycetota > UBA4738 > UBA4738 > HRBIN12 > JAJNBA01. Next base: position 14,361 of record JBIOTM010000084.1, on the reverse strand, counting down.
AGCTCCTTGCGGCGCCGGCCTTCGCCGATGTTGCTGAACTTCTCGATGAAGGGCACTGCGGATCCTCTTCCGTCGTGGGACTTCGATTCTAACGGGGCTCCTCGTGAGCCTCGGCGAACGGCGACGGTGCCCTCACAGGGAGTCCGTGAGCGCCCCGAGACGCTCGACGAGTCGCGCGTTCTCGCCGTAGTCGACCGGCACCGCGATCACGGAGACGGCGTCGTCGTGGAGCGCCGTGCGGAGGGTGGGCAGCAGCTCGGCCGCTGCCTGGACCGCGTAGCCCTTCGCGCCGAAGCTCTCCGCGAACCGGACGAAGTCCGGGTTCCCGAAGGAGACCGCCGCCCGCCGGCCGAAGTGGATGTCCTGCTTCCAGCCGATCAGCCCGTAGCCGCCGTCCACCCACACGAGGATCACGAAGTGCACCTGTTCGCGGACCGCCGTCTCGATCTCGGCGGCGCTCATCAGGAACGCGCCGTCGCCCATCGTGGCCAACACCTTGCGATCGGGACGCACGAGCTTGGCGGCGAAGGCGCCCGGCAGCGAGAACGCCATCGTGGCGAGGCCGTTCGAGATCAGGCACGTGTTCGGAGCGTAGGTCGGGAACAGGCGGGCCATCCAGATCTTCGCGGCGCCCGTGTCGCAGAGCACGATGTCCTCGCGTTCCATCGCCTCCCGCACGTCGTGCACGATCCGCTGGGGGCGGATCGGGAAGGCGTCGTCGGCCGCGCCGGACTCCAGCTCGTCCCGGACGAGCCGCTCGCCTGGAGCCTCCCGGTTGCGCTCCGTGTTGCCGGCGGCGACCCGCGCGATGGCGTCGAGCGACGCTCCGATGTCTCCCTGCACGCCGACCTCGAGCGTGTACGCGTCGTCGACCTCGGCCACGGTGCGGTGGATGTGGACGATCCGCTTGTCCCGTCCCGGGTTCCAGCGCTCGGGTGCGTACTCGACCAGGTCGTAGCCGACCGCCACCACCACGTCGGCTTCGTCGAAGCCGAAGTTGGCGTAGTCCCGGACCATGAACCCGATCGTGCCCAGCGCGTTCGGGTGATCGTCGGGGAAGACCCCCTTGCCGAGGAACGTCGTGGCGACCGGCAGGTGGAGCCGCTCGGAGAAGCGGACCAGGGCATCCATCGCGTCGTCGCGCGCGACGCCCGGGCCGGCGAGCACCACCGGCGCCTTCGCGTCGTCCAGGATCTGGGCCGCCCGCCGCACCTGCGCCTCCGCCGGAGCGGGGTCGACCGGGACGTTGACCCTGAGGGGCTTCCCCTCGGCCGGCTGATCGGCGACGTCTTCGGGCAGGATGAGGAACGCAGCGCCGGGGCGTTCCGTGCGCGCCTGCTTGAACGCCTTGCGGACCATCGCCGGGACCGCCTCGTCGACGGTGATCATGGCGCCCCACTTCGTGATGGGACGGAACAGCTCCACGAGGTCGACCGACTGGTGGGACTCCTTGTACTGGCGGTTCAGCCCGGCTTGCGCGGTGATCGCGACGAGCGGGTGCGAGTCCAGGTGCGCGTTGGCGATGCCCAGCATCAGGTTGATCGCACCCGGACCGAGCGTGGCGAGGCACACCCCGGGTCGCCCCGTCAGGGCGCCGTACGTGTCGGCCATGAAGGCGGCGCCACGTTCGTCCCGGGTCGTGATGAATCGGATCGACGAATCGGCGAGCGCGTCGATCGTATGCAGGTTCTCCTCGCCCGGGAGGCCGAAGACGTACTCGACGCCCTCGTTCACGAGGCACTCGACGAGCAACCGTGCGACGGTCCGTCGGCCGTGCGGAGGAGCCTCCATCGGTCGTCAGGCTACCCGGGCGATACGCTCGGCCGCGTGGAGTTCCGGGACGTCGTCCGCCGCCGCCGGATGGTTCGCCGGTTCGATCGGCGGCCGGTCCCCCGCGAGATCGTCGACCGGATCGTCGACGTGGGCCGGCGCGCACCGTCCGCCGGGTTCTCGCAGGGGCTCGAGCTGCTGGTGCTGGACACGCCAGAGACCGTCCAGGCCTTCTGGGAGCTCACCGCCGATCCGGAGTACGGATGGGAGCCGCAGGCGATCGCCCACGGGCCCACGGTTCTCATCCTGCCCCTGCCCGACGCCCGTCGGTACCTGGAGCGCTACTCGCAACCCGACAAGATCGGGTTCGGCATGGACGAGGAGGCGAACTGGCCCGTGCGGTTCTGGGAGATCGACGCCGCGATGGCCTCGATGCTGATGCTGCTGGCGGCGGTCGAGGCCGGATTGGGCGGATGGTTCTTCGGGATCACGCACGGCGAACGGGAGCTGCTCGATCGGTTCGGGGTGCCGGAGCACCTCCGACCGATCGGCATCATCGGGCTCGGCTACCGGGCGGAGGACGAAGAGCCGGTGGGCTCGTGGATGACGCGGCGACGGCGCCCACTCGAGGACCAGATCCATCGGAACGGGTGGTGATCACCGAGCGAACGTCAGGAGCCCTCCCGCCGCCGATCCCAGAGCTGGCGCGTGAGCTGCGCGACGGCCGAATGCTCGCTCAGGTGCTCCAGGGCGTGCAGGAGGGCCCAGGTGGACGAGACCGGCTCGTCATCGGGGACGTCGCGCATCGCGGCGGGGTCGAAGGGCTCGTCGGCGTCGAGCCTCGCGTGGCAGTCGGCCGCCATCGAGTCCACGAACGACAGCAGCTCCTGGGCGCTCCCGGATCCGGCGACGAACTCCGACGGTCGGTCCCGGTGCGGGAGCGGCGCGCCGCGCGCGATCGTCAGCCACCAGCGGGTGCTGTGCATCGCATGCGTGGCGAGGACGGTGATCGGGTTGCTGTCGTTCGCGGGCGGGCGCCACGCGAGGCCTTCGGCCGGGAGTCCCACGATCGCTCCGCGCATCCCTCGGAACGCCTGGTCGAACAGGTCGCGGGCAGCGGCGATCGTCGCATCTGCCATCGCGGGCGGCTATGGAGCCGTCACGTGATCTCGATCATCTTCTCGCGCACGGCGTAGACGACGGCCTCCATGCGTGAGTGCAGGTGCAGCTTCTCCAGGATATTGCGGATGTGGTTCTTCACCGTGTTCTCGGAGATGAACAACCGTTTGGCGATGTCGCGGTTGTTGAGCCCCTGGGCGACCAGGCGCAGCACCTCCATCTCCCGGTCGGTGAGCTTCGGCGCCGGCATCTGCGGCCGTTCGTCGGCCTCCTTCGAGATCGCCGCGAACTCCGTCAGGAGCTTGGACGCCATCGAGGGTGAGATCCGCGACTGACCGGCCCACACGCTCCTGATCGCATCGGCGACCTCCTCGATCGGGATCTCCTTCAGGAGGTAGCCGGCGGCCCCGGCCTTGATCGCTTCGTACAGGTCTCCCTCGTCGTCCGAGATCGTGAGCATCAGGATCTTGCAGTGCGGGATGAGCTCCTTGATGTGGCCCGCGGCCTCGATCCCCGATCGCTTCGGCATCCGCACGTCCATCAGCACGACGTCGGGCATGAGCTCCTGCGCCTTCTCGACGGCCTCCTCGCCGTCGGACGCCTCGCCCACCAGCGTGAGGTCGTCCTCCCCCTGCAGCACCATCTCGAGACCCCGCCGGAACAGCGCGTGATCGTCCACGATCATCACGCGGAGCTTCTCGGCGGCGTCGCCTTTCGCGTCCTTGGTCATCTGCCTCGGGGTCATCTCCCCAGTCGTATCGGCATCACTCGCTCTCAGCAGGAGGTGGAGCCGAGCCTCGCGGGAATCGTACTCCCCTGTGCCACCGCCGGAGCCGCTTGCCGTGGTGATCGCGCAGCTGCCGCTCGAGCTTCTCGGCGACGTGATCGAGCGCGGTGCGGACGTCGCCGGCCTCCGCGCGGGCCCGGATCGTCTTGCGTGGGATCTTCAGCGCCGCCTTGATCGTCTTCAAGCCCTCAGGGCTGGGATGGTGTTCGGCGACGAGCTCCAGGTCGATCCGCGTGGCACGCGGTTCCAGTCGTTCCAGCCGGGCCAGCTTGTGCTGGGCCTCTTCCCGGATGTCGTCGGAGACCGGGAGGCCACGGCCGGTGAACGTCAGGTCCATCGAGCGCGGCCCGTCTGCCGAGGGAGGTGCTCCCGCCCGGCTGACCTGGTCTTTGCCCCCACACTCGCCTGCGGGGGTGTCCGCCGTCGGCCAGCGACATCCGCCTGGACCGTCGACTCGCACCCTCTCCCGTGGCCTGTTTCGGCCTCTGGGGCAGGGCTTACGTCTAAACCGCTCCATGCTCGGCGACCAAGGGTCGCCTTACGTGGGTCGTTTCGCCCGCGGCTGGCATCGACTACCGGGGTGGATCCCCGGGCAACCACAGACCCGGACGGGAGCACGCTCGAGTATAGGCAGGGGCCTCGGGGCGAGACGAACCCCGAGGTCGGGGTGAGCGCTCGGAGAACGACCGACAGGCCGTGACGAGATGGATCTCGCGGGCGCCGGCCTCCGCCAGGGCAGCCGCGCACGCGGAGGCCGTGGCCCCGGTCGTGAGGACGTCGTCCACGAGCAGGAGGCGCGTCGGCGCGGGGCGCCGGGGCAGCGGCGCGAACGCGCTCCGCATCGCCGCCAGCCGTTCCGTGCGCCTGTGGCGGGCCTGGGGGTCGGTCGCGCGGACCCGCCGGACGAAGGCCCGGGCGGGGAGACCGAGCTCGCGCGCGAGCGCTCGCGCGAGCACGCGAGCCTGATCGAACCCGCGTTCGGCCCGACGCCGGCGCGCGAGCGGCACCCACGTCACGGCGTCGGCCGGCGGCGGGCCGAGCGCGGCCATGGCGCCGGCCAGGGCCGGCCCCACGCCTCGCCAGCCGGAGAACTTCAGGCGGTGGACCGCGGCGCGCGCCGGACCCCGGTACGCGAACGCGGCCCGTGCGGACGTGACCGGCCCGGCGGGGCAATCGCGGCATGCGTCGACGTCGAACGGGGAGGGTCGGCCGCACCGTCGGCACCACGGCGGACCCAGCGGCTCGAGCTCGTCGGCGCACGCCTCGCAGAACGGCCACGGGCCTGCGCGGCACCCCGCGCAGGCCCGGGGGAAGAGGATGTCCACAGCACCGTGGAGCACGACGCAACGGTACCGGGAGCCTCCGACGATCCGATCTCCTAGGGAAGCGGGATCTCGATCGGGTCGCCCGCGCCCCTGACGGCCACGGTCAGGGTGCGATGGGACTTCAACAACGGGTAGGCGGCGACGGATCCGAGCCCGGCCCGGGGGTCGAAGCTCGCCTCCAGGACGGGCAGGCGGACGTCGTCGGCCGAGAGCGTCATCGAGGCCTCCGCGCCCTCGTAGGCGATGCTGATCGAATCGGCCTCGCAGTCCAACCGGTCGAGGCGGACCTTCTCTCCCCCGAGCTCCACGGAGGTCCCGAGGCCCACGCGCTCACGCCGCGTGGTCCCTCGCGGCCAGGGCACGACGAACCGGGCACCCGGTCGCACCGTGTGGGGTGAGCCGTCGATCGCCACGGCACACTCGATCGCGTACCACCCCGCAGCGAGCTCGGCGACCGGGAACTCGAACGGCACGAACAGGTCGCGGTTGGGGGCCACGTCCAGGGTGGCCGGCTGCACGCCCATCGGCACGGATCCGTGTCCGGCGAGCTCCACCGCTCGGGCGTCGTCGATCCGGACCTGGTGCGGGTTGCCGTCGGCCCCTCGCATCACGAACGATCCCTTGAGCGACGCCGGGAAGCGCTCGAAGTGCGCGCGGATCCTGACGGCGTCCTGTGGTGTCAGGTCCCCTCCTCCCAGCTGCGGAGGTACGCCTCCTGATCGGGCGTGAGCGTGTCGATCTCCACGCCCATCCCTCGCAGCTTGAGCCGCGCCACCTCCTCGTCGATCTCGGTCGGGACCGGGTACACCCGTGGCTCGAGGTCCCCGTGGTGTTCGACGATCCACTCGACGCACAGCGCCTGGTTCGCGAAGGACATGTCCATCACGGCCGCGGGGTGACCCTCCGCGGCGGTGAGGTTCACGAGCCGGCCTTCGCCGAGGAGGTTGAGCTTCCGCCCGTCGGAGAGGGTGTGCTCATCCACGAACTCACGGATCCGACGGACCCTGCCCTCGGACAGGGCCGACAGCGCCGGCTTGTCGATCTCCACGTCGAAGTGCCCGGAGTTCGCGAGGATCGCCCCGTCCTTCATGCGCTCCATGTGCTCCCCCCGGATCACCGCCCGGTCGCCGGTGACCGTGACGAAGACGTCGCCCACGCGAGCCGCCTCGAGCAGCGGCATCACGCGGTATCCCTCCATCACGGCCTCCAGCGCGGCCGTGGGGTCGACCTCTGTCACGATCACGTGGGCGCCCAGTCCCCTGGCGCGCGACGCGACCCCGCGTCCGCACATCCCGTAGCCGCACACGACGACGGACCGCCCCGCGAGCAGGCGGTTCGTCGCCCGCATGATCGCGTCGATCGTGGATTGCCCGGTCCCGAAGCGGTTGTCGAACAGGTGCTTCGTGTTCGCGTCGTTCACGCTCACGATGGGGTACCGGAGGGCCCCGTCCGAAGCCATCGCACGGAGACGGATCACGCCCGTCGTGGTCTCCTCGGTGCCGCCCATGATCTCGGTGATCTGGTCGAGGCGCCCCTTGTGGAGGACGCTGACCATGTCGGCGCCGTCGTCCATGGTCACGTGGGGCCGGAGATCGAGACACGCGTTGATGTGCTTGAAGAAGACGTCGGTGTCCTCCCCCTTGATGGCGTAGACGTCGATCCCGCTGTGCTCCACCAGCGACGCCGCCGCGTCGTCCTGCGTGGACAAGGGGTTCGACGCGCACAGCGCGACCTCTGCGCCTCCCGCCGCGAGCGCCTCCATCAGGTTCGCGGTCTCCGTGGTCACGTGCAGGCACGCGGCGATCCGGACGCCGTCCAACGGCCGCTCCTTGTCGAAGCGGTCCCGGATCTGGGCAAGCACCGGCATCTCGCCGGCGGCCCAGTCGATCCGGCCACGCCCCGCGCCGGCGAGCCCCGTGTCCCTGACGTCGTATCCCATGAGCCTCCTCGGGAGCTCCGGCTCGCTCAGAAGTCGTCGACGAGCTCGGCGATGACCCGGCCGATCGCCTCCGCCGCCGTCTTCGAAGCGAGCAGAACCTCTTCGTGGGAGACGGGAGCCCCCGCCTCGTTCGTCACGAAGCTTAGCCCGAGGACCCGCATCCCCAACGCCCGGGCGGCGACGGCCTCCGGCACCATCGACATCCCGACCACCGTCGCGCCGAGGCGGCGGAGCATCTCCGTCTCCGCCGGCGTCTCGTACGCGGGACCCGCGACCGCGCCGTACACGCCCTCGGCCACCCCGCGGGGATGCGCCCGGAGGGCGGCCACGGCCTTCGCGGACAGGTCTGCGTCGTACACGGCGGAGACGTCGACGAAGGCGGGCGAGCCGTCGGGGGATCGCCATCCCGCCAGCGGGTTCGTACCCATCAGGTTGATGTGGTCGCGGACCACGACCATCGACCCCCCGGCAAGCGACCGATCGAGGCCCCCCACCGCCGTGGAGAGCACCATCGTCCGCGCTCCGAGCCCGGCCGCGACCTGCGTCGTGATCGACGCCAGCGGCATCGGATGACCCTCGTAGGCGTGGATCCGCCCTCGGAACACCGCGATCGGCCGACCACCGAGCGGGCCGAGCCAGAGGGTGCCGGCGTGGCCCGGCACGGTCGGCGGCGGGAACCCGGGGAGCTCGGCGTACGGGATCTCGATGGGCTCGGCGCCGCCGCCGGCGAGATCCCGGGCCACCCCGATCGCATCCCCGAGGCCGGAGCCGAGCACCACGCCGGCCACCGGCCGGGCATCGGTGCGCGTGCGGATCGCTCGCACGATCCCCTCGGCCACGCCGTCTCCCGGCGAGGGCGCCTGCCGCTCGCTCACGGGACCAACGCGGCCTTGAGCCGTTGGATCACCTCGACCGGCGTGGGGTCCACACCCCGGCGGATGCTCGCGTAGGCGGTGGTGTGGTCCCCCAGGGCGATGAGCGACAGGAGCCGAGCGAGGGCCGACCGCCCGGTCGCCCAGACCTCGTCGGTCCGCGCCCCCGCGTCGGCAGCGATCTGGAGCGAGAGCGGGAACCGGGCGGCCATCTCCGGATCCTCGCCTTCGTGGCGGAGGGCGACGACGGCGTGCCTCTCACCGAAGGGCCGGGTCCACCCGACCACCTCGTTGTGGTCGAGCTCCGACATCGAAGCCCACCAGGCGGGCATCTTGCCGTTCTCGTTGAACTGCGTCTTCCACCGCGCCGCGGCGACCGCCCCGATACCCTCTGCGCCCCAGACGACCGGGACGCGGTCGCCGATCGCGTCCGCGAGCCGCTTCGCCTCGTTGTCCGCGACCGGGACGTCGGGGCCACACGCGGCGGCCCGAGCATCGACCTCCCCCGCCGCCTCCGCCACGTCGTCGGCCAGCGGCGGCAGGAGGCCCGCGGCTTCCAACGCCCCCATCGCGGCGAAGGCCAGCCAGCCCAGCGCTGCGCGCGGCTGGAAGCCGCCGGGCACGCGGACCACCGGCACACCGTGCTCCGCGGCACGATCCGCGATCGCGCCGCCGGAGGTGATGACGATCGCGCGGCAACCCCGCCTCGTGGCTTCCTCGAACGCCGCCAGCGTCTCGGAGGTGTTCCCCGAGTAGGAGGACGCGAGCACGAGCGCATGCGGACCCGCGTGCGCCGGGACCTCGGCTGCCCGGCTCACCTCCACGGGCACACCGAGCCGATCCCGGAAGACCGAGCGGAGGACGTCGCCCGCGACGGCGGAGCCCCCCATGCCGCAGAACACGACGCCGCGGATGTCGACGAGGTCCGGCAAGCCCGTCGCGGCGACACCCGCCGCGTACCCCCGACGGCACTGATCCGCCAGGGACGCGATCGCCGCCAGCATCCCCGCCGGATCGCGGGACCGGATGCCGGCCGGGTCGTCCAGGTCGGTCGTCATGCTCCCGTGGTCCCCGACGCGCCCCCGGGCTTCTCGGCCTCGTCGATCAGCATCACCGGGATCCCGTCCCTGACGGGGTAGCGGTAGCCGCAGCTACGGCACACGATGACCTCTTCGTCCTCGTGGTAGTCGATCTCGCCCCGATCGTTGGGGCACACGAGGATCTCCAGCAGCTCGGCGTCGAGCGTCACGGCGCACCTCCCTGGACCTTCCTTCGGATCAACGCGAGCACCTCCCTCGTCTCCGCGGCGAGGAGCTCCTCGGTCTTCGCTTCGACGTTCAACCGCAGCAGCGGCTCGGTATTGGATGGCCGCACGTTGCACCACCAGTCGTCGAACTCTACCGTCAGGCCGTCGAGACGATCCTGGCGGCCGCCCCGGAACGTCCGCGCGATCTCGTCGATGGTGGCCTCCGGATCGTCGACCCGCGAGTTGATCTCACCCGACGCGACGTAGCGGCGATAGGGCTTCAGCAGCTCGGAGAGCGGGCCCTCGAACCTCGACAGCTCCCCCAGCGCGACCACGGCCGCGATCAGGCCGGAGTCCGCCCGGTAGTTGTCACGGAAGTAGTAGTGGCCTGAGTGCTCCCCCCCGAAGATCGCCCCGGTCTCCGCCATCACCTGCTTGATGAACGAATGGCCGACGCGCGTGCGCACGGGCACCCCTCCTCGCTCACGGATCACCTCCGGGACGGTCCACGAGCAGATCAGGTTGTGCACGATCTTGGCGCCGGGCTCTCGTTCGAGCATCGCGGCGGCCACGAGGGCCGTGAGGATCGAGCCGCTCACGTCGTCCGCTCGCTCGTCGACCAGGAACACCCGGTCGGCGTCGCCGTCGAACGCCATCCCCACGTCGGCTCCGTGCTCCACGACCGCCGCCTTCAGTTCGCGTTGGTTCTCCGGGTCGATCGGGTCCGCGGGATGGTTAGGGAACGTCCCGTCGAGCTCGGGGAAGAGATGATGCAGGGTCACCGGCAGCCGCTCCATGACAGGCGGCACGACGAGCCCGCCCATGCCGTTCGCCGTATCGACCACGACCGTGACCGGTCGCATCCGCTCGACGTCGGTGAACCGGAGGACATGGTCCACGTACGCGTCGAGGATCTCACCGCGCGTGACGCGCCCGTGCCCGGTTCCAAGGACCTCGTCACCCTTCTCGGTGAGGGCCCTGATCTCGCCGAGGCCCGAGTCCTCGCCCACCGGCTTCGCCCCCGCGAGGCAGAACTTGAGCCCGTTGTACTCCTTGGGGTTGTGGCTCGCGGTGATCATCACCCCGGGGCGGTCCAGGGAGCCGGCACCGAAGTACAGGAGGTCGGTGGAGGCGAGCCCCAGGTCCACGACATCGACGCCTCGCGATGTGGCGCCTTCGGTCAGAGCCGTCGCGAGGTCGGGGGAGGAGAGGCGGCAGTCACGCCCCACGAGGATCTCGGGAGCCCCGCTCCATGCGGCGAAGGCGGCGCCGACCCTGCGAACGAGATCGGCATCCAGCTCGTCGGGGACCACGCCGCGGACGTCGTAAGCCTTGAAGATGTGGGCGAGGTCCACCGCCGCATCCTACGGAGGGGGCCCAGCCGACGTCAGTCGAGGATCGCGCTAGCTCTGGACGACGGTGTCGATGACCTGCGCCAGCACCACCTCTTCGCCGTCCCGGTGCCACCACTTCGCCTCGCAGGCGTGGCACGTCGAGAAGGAGAGGTCGCGACCGCTCACGTTCATCGAGATGGAGATCACGTCGCCCTGCTTGCAGACCGGGCACGTGTTGGTTTCGGCCATGTCCAGACGCTCCGTCCGTCGAGGGAACGGACGCTAGCAGGGCCCCGACGCGGGCTTCAGACACCGTGGAGTCATTCTTGATTCACCCGGTCACCCCGGGTGCGGGACGTCGAAAGTCCGGGCGCCTGGCCCGAACGGGCTAGTCAGGCACGCTCAGCGGAGAGCGCTCCGAGGCGCGCGTCCTCCACCAGCCATCCGACGGGCGGGGTCAGGGCTCCTGCGTGCCGGAGGCACAGATCGAGCAGGTTGGGATCGCGTTCCGGGAGCAGCTCGTCGATCAGGACGCGGCGGTCGGCGTAGCGGAGCGTGATGGTCGCGACGGGCTCGTCGCGGCAGCTCATCCTGGCGCAGGTTCGCATGAGCGAAGGCTAGGTGCCCTCGGGCCCGATGCAAGCATCTCGGGCGGCAAGGGTCCCAGGCGCCAAGGACGTCAGGCCACGGTGTCGGATCCGTCGGGGGTGTCCGGGAAGTCCCCCTCGACCGCCCAGGACGGCCTGGAGCCCATGATGATGACCTTGGTGCCCACGCCGACCCGATCGTAGAGCTCCTCGATCTCCCAGTTGTGCATCCGGATGCACCCGTGGGACGCGTAGCGCCCGATCGAGTCGTCCGAGCTGGTCCCGTGGATACGGATCAGGCCCGGCGCCGTGATGTACAGGGCCCTGGTGCCCATCGGATTGCCGGGGCCACCGGGGATCACGGCGGGGAGACCGGCGCCCCACGTGTCCAGCGCCGGGTTGTACCAGGTGGGGTTCTCGCGCTTCTGGTAGATCGTCCATTCCCCGTCGGGCGTGATCCAGCCCGGCTTCGCGGTGGCGACGTCGAAGCTCCGGCCCACCTGGAATCCCTCGTACAGATCCAGCCGGTTGGTGTCGACGTGGACCACGACCGTGGGGCCGAGGTTGTGTGCCGTGATCTTCGGCGCGACGTCGTGCATCGTCAGCCGCACGATGGAGGATCCCGACTCGAGGGCCTTCGCCAGGAGGCGCTCGGAACGGCGGACGTCCAGTGCCGAGCCCGCCTTCGCGTTCCGGAAGACCAGCCCGCCGTCGTCGGACAGGTCGATCGCCGCGTCGTGCGGCCCCACGAAGACCTGGTGCGCCGTCCTGCGGACGAACCTCGGCACGCCGCCGTGGCCGCTGAAGGAGAGGGGGATGTCGCGGCGCAGCGGATCGTTGCGGAGCCTCCGCCAGGCCCGCTCGAGCCATCCGAGGTGGTCGGAGAGCTCCATCGCCCGGTCGACCGCGGCGCGGACCCACGCGCGGCGTCCGAGCTGTTGGGCCGTGACGGTGAAGTGCTTCCCATGGACGAACACGGTGAGCTCCCGATCGAGCTCGGTCCGTGCCTGCCCCCAGACCGCCGAGGTCGCCTCCGCCCGCGTCATCCCCGAGACGTCCACGCCGGCGATCCGAACCCCGGGCAGGATGTAGCCGGCGTTCGCCTGCTCGTAGCGATAGGCGGCGTAGGCGCCGCCGCCGAGGGCGAGCACGAGCACGCCGGCGACGAGCCCGACGATCAGCGGCCATCGCGTGCGTGCCGCGCGTACCTCGTGACGTCCTTTGGCCATGGGGATGCGCTCCGCGGACGACGGGTCCGCGAAGGGCATGATACGCCACGACGCAACACCTCCCGCGCGCCTCGTGCTACGGCAGCTGCGGGACGGGCACCCCCATGCTGAGCGCGAACGTGTCGCGGTCGCCCTTCCCGAGGGACGTCGAGGCGGCTAGGGCGACGACCGGCGCGCCCTGGGCGCGGACCAGGAGCCCGGCCCCGGGGGCGGTCTCCCAGAACCCGGGCGGCACGGCGGCCGCGGCATGCGCGGGCACGTCCACGGTGACCGGAGCGGCCGCCGTGCCGCCCTCGCGAGCGAGGATCTCGACGGTCACCACCGCGTCCTCGTCTCCCGGGTTCACCAGGACCACGCCTGGGTGGGATCGTCCCCCGGCCACCGCGGGGAGGACGAGCCAGGCCGGCGCGGGCGCGACGGCGCCCGCGGTCGATCCCGGGTCGGGGCCGGGTCCGAAAGCACGGAGGGCCGCCACGACCGCCGCGTCGTCGAGGGTGAAGAGGGACACCGCCTCCGGCCCCCCCTCGAGGGGGACGGGATAGGCTCGGATCGCCGCCCCCGGATGCTCCTGCTCCGTCAGCCCGCCGGCCGGACGCGGTTGGTCTTCGCTCAACGTGGTCGCGCCGAACGTGATCGTTCGGTCGGCGGTGGAGAACAGCAGGAGCTCCGCCCGTCCCGACCCCCGCATGACCGGGAAGATCCCTCCCGTCGCGGTGCCGGCCCAACCGAGGGCGCTGCGGATCCGGCTGCCGTCGGTGATCCCCAGGGACGCCACGGCGACGCGTCCGACGGACACGTCGATCTCCGTCGCCACGGCCGGCTCCCCCTCGACCTTCGAGTCGAGCGGAAGCGCGATGCTCCGTCGGGCGGGCACCACCAGGTCCGTCCACTCGGAGTCTCGGATCGGCGCTCGATCCGCCGTGTAGATGACGACGTCCAGGACGGCGGCGATGTCGAACGGGTTCGCCACGACCACGTAGGCGTCCTCGTGTTGTTGCGTCGTGGCGTCCACCGTGTACCAGCGCCTCGCCGCCTCCGGCGCGCACGGTTCGGCCGCGGTGCCGGGCTCCCGGCCCGGGGTGGTGGCGACCCAGCCGGCCCCGATCCATCCGCCGAAGTACTCGACGAACGTGGCGCGCCCGGGCTCGTTCGCGGGGACCTCGAGCCGGACCGAACGGCCGGCAGGCACGTCGAGCTCGTCGGGCGCCCGGGAACGCTCTTCCCCGAGCGTCGTGACCCGGGCGGTCACGGCGACCGGCCCCGGATTGGCCAGGAACAGGTTCACCGTCCAGTCGTGGCCCCCGCCGTGCGGGCAGACCCAGGCCCCGGACATCGAGGTCCCGACGGGCGCGGCCGCGGGCTCCTTCGGCCCCGCACGGTCCAGGAGCCCCAAGGCGACCGCGAGGACCACGACGGAGCCGCCGGCGAAGAGGGCCTGACCCCGGGCCGGACGGGAACTGGTCCTCCTCATCGCGCCACCGGTCTCCTCGTCGCCCACAGCGCCCCGAGCCACAGGAGCCCGAGCACGCCGAGCTGGATGCGCGCCGGGAGGTCGCCTTCGTGCCGGATGCGCACCGGCGCCCCGGTGGCCCGGAAGCTGGTGGCCCAGCCGAACGCGAGGTCCGGGTCCCGCTCGGTGCCCTCCAGCATCCAGCCGGCGTCGTGCTCCGTCGACAGGAACGCGGTCCCTTCGCGGGCGGGACCGTCCCAGCCGCCGCGAACGCGCTCGAGCGGCGTCGCCGGGACCGGTCTCCACAGGACGATGCGTCCGGGATCGCTCTCGGCCATGATCTCCCGGTCGGGGGAGCGCGTGTCGAGGATGGCGGCTGGCGGGATCGCGTCCGCGTTGCCGTAGATCGTCAGGCCGACGGCGGGGACGAGGCTCAGGTCCAGCTGGGATCCGAGGGTGTCCGCGGCTGCCGCCGGGAGGACGCCTTCGTCGGCGACGACGAACCGGATCCCGAACGGCGACAGCAGCGCTCCAGCGTGGCGCGTGCTCCCTCCCAGGATCTCCTGCAACGCGCGGTCGAGGTGAACCGCGCCGGGACCGGCGAGCGGCCGACCCGTGTCCAGGACCGAGGCGCCGGCTCGGTCGGTGATCGCGTACCGGACGGTCGCTGCACCGGCCTCCACCCGGCGTGGGGGGGGGGGGG
>JBIOTM010000083.1:0-10708 GCA_044865955.1 Actinomycetota bacterium | reverse complement strand
AGTTCACCTGGGTCGATCCGGATTTCCTGTTCGAGCTCGGAGAGCAGCGCGAAGCCTGGCTGCCGATGTGGCACCCACATCAGCCAGGCTTCCACGCGTACGACGCGAGCAGGGCGACCGCGGCCGGTCTCCGGCCTCGTCCCTTCGCGCAGACGATCGCCGACACCCTGGCGTGGGACCGGGAGCGCGGGTCCCCCCCGCTCGAGGCCGGCCTCAGCGAGGAGAAGGAGCGCGAGCTGTTGGCGCGCTTCCGCGATCGATCGTCGTGATCGCTACTGCCCGGTCTCCCCGCCGGGGGACGACCGGTTCACCAACGGGCCGTCGAGCGCCACGTCGCTGAGCTTCCCCGACCAGTGCGTTTGACGAGGGTCGACGGCTCGCAGGAAAGTGGCGGTCCCCCGAGATCGAAGGAGGCATCCATGATGCAGCGGCTCGGTCGACGTGCCTTCCTGAAGGGTTCGGCGGTGACGGCGGGTGCCGTGGCCTTGGGGGGAGGTCCGTTCCAAGGGTTCGTGACTCGGATCGCCGACGCGGCGAGCTCGGTCCCCTCCTTCCGCCAGCTGGGGCCCATCCCCGACCTTCGCGACGGACAGGTTCGGCTCTGGTTGCCCGATGGCTTCGCGTATCGGTCCTTCCACGACACCGAGTCCAGCGTGGTCCTCCCCGACGGGACCACGCTCCCCGGCCGACACGACGGCATGGCCGCGTTCCCTGGTCCGAACGGCCACGTCCTCCTCGTTCGGAACCATGAAGTGAACGGACCGGGCACGCCGTTCGGCGACACCGGCGACGCCTACGACGCGCAGGCTCGTGCCGGGACCACCACCGTCGAGGTCACGCACACGGGAGAGGTGCTCGACGCGTACACGAGCCTCAACGGGACGCAGATGAACTGCTCGGGCGGCCCCATGCCGTGGGGAAGCTGGATCACGTGCGAGGAGACGATCAACGGACCGGATGTCGGACCCGATTTCACGACGGTTCCCAACATCGCCCTTCAGCAGCGTCACGGCTTCATCTTCGAGGTTCCGGCAGGTGGTCAATCGAACCGCGAGCCGATCACGAACGCGGGGAGGTTCGCCCACGAATCGGTGGCCTTCGATCCCGTGGAGGGCATCCTGTATCTGACGGAGGACAACTTCGGATTCCCGTCCGGCTTCTACCGGTACATCCCGAACGAGGATCCCCTGGAGACCGGGCACCTTGACAACGATGGGCGGTTGCAGATGCTCGCGGTCGCGGGTCGACCGAACCTCGATCTCGCCCGGAGCCAGCGCAGCCGGGCGACGTACCCGGTGGAATGGGTGGACATCGACGACCCTGCGCCGAGTTTCCCGTTCACGCCGGGTGTGACCGCGCCGACCACGAATGACGACGCGCTCGTGTACGTGGGCAACCAGGGCAGGGCGCACGGGGCTGCGTACTTCTCACGGCTCGAGGGATCCGCGTACGACGACGGCGTCGTCTATTTCTGCTCGACCCAGGGAGGCGGCCCGGCCGAGACCAGCCTCGGTCCCATCCCGGATGGGTACGGCAACGGGAGCGGGCAGATCTGGGCGTACCGCACCGAGGACCAGGTCCTGCAGCTCCTCTTCCAGTCGCCGGGAGCCGACGTCCTGGACTTCCCCGACAACGTGACGACCAGTCGGCGGGGGACGCTGATCCTGTGCGAGGACAACGTGAACGACAACTTCCTTCGCGGCTTGACCAGAGGTGGCCAGCTCTTCGACGTGGCATTGAACCGGCTCGTGAGCAAGACCGGCGTGACCCGGTTCAACGACGAGTTCGCGGGCTCCACCTTCAGTCCCGACGGGCGGACGCTCTTCGTCAACATCCAGGCTTCGGCCGGGATGACGTTCGCGATCTGGGGGCCCTGGGAGAAGATAGGCGTCTGACGCGACGGAGTTCCAGGTCAAAGGGGCGCCGAACCCGCACGTCGAGGGGACACGCGGCCGGGTCGCCGGACGCTCAGCCTTCGGACCACTCCACCGTGGGTAGTGTGTCCCCGTGGCGAAGGCGGGACGCGGCCCGATGCTCGCGAAGCTCCAGCCGGACATCCCCCGCGGTCCGGGCTGGACGTACGAGCCGAAGTGGGACGGCTTCCGCACGATCGTCACGGTGGGCGACGCGATCGGGCTGGCCAGTCGCGACGACCGGCCCATGGTGCGCTTCTTCCCCGAGCTGGTGACGATGCTGGAGGAGCGCCGTGACGGCTCCTTCGTCGCGGACGGTGAGATCGTCCTCGTCCGGCCCGGTCGGCTCGCGTTCGACGAGCTGCAGCTGCGGCTGCACCCGGCGGAGTCCCGTGTCCGGAAGCTGGCCGCCGAGATCCCCTCGACGCTGATCCTGTTCGACCTGCTGGAGGACGATGGGGAGAAGCTCGGCTCGAAGACGCTGGCCGAACGCCGGGAACGGCTGGCCAAGCTGTGCGCCCGGCTCCGCATCGGCCAGGCGCCCCAGGTGCTCGACGACCTCGACCCCGGGCCCGACCTGCTCCTGACCCCGTGGACCGACGACCTCGCTGTCGCCGAACGGTGGTTCGCCGACGACGCGGGGCTCGGTCAGGACGGGATCGTCGCCAAGCGCGAGGACCTGCCGTACCAACCGGGCGTCCGCGGATGGGTGAAGGTGAAGCACCGGCGGACGGCCGAGTGCGTCGTCGGGGGGTACCGGGTGGCCAAGAACGACGACGGCGTCGGCTCATTGCTGCTCGGCCTGTACGGCGACGACGGCACCCTGCACTACGTCGGTCACACGTCGTCCTTCCGAGCGGCCGAGCGGCGCGAGATCCGAGAGCTCCTCCGCCCGCTCGAGGGAGGGGAGAGCTTCGCCGGCGGGCGGGAGCCCGGTGGCCCCAGCCGGTGGTCGGCGGGGAAGGACACCGCGTGGGTCACCGTGTCGCCGGTCCTGGTCTGCGAGGTCGCCTTCGACCGGATCCAGGGCGGCCGGTTCCGGCACGCGGCCACGTTCCTCCGGTGGCGGCCCGATCGCGAACCCGCGTCGGCGACCTGGGCTCAGCTGGGCGAGTCTCCTCCCTCCTGGGGCTGACGCCGCCGACGCGGCGGTCGGGTCCGGGCCGGCTCTCCCTCCGTCCCCGGCCACTCGACCCCTTCCCACGGGTCGTAGTCGACCTCGAGCGCCTCCTGCGTCGGACGGTCGGCCTCGGGGACGTTCCGGAGGTTGACGCGGATCCGCGTCCAGGTCGTGCTCCTGCCGCGCATCGGGTCCACCAGGACGTCGGCGGGCTCGAGGTGCGGCACCACCTCCGGATGTCGCGCCTTCCACCGCTCCAGGCCCTCCATGGCTTCCCGTTCGGTCGCGGCGCGCGCGATCTCGATCAGCGGCATGCGGGTGCGGCGCCGTCCCGTCGGTCCGCTCCTCTTGCCCGGCGCCGGCGGCGGCACGACGCCCTCGGAAGCAGGCTCGCCGCTTCGTCGCCTCGACGGCTGCGCGCGAACGGGCTCGCCCTCTGCCTTGGGGAAGTGGGGGGGATACGGCGCCTCTCCCTGTCCCTCGCGAGCCTGGCGCTCCGAGAGCTCGAGGGCCGATCCGAGGCTCCCGACGCGGTCGTCCATGGTCGCACCGGGATCGCCGAGGTCGCTCAGCCTCCCCGGGACGGTCCGCACCGTGAACGCCGACGGGTCGACGCGGGCGACCTCGTCCCATCGGAGCGGCGTGGACACCCTGGCATCCGGGACCGGCCGCACGCTGTAGGCGGAGGCGACCGTCCGGTCCCGTGCGTTCTGGTTGTAGTCGAGGAAGACCCCGTGCCGCTCCTCCTTCCACCACTTGGTGGTGGCCATGTCGGGGACGCGTCGCTCCACCTCTCGCGCCAGGGCGAGCGCGGCCCGGCGAACCTCCGTGAAGGTCCACGCCGGCCGGATCCGCACGTTCACGTGGATCCCTTTCTTGCCGCTCGTCTTGGGGAACCCCGTGAGCCCGTGTTCCTCGAGCACGTCCTTCGCCACCATCGCCACGTCCCGGACCCACTCGAACGGGACCTCGGGCATCGGGTCGAGGTCCACCCGGAGCTCGTCCGGATGATCGACGTCGTCGGCCCGCACGGGCCAGGGGTTGATCTCCAGGCACCCGAGCGTCGCCGCCCATGCGAGGTGGGCGGCGTCGGCCATCACGGGCATGTCCGCGGTCCGCCCGCTCGGGAACCTGATCAGCGCCGTCCTCACCCACGGGGGCGCGCCCTTGGGGAGCCGCTTCTGGTAGAAGCCCTCACCGCCGGCGCCGTCCGGGAAGCGGTGCAGGGTCGTGGGGCGGTCGCGGCACCCGACCAGCGCGGCCTCCGCCACGTCGATCCAGTAGCGGACGAGGTCGAGCTTCGTGATCGGGCCGTCGTCCGCGTCCGGGAAGTAGACCTTCAGAGGGTTGGTGACGCGGATCTCCCGCCCCTCGACCTCGAGCGTCTCCGGCGCCGTCGCCATGCAGCCACCGTACCCGTGAGCCCCTCGGTACGCTGGCCGCGCGATGGATCTCATCGAGACCGAGCGGCTCCGGCTCCGACCCTTCGCTCCCGACCTGTCCGACCTGGATGCGCTCCACGAGATCCAGTCGGACCCGCACCACATGCGCTTCTACCCCCATCCGTTCAGCCGCGAGGAGTCCAGGGCGTGGATCGAGAAGTCCCTGGAGCGCCAGGAGCGCGACGGCTACAGCTTGTGGGCGATCGAGGATCGGGAGACGGGCGAGTTCCTGGGCAACTGCGGTCCGGTGCCACAGGTCGTCGACGGCACCCCGGAGATCGAGCTCGGCTGGTCGGTCACGCCACGCCGCGCCCGTCAGGGGATCGCCACCGAGGCGGCCGCGGCGTGGCGTGACCGATGCCTGGGATCCCTGGGGATGGACCACGTGATCTCGCTGATCCGGCCCGAGAACCGTCCCTCACGCGGCGTCGCCGAGCGCATCGGGATGACCGTGTGGAAGGAGACGGTCCACGGGAGCGCGGGCTGGCCGCACCTCGTCTACCGGGTGCGTGCCGAGGAGCTCGTCAGTCCGTGACCTCGATCCGCTCGATCACGACGTCGTCGACGGGACGGTCCTGGCCGCCGGTCGCCACGCCTGCGATCGCCTCGATGACGTCGTAGCCCTCGGTCACCTCGCCGAAGATCGTGTGTCGTCCGTCGAGCCACGGCGTCGCCGCCACCGTCACGAAGAACTGGGAGCCGTTCGTCCCCGGTCCCGCGTTGGCCATCGCGAGGAGGCCGGGCTTGTCGAAGCGGGGGCCGTCCGGCGGGCATTCGTCGTCGAACCGGTAGCCGGGCCCGCCCATGCCGGTCCCCATCGGATCGCCTCCCTGCACCATGAACCCGGGGATCACGCGATGGAAGATCGTGCCGGGGTACAGCGGCGCTTTCCGCTTGGCCCCGTCGCGCGGGTCCTCCCACTCCTTGGAACCGGTGGCGAGGCCCACGAAGTTCTCGACCGCCCTCGGTGCGTGGTCGGGCATCAATCGCACGCGGAAGGAGCCCTTGCTCGTGTGGAACGTGGCGTCGGGCATGGAACCATCCTTTCGGGAACCGGAAGAGATCCGAGTCTAGCGAGCCGTGCCGGCGAGCTGTTGCGCCAGCTCCTCCGGCCGGGTCACGGGCAGCCGGCATGCGAACCGCTGGCAGACGTAGGCGGTCGGGCGGTCGTCGAGCGGGGCTCGGTCGCGGAGGAGGGGGACGGCCTCGGCGGCCTCGGCGTCGTCCGGCGCCCCGACGGCGAGGACCGTGTTCGGGAGGAAGCGGGCGGCGAGGACCTCGTCGACCAGCGCCTTGGTGGCGGGCAGGTCGCCCGCGCCGACGATGGCCACCTCGAGCGACGGCCCCAGGGAGAGATCGAGCGCGCACAGCGCGTGCCCGAACCCCGTCGGTGCCGTCCCCAGCACGTCCCGGACGACACGGATCGCGGACAGCCCCTTCCGTTCGAGCTCGGGGTCACCGGTGAGGAGCGCCAGCCGAAGGAGGACGTCCGCGGCCGCCGAGTTCCCGGACGGCACCGCGTTATCGTAGAGCTCCTTCGGTCGGATCACCAGCGGCTCGGCATCCGAGCCGGTCTGGAAGAACCCGCCGCGGTCCGCGTCGAAGAACAGCCGGACCAGATCGCCGGCGAGCCGCTCCGCCTCGCGGAACCAACGGAGCTCGCCCGTCGTGCCGAACAGCGTGAGGCACGCCGACGCGAGCAGCGCGTGGTCGTCGCAGAAGCCCGGCGCTCCCGTGGTCCCGTCGCGCCAGGAGCGGGCGAGCCGGCCGCCCGACCCTCGGAGGTTCGTCAACACGAACTCCGCGCACCGCACGGCCGCTTCCTCGAAGGCGGCGTTCGCGAAGGCTCGGCCCGCCTCCGCGAACGCCTGGATCGCCATCGCGTTCCACGCGGTCAACACCTTGTCGTCGGTCCCGGGTCGCACCCGTCGCTCGCGTGCGTCGAACAGGACGCGGCGGGCCGCCGCGAGGTCCGCCCCCTCGGGCTCGGCGCCCCCTGGGAGCCACAGGACGTTCGTGGCGTCCCCATGCCCCTCGGCCCAGTTGCCCTCGGGTGTGGCGCCGTAGGCGGCCGCCATCTCTTCGCCCACCAGCTCCGTGAGCTCTCGCCACGACCACGCGAAGAACTTCCCCTCGGCGCCCTCGGAGTCCGCGTCCTGGCTGGAGGAGAACCCGCCGCCCGGGTGGAGCATCTCGCGGAGCAGGTACTGGAGCGTCTCGGTCGCGATCCTGCGGTACCGCGGTTCGCGCGTCACCAACCACGTCCGCGTGTAGAGCCTCGCGAGCTGCGCGTTGTCGTAGAGCATCTTCTCGAAGTGCGGCACGTGCCATGCCGCATCGGTCGAGTACCTCGCGAACCCCCCGCCCAGCTGGTCGTACAGGCCGCCCGCGGCCATGCGGTCGAGCGTCCTGGTGAGCATCTCCAGCGCCTCCGGAGTCGCTCGGAGGGCCATCCGAAGGAGGAACTCGAGGGTCATCGGCTGGGGGAACTTCGGGGCGGTCCCGAAGCCTCCCCAGCGGGGGTCGAACGCCCGGTGCAGCGCCGCGAACGCCTGCCGTTCGATCTCGTCCGTGAGCGGGTCCGACGACTCCGCGATCGATCCCGCGCGCGCGATCGCGTCGACCACGCGGTCGCTCTGGCGTTCGAGGTCGCCCCGCCGATCCCGCCAGGCTTCGTCGATCCCCTCCAGCACCTGCCGGAACGAGGGCATCCCGTGGGCGGGCTCCTTGGGGAAGTACGTGCCGGCGAAGAACGGGCGACCGTCGGGGGCGAGGAAGGCGGAGAGCGGCCATCCACCCTGGCCGGTCATCGACTGGACGGCGTCCATGTAGATCGCGTCGAGGTCGGGTCGCTCCTCGCGATCGACCTTGATCGCGATGAAGCGCGCGTTCAGGAAGGCGGCGGTTTCGTCGTCCTCGAAGGACTCGCGCTCCATCACGTGGCACCAGTGACAGGCCGCGTACCCGATCGACAGGAAGATGGGCCGGTCCTCGGCCCGCGCCTTCGCCAGCGCCTCCTCCCCCCAGGGGTACCAGTCCACGGGGTTGTCCGCGTGCTGCAGGAGGTAGGGGCTCGTCGCCTGGGCGAGACGGTTCATACCGACAGTCTCCCGCAGGCCATCCGGAACGCCCGCCGGCTCAGTTCCGGCCCCTCACGTGCCGATGCTTCGAGCAGTGATGGAACACATCTGCGTGCTCGTCGTCGGAGAGGGTCCCGGCCTGACCCAGGACCTGTTGCTGGCGCTCCGTCGGCGGTGTTCCTACCGGATCCTCGGCCCGGTGCCCGACGAGACCGCCGCGATCGACGAGCTCCTCCCCGAGCTCGTCGACCTCGTGATCGTCGACCTGGATCGCACGGATGACCGGGGCGTGGCGATCGTCGCCGCGATCAAGAACGCCGTGGACGTCAGGGTGATGGCGGCGACGCGGGACCCGGTGTCTCCGTTGATCGAGCTCGCGCTCGCGGCGGGGGCGTGCGGGGTGCTGCCCGCCGAGCGGCAACCGTCGCAGCTCGTCGGCGCGTTCGGCCGCGCGCTCGCGGGCGAGCTCGTCCTCCCGGCCGACGACCTCCCCATCCTGATGGACCGGCTGGTGCAGGCCCGGGCGCGGCGCAGCGAACACGCGCTGGTCGCCACGCTGACCGGACGGGAGCGGCAGATCCTCGGTGCGCTCGCCGACGGGGCGTCGACCCCGGAGATCGCGGCAGAGCTCGGGATCAGCCCGGCGACCGTGCAGACCCACGTGAAGAACGTGCTCGGCAAGCTCGGCGTGCATTCCAAGGTGGAGGCCGTCGGCGCCGCCTGGCGCGCGGGCCTCGTCCTCGCATCCCGGTCGGCCTGAGCGGTAGCCTCGCGGCATGGGCGCCCCCGTGAGAGCGGTGGTGGCCGCGGCGCATCCGGTGGTCCGTGGTGTCATCGATCTCGC
The DNA here is from genome assembly GCA_044865955.1 of Actinomycetota bacterium. GTDB lineage: Bacteria > Actinomycetota > UBA4738 > UBA4738 > HRBIN12 > JAJNBA01. The sequence goes on along the minus strand of JBIOTM010000083.1, from coordinate 2,309 downwards.
GTGCCGGGAGGCCGAGGTCACCGTGGTCGAGAAGGCCGAGACCGCGGCCGCGGCCACCGAGGCATGCCGGTCCTTCAGGCCCGATCTCCTCGTGCTCGACCTGGAGCTGCCCGACGTCGATGGGTTCCGCGTGCTCGCGGACCTGGAGGGGGAACGTCCCGACGCCGTCCTCGTCCTGTCGGACCACGTCGACGGGGACCTGGTCCTGCGAGCGCTCCGGCTCGGTGCGCGGGGCTACGTGACGAAGGCCGAAGGGCTTCGCGGACTCGCGGGCACGATCCGGCGGGTCCTCGCCGGGGAGCGGGTCATGGCCCCCGGGCTCCACCAAGACGCCGTGCTGGCGCTCGGACGCATGGCCCGGCGCGCGCGCGAGGGCTCGGAGGTCGCCGCGGGCTTGACCTCGCGGGAGCGGCAGGTGCTCGAGCTGTTGAGCGAAGGCCACACCATGCGACAGATCGCGACCCGGCTCGGGATCTCGCCGCGAACCGTCGAGACCCACGTCGCGAAGCTCTACCGCAAGCTCGGGGTCACGACCCGGGTCCAGGCGGTCTCGCGGGCCGCCACGCTCGGGCTGGTGGAGCTGTAGCCTCAGGTCCAGCACCACCGATATGAAAGGTGGCGGCTCGGGCCGCCATCGCACCCATGGACGAGAGCTTCGACGAGACCGGGGAGAAACACGCCGGCGAACAGCTGGGCGTCCTCATCGTCGAACCCTTCCCCGTGGTGCGGGCGGGGCTGATGCGCACCATCGACGCGAGCCCGAGCCTCGAGGTCCTGGGCGCGGCGGCCAGCGCCGACGAGGCGCTGGTCGCCGTCGAGGCGATCCGGGGGACCCGCGTGGTCGTGCTCGTCGCGATGGGCCTCGCCGGCGAGCGGGATTCCTTCTGGCTGATCAGGCATCTGCGCGAGCGCTTCCCCGGCCACTCGGTCCTGGGGATGGGTGCGAACGCGGACCCCCATGTGGTGTCACGAGCCCTCTTCGTGGGCGCCGACGGCTTCGTCGACAAGAACGTCGAGCTGGACGAGTTCCTGGCGGCGATCCGCAGCGCGGGGGCGGACGAGATGGTCATCACCGGCCCTGCCGCGGCGTCGGTCGGCAAGATCGCGGAGGGCATCGAGCGACGGCGGAGCGTGGGGTTGCGGCTGACGCGCCGTGAGCGCGAGGTGCTGGCCGTGGCCGCTGAGGGGCTCACGGCTCGAGAGATCGCCGAGCGGCTCGGTGTTCGCGAGCGGACGGTGACGACCCATCTGGCGCGGATCTACGGCAAGCTCGGGGTGGGGAACCGACTCGCGGCGCTCCGATTGGCCGCGCGATCGGGCATGGTGTCGATCGGCCCCCCGGAATAGGTCAGATCCGTACGAACACGGAGCCGGCGGGACGATCCGCCGTCCGTCGCCACCCCGGATCGTTCGACAGCGCCTCGGCCAGCATCGCGTTCGCGGGCAGGACGACGCCGTCCACCCGGTACCGGTCGAGGATGTGTTCCCACCCCTGCGCGGCGACGATCACGGTGTCGTAGTCGTGCCAGACGTCGTCCGGGAAGAGTTCGATCCTCGAGTCCACCATCAGCAGGTCGGCGGGGAGCGCGAACTCGAACCACGAGGCGAACGGCTGGTAGGCGAGGAGGCGCGACCCGGCGGGCAGGGCCCGCCGGGTGGCGTCCACCAGGACCTCAGGCGCGTCGGCCGCGAGCCGCCGTGAAGCCCCGGTCACCGGATCGGTCCCGGCACGCAGGGCGAACGCGATCGGGAGGAGCGCGAGGATGCAGGCGGACGCCACCAGGGCGGGGACGTCGGGCCCGCGACGCTGCGGGTGACGCCGGCCTTCGCGCTCGGACGCGAACCACCCGGCGATCACGGGTGGGGCGACGAGGGCCCACCACAGCGTTCCCCGTACGGCCGGCGCACCCAGGGCGAAGAACACGACGAGCCTGGCGGCGTCCACGGGGAGGACGACGCGCCGTCTCCGGACGGCCAGGACGGCCACCGCGGCGCCTGACACCCAGAACGCCGCGCCGCCGACCGATGTGAGCGTGGGCGGCCGCCACTCGGCGACCCAATGCCTGATCGTGTCGTTGCTCGCGATCTCCAGCGCGTAGGACCAGACGCCGGTGCCGAACGGTGTCACGAACGTCGCCGCGACGGTGGCCAGCAGGAGCCCGAACGAACGACCGGCCGATCTCCTCGCGAACAGGTCGTCGCCGATCGCGAAGGCGACGAGGAGGGGAGCCAGCACGAAGCTGCCGTGCACGTTCGCCCAGATCACCGCGAGCAGCGGGACCAGCCAGGTCCAACGGTCTCGCCGGGCG
>JBIOTM010000082.1:0-5818 GCA_044865955.1 Actinomycetota bacterium | reverse complement strand
CTCCTCCACGACCTCGGCATCGAGGGGGCGGTTCCCCCAGCACCACCTCCCGATCTCGACGACGCCGAGCGCCGCGTCTGGGACGCGCTCTCGGCGGGCTCCCTTCCCGACGCGATCGCCCGCGATGCGGGGGTGTCGATCCCGGATGCCGTCACGACGCTCATCCAGCTGGAGCTCAGAGGATTGATCGTGAGTGTCGGAGGTCGGTACGAGCGGCGTCATCTCGCACACTCGCCGTGGGCTCGAGGGGAACCTCTCCGCGAGTGACGAAGTACCCGATGTCATGCGATCGAAGCGGCTCGCCGTCCCGGCGTTCCTGGGCGCAGCCCTGCTCGCGCCGGGGGTCCGGCTGTCGCCAAGACGGGACCATGGACCTGCGAGCTGTCGACGACCCGACCCGTCGTGGGTGAGGAGGTCCGGATCCAGGTCCGCTTCTGGGATGACAGGCTCACAGGCGCGCAGCGATGTGGTTCAGGGACCATCGCGGGTACCCGGAAAGCCTGCTCGTCGTTCATCTTCTCCGATCGGCGCGCACGGACCGGCCACATCCGGGTCGGGGCATCGACGCTCGCCGCTCGCCCCGCTCGTTGCGGCGGCCGGGCCCGTCGCGTTGGCCTCGCTGGCGGTCCGCGCCGCCCACCACTGCCGCACGGAGCGTCGAGCACCCGAACGACCGGGTGATGGGGGAGACCCCCACTCGGGGGCTTGCGCCCGACCCGTTCCGTTGGTACACAGGGAAGGACCCCATCGGGAGCGTGCATGCCCGAATCACTTCCCCACGAAGAGCTCGAACTGCTCCGCGCCTTCGAGGGCCATCTGGCCCTCGAGCGGCATCTGTCCCCGAACACGGTCGCCGCCTACCGGCGAGACCTGACGCAGCTCGCCACGTTCCTCGGACGCAACCGATCCTCCCTCCGTGACGCTCCCTACCCGCTCCTGCGCCGGTTCCTCGCCCAGCAGCACACCCTCGGGTACGCGCGGGCGTCGATCGCCAGGCGGGTCGGCGCGATCAGGACCTTCTACCGATGGGCGATGTCGGCGGGTCGGATCGCCGCCGATCCGGCGCTCCTCCTCGGCCGGCCCAAGGTGGTCAGCCGCCTCCCCACGGTCCTGCGGCCCCGGGAGGCGGCCGGCCTTGCCGAGGCGCCGGCCTCGCCGTCGAGGGACGACCCATTGGAACGGGCGATCGTCCTCAGGGACCGCGCCACGCTCGAGCTCCTCTACGGCTCCGGCCTCCGGGTGGGCGAGGTCGCGGGGCTCACCCTCGACCGCGTCGACGTGGACCGTGCTCGGGTCCTGGTTCTCGGGAAGGGCGCGAAGGAGCGCGAGGTACCTATTTCCGAGTACGCGGCCGATGCGATCGACGCGTACCTGCGCCGGGGGCGGGGGACCATGGCTCCGGAAGGCTCCCGGCATCTTTTCTTCAACAGGCGCCGCCGCCCCTTCAGTGAGCGTGATATCCGTTCGATGGTTCAAGGGTATGGCGCTACCCTGCTGCCGGGGAGGCGGGTGACCCCGCACACCCTGCGGCACTCGTTCGCGACGCACCTTCTGGAAGGAGGGGCCGACATCAGGGCTGTGCAGGAACTCCTCGGACACGCGAGCGTGGCCACGACCCAGCGCTACACGCACGTCTCGCGGCGTCGGCTCTTCGAGGCGTACGGACGCGCGCACCCGAGGGCCTGACGTGGCGACGGCGAAGAAGCTCGCGACGAAGGCGCCGGAGCGTCCACGGAAGGCCCCGGCGAAGACGGTCACGATCCCCCCCGCGGTCGACGACGAGCTCGGCCTCCGGTGGGACGCGTTCAAGCGGAGCGCCGACAGCGAGGCCCGGGAGAAGCTCATCCTGCATTACGCGCCCCTGGTCAAGTACGTCGCGAGTCGCGTCGCGACCGGCCTGCCCTCGAGCGTGGATCAGTCGGACCTCGTCAGCTACGGCATGTTCGGCCTGATCGACGCGCTCGAGAAGTTCGAGCCGGGCCGCGGCAACAAGTTCGAGACCTACGCGATCCCGAGGATCAAGGGCGCGATCATCGACGAGCTCCGCGCGATGGATTGGGTGCCGCGTTCGATCCGGTTCAAGGCACGGGAGCTCGAGAAGGCGCAGGCGGACCTCGAAGCGATGCTGAAGCGGCAGCCGTCGGAGCAGGAGCTCGCCGAGCGGTTGGGGATGAGCAAGCGCGAGCTGCACGAGATGGTGACGCAGATCTCATTCGTTTCCGTGCTCGCGCTCGACGAGGTCGTGTCGGCGGGCAGCGACCGGGGGGAGCAGGTCGCCTTGATCGACACGCTCGCGGACAAGGGCCTCGACCCGACGTGGGGGCTCGAGAGCCAAGAGACGCGCGGGCTCCTCGCCGCCGCGATCAACTCCCTGTCGGAGCGCGAGAAGATCGTGGTGACCCTCTACTACTTCGAAGGGCTGACGCTGGCGGAGATCGGCGAGATCCTCGGCGTGACCGAGTCCCGCGTCTGCCAGATCCACACGAAGGCCGTGGGCGGCCTGCGCGGCCAGCTCTCCGAGGTCGACTGAGCCACGTCTCTCCTCCAGGTGTGACGCGTTTCACTGCGCGCGCCGGCCCGGCCGCGTAGCCTCCCCGACGTGCGCACGATCGTCCTGCTCGCGTCCGTGGCCGCGTTCACGCTGCCCGGGCCGGTGCGCGCCGCCGCCGATTGGTCGTGGCCGGTCGCCGGCCCGGTGATCCGCGGGTTCGATCCGCCCGACTCGCCCTTCGGGTCGGGACATCGCGGGATCGACATCGCGGTGGCGGTCGGTACGGACGTGCAGGCGCCGAGCGCGGGCGTCGTGGCGTTCGCCGGGCCCGTCGGCGGACGGCTGTTCATCACGATCGATCACGGCCGCGGCCTCGAGTCGACGTACTCGTGGCTGGACGCGCTCTCGGTGCGGAGGGGCCAGGTCGTGTCGGAAGGCGACGTGATCGCCCGGTCGGGGACGGGACACCCGGGAACCACCGTGCCCCATCTCCACTTCGGGGTGAAGCTGGACGACGCCTACGTCGACCCACTCGACTACCTCGGCCCGGTGGAGGTGTGGCGGTTCATCCGGCTGGCTCCGCTCGCGGCCTGAACCGTCGCTCGCCGGGATGCCCTAGGATGTCGCGGCCTTGGGCCTCTTCCACCCCTCCCGCATCACCCACCGTTGGCTCGCCGCCGTCGTCGTTGCGGGTGCGACGCTCCTCGGTGGGCCGCTGACCGCCCTCGCCGCCTGGCCGCAGTTCCAAGGGGAGGGATCCCACGATGGGGTGATCGACGGCCCGACGGCGCCGCTCAAGATCGCCTGGAGGCGATCCGGTATCGAGCTCGAGGGACCGAACACGACCGGCGGCCTCTCGTCTCCGGTCGTCGCCGACGACGGCACGATCGTCGTCGTCGCCCCGACCGCGGTGCTGGGGCTCTCCCCGTCCGACGGATCCGAGTCGTTCTCGGCCGAGCGGGACTTCGGGCCCTCGTCCCAGCCGGCGATCGCCGAGGGGCCAGAGGGGCCGACCGTCGTCTACACGGAGGGCTTCGGCGACAACCCGCCGGTCGGGTCGGCGACGCCGTCGCCGTCCCCCGCCTCGGCGGCGGCCGGCGAAGAGTTCGATTCCCACGTGAACGCCGTCGACCTCGCCACCGGCGAGACGGTGTGGAGGTCGGCGGTGCCGCTCGAGGACGTCGTGCAGACGCCGGTGGCGGTCGACCGGGAGGCCGCCTACGTCGGGGACGTCGGCGGCACGGTCACGGCGATCGACCTCGGCTCCGGACAGGTCCGATGGACGGCCGAGCTCGACACGCCGATCTCCGGAGCCGTGACCCTAGACGGGGATCGCGCGTACGTCGCGACCCTGGGGACGCGGAGCACGCCGGGCGTGGTGGCAGCGCTGGAGACGTCGACGGGTGAGGAAGTGTGGCGCACCGGCGAGGATGCGATCGCATCGAACGTGGTCTCGGCGGTCGTGCTCGCGGACGCGCGGCTCCTCGTCCTCGAGAGCACCGCGATCGTGGCGCTCGACCCCGACGAGGGTCGCCTGCTCTGGCAGACCGAGGTGGTGAACCCTCGACGGACCCCGTTCGTCGCCGTCGGGGTCGGAGCCCCGGCGCCGGTCTCGGCGGACGGCCAGGTCTTCGCCGTCGACGAGACGGGGCGCGCGTACGCGCTGGACGCCGAGACCGGCGAGCAGCTCTGGGATTTCGCGCTGAACGACTCGTCCCCGGTGTCGCCGCCGTTGCTCACCGACCGGCACGTGCTGGTGCCCACGGACTCGGGCACCCTGTACGCCCTGGATCGCGCACGCGGGCACCTCGTGTGGCGGAGCGCACCGGTGGCGCGGCTCCTGCGCGGTCTCGCCGATGGGGGAGACGTGCTCGTGGGGGTGTCCGGCCTCGACGACGCAGGGGTCGCCGCGTTCGAGGAGGATCCCGACGGCTCCCTGATCGACGAACCCTCCCCGACCACGTTCGATCTCGGTCGACTGCTCGCCGGCTTCGGCGTGGGGGCGCTCTCCGCGGGTCTCGTGGCCATGCTCTTCGCGCGGCCCTTGCAGCGCCGGCTCGGCCCAGCGTTCGAGACCCGGCCCCTTCCCTCCGAGGACGATCTCGAGTGAGCCGTTCCCGGGAAGCTCGAGACAGATCCGATCGACCACGGGGCGGGGGCCTCCTCTCGGGGATGGGAGCCCCACCCATGGACGCCATGCCGAAGATGCGGACGGCATTCACGCGCGGTCTCGCCGGCACGTGGTCGAGCCCGGTCGTGGTCGGCGGGATGCTCGCCTGGCTCCTCGTGGAATGGCTCGTCGTCGTCGTCCTCGGCTATCCGGGGCCGGTGGCCCTGCTCGCCTACGTGTCGGCCCCCCCGCCGCTCAGCACCAACACCGACCTGTTCATCTCGATCGGGATCCTGGGCGGTCGAGGCCTCACGTTCGTCTTCGTCCCGGCGGCGGTCCACGCGCTCTGGTTGGCGGTGCTCACCGGCCTCGCGGTCGAGACCATCGAGACCGGGGGAGCGAGCCGGTGGGGTGCCGTCCGCGGGCTGCGCGCCTTCCCGGTCACGTTCGCGCTCCACATCATCGGGATCGCGGTGGTGTTCGCCTCGCAGATCGTCGTCTCGATCGGCGGCTCCAGCCTCGGGCTCCTCCTGTTGATGGCGGTGCTCGTGGTCGCCGTGTGGGCGCTCGCGTTCGCGCCCGTGATAGCGGTGACGGAGCACCGACGACTCACGGACTGCCTGGCTCGCTCGGTCCGCGCGGCGCGCCTGCCGGGGTCGAGCAACCTCACGTTCGCGGCGATCTACGCCGTCCCGGTCATCGCGACGTTCCTGGCGCCGAACGTGCCGGGCACGATCCTCGACGCGAACCCCCCCTACACCGCCTGGATCTTCGTCGTGGGCATGAACCTGCTGCACGCGGCGGTGCTCGCGGCGTTCTCGATGCGCTACCTCGCCGTCGCGGACGAGGTCCCCGAGCCGCGGCCCCGCCCGGGTCGCGCCCCCGTCCCCGACCGGTCCTCGAAGACGGGTCGACCGACCGGCGCGCCCGCGAAGCGTCGCCGTTCGTCCCGCCGCCGGTAGCCGCATCGGCGCTGGTAGACTGCGCCGCGCCGGCGCCACGAGCGCCGAGCACGCACGTCCGGGGACCGCGTTCGGCGGGGTCCCGGCCTCGAGGCCGGGCCGCCCGGGGGACGATCCGGACGGAGGAGGAAAACCGACATCAGGAGGGAACCGTGCCTGTCGTGACCAGGCGGGAGCTCCTCGAGGCCGGCGTGCACTTCGGCCACCAGACCCGGCGGTGGAACCCGAAGATGCAGCGCTACCTCTTCGGGGAGC
>JBIOTM010000081.1:0-9247 GCA_044865955.1 Actinomycetota bacterium | reverse complement strand
CCCCCCCCCCGCGCCGCTCACGTCCAGGTACTGGCCGACCGCCATCTGCTCGCGCATCGAGTGGTAGTCGGAGAGGGCCCGCGCGAGCGCGTCCGCCGGGAAGCCCGATCCGAGCAGCATGAGATCGGCGTAAACGGCGGCGAGGTCGCCGACCAGGACCGCCATCGAGGCGCCGAACTCCTCGGGATCGCCCGGCGCGGCGAGCTCGGCCGCGTGGTCGGAGAACCACACCGCCGTGGCGGGCACACCCCGCCGCTGCTTGGCTCCGTCGATCAGGTCGTCGTGGACGAGCGCCATCGTGTGCAGGAGCTCCAGGGACGCCGCCGCCCGCACGATGGGCTCGCCGGGTCCCCCCTCGTCCCGGCCGCCGGCCGCACGGAACCCCCAGTAGCAGAAGGCGGGGCGGATCCGCTTCCCGCCGGCGCGAAGCAGTCGCCCGATCTCGAGCACGAGCGGCGTCGCGGATGGCTCGGCCCGCTCGATCTCGGCGAAACGGGCATCGGTGAAGTCCGTCAGGGCGGCGTCGACGCGTCCACGCAGATCCGAGGCCACGTCGAGCAGTATCGCAAGGCACGTCGCCGGGCGGGCCGCGACTATCATGCCCGCGTCGCATGGCCATCACCCGCCGCCGGTTCCGGTCCCTCGTCCTGATCACCGCCGGGGCGACCGTGCTCCTCTTCGCGATCGGCGGTCTCGTCCGTGGCACCGGCTCGGGCCTCGGGTGCTCGGCCTGGCCGGCCTGCGAACCGGGCCGTCTCTTCCCGTCCGGCACCGCGCACTCCCTCATCGAGTTCTCCCATCGGGCCATGGCGTTCCTCGTGGCGGTGCTGACCGCCCTCACCGGCGTTGCGGCGCTCCGCGCGGCACGACGGGACACGACCATCCTCCGGGCGGCGCTCCTTCCATTCCCGCTCGTCCTCGTTCAGGCCGGGCTCGGGGCCGTGGTCGTGGCGACCGAGCTCGATCCCTGGTGGGTGACGGCGCACTTCGTCGCGGCGGCGCTCTTGATCGCCGACGTGACCTACCTGGCGACCACGGTCCTGACCGAGGTCCGCGGCCGCGAGCGCGACGCCGCGTTCGCACGGCTGAGCGTGGTCACCGCCGCGGTCGTCGGCTGCCTCCTGCTCGTGGGCACCTACGTCCGGGCGAGCGGCTCGCAGCTCGTCTTCACCGACTGGCCCCTGATGGACGGGCGGCTCGTCCCCACGCTGGGAGGCGCCGCGACCGCGATGTTCCTCCACCGGGTCCTCGCGGCTGCCGCGCTCCTGCTCGTCCTGTGGACCGCGATCCGGGCGCGCGCGTCGGCCGGGCGCGATCCGATCGCCGTCCGCATCTCGACCATCGCCCTCGTCCTGTTCGCGGTCCAGATCCTCGTCGGCGCCGCCAACGTGTGGACGCGCCTCCGCCCGTGGGCGGTGGTCGCGCACGTGGCCCTCTCCGTGCTCATCTGGACGACGGTCGTCGCGCTCGCCGCGCTCGCCGTGCGCGGGACGGTCACGGGGGACGAGGCGGGATCGGCGATCGACGAGGACCGGAGCGAGCGACGCTCGCTCCGGGACACCGTCACGGCGTACGTCGGCCTGACCAAGCCCCGCATCGTCGTCCTGCTCCTGATCACCACCGTGCCGGCGATGCTGCTCGCGGCCGAAGGCGTGCCGTCTCCGTGGCTGATCCTGGCGACCCTCGCCGGCGGCACCCTCGCCGCCGGGTCGGCCAACGCCGTCAACATGTACCTGGACCGGGACATCGACGCCGTGATGCGCCGGACCAGGCGGCGGCCCCTCCCCGCGCACGAGATCGCGCCCGAGCGGGCTCTCCGGTTCGGGTTCGTCCTGGGCGCGATCGCCTTCTACCTCCTCGCGGTGACCGTGAACGTCCTGGCGGCCGTGCTGGCCCTGTCGGCGATCGCCTTCTACGTGTTCGTCTACACGATGTGGCTGAAACGGACGACGGCGCAGAACATCGTGATCGGCGGTGCGGCGGGGGCGGTCCCGGCGCTCGTCGGATGGGCGGCGGTCAGGGGGACCCTGGCGTGGCCCGCCGTCGTGCTCTTCGGGATCGTATTCGTGTGGACGCCCCCGCACTTCTGGGCGCTCGCGATCCGGTACTCCGGCGACTACGCGGCGGCGGGCGTCCCGATGCTCCCGGTCGTCAGGGGCGAGGCCGAGACCGGCCGGCAGATCTTCCTCTACTCGCTGGTGCTCTTCGCGGCGACGCTGGTGCTCGTGCCGGTGGGTGCGATGGGTCCCGTCTACACCGTCGCGGCCGTGGTGCTCGGCGGCCTCTTCGTGTATCGGGCGCTGCTGCTGTGGCGGAGCGCCGACGCGGTCGCGGCGCAGCGCCTCTTCACGTACTCGATCGCCTACCTCGCGGCGCTCTTCGCCGCCGTCGCCGTCGACGCGCTCATACGTGGCTGACGAGCGTCAGCCCAGGACGTCCTGGATGAGCCGCGTCAGCTCCTTCTGGTCCGTCTCCCCGAACACCACCCACCGGATCGTGCCCCCCCGATCGACGACGTAGGTGTCCGGCAGCGCGGGATACCCGAGCTTTACGGCGGTTCGGCCGGATCGATCGTGGAGGCTCGGATAGGGGACGTCGAACTCGTCCACCCACGCGTTCGCGGCGTTCGGGTCGTCGAGGTAGTTGATACCCAGGAAGCGGACGCCGTCGTCCTCGAACCGACGGGCGAGCTCAACGAGATGCGGCTGTTCCCGGCGGCAGGGCCCGCAGCTCTCCGACCACACGTTGATGACCAGCATGCGACCATCGGCGTACGCCGAGGCGTCGAGGTGTTCGCCCTCCAGCGTGAGGCCGGCCAGCCGTGGCAGCGGTTCGTCCATGCGAGCGACCCCGAAGATCGAGCCGGCGCCGCGCGAGCCGCACGCCACGAGCACCAGGCAGGAGAGGAACGCGAGTGCGCGCGGGGTCCGGGCCATGACGCTCACGGGACTGCGCTAGCCGCCTCCGCCCGGAGGCGGGCTCGTCCCCGGAGGTTCACCTCCGGGGGCTCCGCCCTCGCCGCCGGGTGACTCGGCCACGACCACCGTCCCGTTCATCACGGGATGGATGTCGCACTGGAAGTAGTATTCGCCCGCCGGGATGGGAGGGATCTGGAGCGTCTTCGTCTCCGGACCCGGGAAGGGCTCCACCGTGAAGAGCGGTTCGCCCGACGCGGAGTCGTCACGGTAGATCGAGAAGTTGTGCGCGAACGGGTCCTTGTTCTCGAAGGTGAGCGTCGAGGGCGTATCGGCCGGGAACTTCAGCTCCTGCTCTTCGAAGGCCGTGTTCTGCGCGACGAGGCGGACGCTGCCCGCCCCCTTGGACACCTTGATCGTCCCCTCCATCGCGGTGCCCGGGTGGAGGCGGCAGATGAAGAAGTACTCGCCCTCCTTCATCGGTGGGACGTCGTAGACGGTCTTCGCCGGCCCCGTGATCGGATCGCCATCGAACAGCACCGGCACCGAGTCGTCCGGCCCGTCGAAGATTTGGACGTTGTGGCCGATCCCCGGATCGTCGTTCTCGAACCCGAGCGCGATCGGGACGTCCGGCGGGACCTGCAGCGTGCCGGTGGAGAAGCCCTTCTGGATCGCGCCCTCCGGTGCCGCAAGCACTGCGCGGAACGGCTCCACCTCCTTCTCCGGCGGACCGATCACCGCGATCGCGATCCCACCCGCGAGCATCGCGATCCCGGCCACCCCGCCCACGAACGCCGCGAGCGCCCCGCCCCCGACGTGCTTGCGCGAGGCGACGAACGATGCGACGCCCATGACGCCTGCGGCGGCGACGAGGGCCGTGGCCGTGGCGGCGTTCGCCTTCAGGGAGAGGAGCACCCGCGAGAACCCGAAGAGGACCAGGACGATCGCGACGAGCGCCGCGACGGGGATCAGGATCGGGAGCAGGAGGCTCTCCCGCTCGGCGCGATCGTTCATCGCCGGATCCCCGCCCGGATCTCCCCTTCGACGTTGCGGAACTTGAGGGCGTCCCAGCCCTCGCTCGACTCCTCGCGGCCCCATCGGAAGAACACGACCGCGATCACCGTCCACAGGATCGCCCCGCCCACGAGCTTCATCACCAGCCCGGCCATCAGCTGGTCCGTGAGGGGACCGATCCCCCAGATCCTCGGGAACGTCGCGTAGACGGGATACAGCGGGTGGCTGCCGAAGGTGAGGAAGGACGCCGGGATCGTCGGCGCGAGGGACTGGAAGAAGAGGTAGAGCATCTGGCCGGGCGGCGAGAGCGCGGGGAACTCCGGCACCGGCGACAGGATGGGCCACCACATCACGACCGCCGAGCCGAACAGCAGGGCGTGCAACGAGAAGTGCGCGAGCTCCGAACCGACGGAGAGCGCGACGATCTCCGGCCAGTGGGTGAACAGCAGCACGCCGTTCCCGACGATGAGGGCGACCAGCGGCCGCGTGAGCACCGCCCAGACGGCGCCGAGCGGGGCGGGGCGGAGCACGGCACGCCACATCCACGTCGGGATGCCCGTCAGCACCAGCGGCGCCGCGACGAACGTGAACAGCATGTGCTGGACCATGTGCATGCTGTACAGGTAGCGCTCGGCGAGGTCGTGGATCGGCCAGGCGGCGCCGAGGAGCATCGCCGAGACGCCGCCGAGGAACAGGTGCAGGCGACGCGGTTCCAGCCGCTCGCCCGTCTCGCGCTCGTGCCTCCTGGCCGCCACCAGGTACGAGCCCGTGACGGATCCCAGGACCGCGAGCACGTCGAGATGCACGTGGAAGGCCGGCAGCGTCATCGCGAGAGACTCACCGCAGGAACACCCGCAAGGAGATCAGGACGATCAGGTAGAGGATCGCCGCTCCGGACAGGCCGACGACGAAGAAGCGAGCGTACCGGCGGTCGTCGAACTTCAGGTGCATGAACCACAGGACGACGAGGGCGAACTTGACGAGCGCCAGCACGAACAGCGTGGGGATCATGATCGAGCCGGTCACCCCGGAGTAGGAGGCCGTCACCTCGAGCGCCGTGAGCACCCCGAGGATCACCCCGATCCGGACGTACTCCTTCGGGCTCGGATGCCCGGCGGCGGCGACACGTGCCTCCCGAGGGGGCTCCACCGACATCTAGGGCCCCGGGTTCGGCGTCGGGATCAGGTACACGACCGTGAAGATCACGATCCAGACGATGTCGACGAAGTGCCAGTAGAGCCCGACCATCTCGATCGGGTGCGCCGGCTCCTCGGGGAGGCGACCGACGAACGACATCCCGAACAACGACAGCAGCATCAGCACGCCGACGGTGACGTGGACGCCGTGGAAGCCGGTCAGCACGTAGAACGTCGTGCCGAAGAGGTTCGTCGAGAGCGTCAGTCCCTCGCGGTAGAACACCGTGAACTCGTAGACCTGGCCTCCGACGAAGGTCATCCCCAGCATGGCGGTCGTGAGGAGCCACAGCCGCATCCGTCCCTCGTCGAGCCGTTGGGCCGACGCGAGGGCCAGCACCATCGTGACCGAGCTGGCGAGCAGCACGAACGAGGACACCGACGTGTAGGGGATGTCGAAGATGTCCGCCGGGAACGGTCCCTCGAGGCTCCGGCCCCGGTAGAGCACGTAGGTGCTAATCAGCGCCCCGAACAGCAAGCACTCCGAGGCCAGGAACAACCACATGGCCAGCTTGGTGTGCGGCAGCCCTGTGGAGGTCTCCGGATGCTCCGCGCCGTGGGCGCCGGCGATCGCGACGTCGGCCATCGCTAGCCCGTGCCCTCCCCCGGGGGGACCGATGGTTCCATCGCCCAGCCGAAGAAGCCGGTCAGCGCGACGAAGACGCCGAGGCCGACCAGCCACCAGGAGGAGAGGACGCCGTACGCGATCAGCGGCATCCCGAGAGCGGCCACCAGCGGCCAGTACGACGGACCGGGCAGGTGGATCGCATGGTGCCCGCCGCCCTCGTGGCTCTCCTCGCCGTTCGCTGCGCCGGCCTGCGCGGGCACGAGCCGGCCCGTGCGTTCGTCCTCGACGTACTTGCGATGCCAGTACTCGTCGAGGGCGTGCACGGTCGGGATCTCGTCGAAGTTGTGCGGAGCAGGAGGTGATGTCGTCATCCATTCCAGCGTCCGCCCGTCCCAGGGGTCGGTCACGTCGGCGGGCCGGGCCCTCGCCTGCGTCCGGACCACGTTCACGATGAAGACCGCGATCGACACGGCGATCAGGAACGACCCCACCGTGGCGACCTCGTTCCAGAACGTGAGCCCGAGCGACTCGGGATACGTGTAGGTGCGCCGGATCATGCCCTGCAGCCCGAGGACGTGCATCGGGCCGAACGTCAGGTTGAACCCGATGATCATCAGGATGAAGTGGACCTTCCCGAGTGGCTCGGACAGGAGCCGCCCGAAGACCTTCGGCCACCAGTAGTACAGCCCGCCGAAGAGCCCGAAGACGGCCCCGCCGAACAGCACGTAGTGGAAGTGCGCCACGATGAAGTAGGTGTCGGTCTGCTGGTAGTCGGACGGCACGATCGAGTGCATCACGCCCGAGAGCCCGCCGATCACGAACATCGTCACCGTCCCGATCGCGAACAGCATCGCCGACGTGAAGCGGAGGTCGCCCCGGAACATCGTCCCCATCCAGTTGAAGATCTTCACGCCCGTGGGGATGGCGATGATCGCGGTCGAGACCCCGAACGCGGTGTTCGCCACCGGCCCGAGTCCCGCCGCGAACATGTGGTGCGCCCACACGCCGAACCCGATGAATCCGATCGCGATCCCCGAGAACACGACGAACTGGTAGCCGAACAGCGGCTTGCGACTGAACACGGGGAGGATCTCGCTGACGATCCCGAACGCCGGCAGGACCAGGATGTAGACCTCCGGGTGGCCGAACAGCCAGAACAGGTGCTGCCACAGGATGGGATCCCCACCGGCCGTCGGATCGAAGAAGTGCGTCCCGAACTCCCGGTCGAACAGCATCTCGAACAGCGCCACGGTGATGATCGGGAGGGAGAAGGCCAGCAGCAGCTGCACCACCAGCCCCATCCAGACGAACACCGGGGTGCGGAACAGCGACATGCCGGGCGCGCGCATGTTGACGACCGTGATGGCGAGGTTCACCGCGCCGGCGGTCGATGCGATGCCGGTGATGATGAGGCCGAGGGCGTAGAACGTCATGCCGATCGTCGGATCGGTCGTGGAGTTCGGGGCGTAGCCGAACCACCCTCCGTTCGGGGCCCCTCCCAGGAACCAGCTGGAGTAGAGGAAGAGTCCGCCCAGGAGGAAGACCCAGTAGCTGTAGGCGTTCAGCCGCGGGAACGCCACGTCTCGCGCCCCGATCATCAGCGGGATGAAGAAGTTGAAGAACGCGGCCGACATCGGCATCACGAAGAGGAAGATCATCGTGATCCCATGCATCGTGAAGACCTCGTTGTACTGGGCCGCGTTCAGCAGGGTCCCGTCCGGCTGAGCCAGCTGCGCGCGGATCAACAATGCCTCGACCCCGCCGATCAGGAAGAACAGGAACGCCGTCACCCCGTACAGGATCCCGATCTTCTTGTGGTCGATCGTCGTGAACCAGGCCCAGAAGCCGGTCGTCGCCGTGGGGCGTCGGAGGATCCCCTCTCCCCGCGCCGGCATGCTCAGGTCCATCGCTCCGTCACTCCAAGCTGGTGAGATACGCCACCAAGGCGTCGATCTCGTCGTCGGTCAGATGGTAGTTGGGCATCTTCGCGCCCAGCTTCACGGCGTTCGGGTCGCGGAGCCACGCTTCGAGGGCCTTCCGGTCGGTCGTCTCCCAGTTGCACCCGGCGAAGCACTGGTGCGTCGGGTCGGCGAAGTGCGTCAGGTTGGGGGCCGCCGGGCTGGATGCGTCGGTGCCGCCGACCGCATGACAGGCCACGCAGGAGCCCCGTCCCCCGGAGAGTTGCCCGAGGAAGAGGTCCATCCCCCTGCGCGCGAGCGGATCGGTCGGCGTGACGCCGGGACGCTTGTGATTGGCCACCCAGGCCTCCCAGTCATCCTCCGTGAGCGCGACGACGCGGAACTTCATCCGGCCGTGCTGGAGCCCGCAGAACTCCGCGCACTGGCCGGTGTAGGTGCCGGGATGGTCAGCCTGCAACAGGATGTGGTTCGTCCGACCGGGCATGACGTCCTGCTTGCCGGCGAGCTCCGGGACCCAGAACGAGTGGATCACCATGTAGTCGGAGCGCTCCGGGTCGGGGTTCACGATCTGCCCCCCGGCGCCCACGAGCGAGAGGTAGACCACGCGATCCTCGGGGATCACGAGCACGTCGGCGGTCCGGATCTGCGTGTCGTCGCCGTAGTCGGCGCGCATGTCCTGGTCGGTGTACTCGAAGTCCCACCACCACTGGAGCCCGCGGACGGTCACGTTCAACGCTCCCGCCGGCGGCGTGCGAGCCAGGTCCCAGATCGTCGCGACCGTGGGGATCATCACGCCCGCGAGGATCAGCGCGGGGGCGATCGTCCAACCGATCTCCAGCCTCGTGTTGCCGTGGGTCTGCGCCGGCATCCGGTCCCGACCCTTCCGATGCCGGAAGCGGATCGTGATCCACACGA
The DNA here is from genome assembly GCA_044865955.1 of Actinomycetota bacterium. Taxonomy (GTDB): domain Bacteria; phylum Actinomycetota; class UBA4738; order UBA4738; family HRBIN12; genus JAJNBA01. The sequence goes on along the minus strand of JBIOTM010000081.1, from coordinate 723 downwards.
TGGCGCCTTCCACGACCACGAAGACGCCCACGGCGACCCAGAAGACCGGGACGAAGAGGGCCTTCTCCTCCTCGGCGTACGGCCCCTGGGGTTTCAGGCTGTCCTGCGTGGCGTTGGGGGCGCAGGCACCCAACAGGAGCGCCAACCCGAGCACCGCGGTCGCCCAGAGCAGCGTCTTCCGCACGGTTCCTTCGGTCTCCCGGAGCTCTGTCGAGGTCGGGCCGGACGGCCCCGCGCGCACTGTATCACCGAGGTCCCGCGACCCCGGAGGGCTCATCCGAGCTTGTACGAGTGGAGTCCGACGATCCACAGGTTCACCGCGTAATACGTGATCAGGAGTGAGACGAACCCGACCAGCGCGATCACGGCCGCCCGCCTCCCCTTCCACCCTGCCGTCGAGCGCGCGTGCAGATAGCCGGCGAAGATCGTCCACGTGACGAACGACCAGGTCTCCTTGGGGTCCCAGCCCCAGTAGCGGCCCCACGCCTCCTGCGCCCAGATCGCGCCGGCGATCACGGCGAACGTCCAGATCGGGAAGCCGAACGCGATCACCCGGTAGGCCACGCGGTCGAGCACCGCGGCGGGCGGCAGGATGCCGCTCCGCCGCGGCTCGGGCGCGACCCCGGGGTCCTCGGGATCGGGAAGGAGGTCGTGAGGGGCGTCCACGTCGACGGCGCCCCCCATGATCGGGGCGGGGGGGGGGGGGGGGGGGGGGGGGGGGGG
>JBIOTM010000080.1:0-2254 GCA_044865955.1 Actinomycetota bacterium | reverse complement strand
CCGAGCGGCGGGAGTCCTCGGAGGTCTCGGGACGCCTAGAACCGGACTCGCGGTCGCTCGACGCTCGCGATGCGTCTTTCCTCTCGCTCACGATACTCCGATTTACGGGATACAGGACTGTCCGAGCGAGAGGAAAGACGCATCGCGAGCGTCGAGCGACGGCGAGTCCGGTCCTAGGCGTCCCGAGACCTCCGAGGACTCCCGCCGCTCGGCCAGGAGAGGGCAATGGACGAACTCCGCGCTAGCGCGGCGAAGGGTTGTTGGGCGACCGCGGTCGCAACAGCCGCCCATACCAGGTCAACGGCGGTCCCGTTCGCAGCGGGCCGACGAGCGAATGGACCGGCGGGGAGCGCTACGGCCCCGGCCACGGGGTCTACTACCACGTCGTGAAGGGGAACGTGACCGGGACGGCGCCGGGCGACAGCGTGAAGGTGTGGTTCACCGGTGGCGGCGCGACGAGCCCCTCGTTCACGTACAGGGTCGAATCCGACAGCGGCAGGCGGATCCTGATCGTCGCCGCGGAGGACTACACCGGCGCGTCGCCGGCCATCGGCGGGACCTCGCCCGCGTACCTCTCCTTCTACGCAGACGCGCTGACCGCGAACGGGGTCGCATTCGACGTCTACGACGTCGATGCCCACAACCGCACGGCCCCCGACAACCTCGGCGTGCTCGGCCACTACGACGCCGTCGTCTGGTACACGGGCGACGACGTCGTGACCCGCGAGGCCGGCTGGGGTCCCGGCAACGCGTCGCGCCTGGCGATGCAGGAGCTGCTCGAGGTGCGCGATTTCGCCAACGACGGCGGGCGCGTGCTCTACACGGGCCAGCGCGCCGGGCAGCAGTACACGACGGCGCTCGGCACGCAGCTGTACGACCCGTTCGAGAACCGCCAGTGCCGCGCCGACCCCGCCATCCAGGCACGCTGCCTGGCGCTGTCGGGCTCCGGCAACTCGCAGGGCGACCCGATCGAGTACCTGTTCGGCGCCGCGATCACGACGGCGGACGGCGGCATCGACCCCGACACCGGGGATCCGTTCGACGTGGCCGGCATCGATGATCCGCTCGCCGGGCTGTCGTGGGGGTTCAACGGCGCCGACAGCGCCCAGAACCAGGCCTCGAACTCGTCGTTCATCGCAACCGGCGACTTCCTCAAGGTGACCGACCCGGCGGACAGCTTCCCGCAGTTCGAGAGCTGGCCGGCGGCCGAGTACCTGAGCGGCCTGTCCGGTCCGTTCGACCCGCACACCGGGCAGTCGTTCATGTGGTCCGAGCGTGCCGACGAGGCGTACAAGCGCCTGACGCGGACGATCACGGTGCCGGCCGGCGGGGCGACGCTGTCGTTCTGGACGAGCTACAACCTCGAGCTGGACTTCGACTACATGGTGGTCGAGGCGCACACGGTCGGGCAGGACGACTGGACGACGCTGCCGGACGCGAATGGCCACACCTCGAGCGACCTCAGCAGCGATCAGTCGTGCACGAGCGGCTGGAGCAACCCCGCCGACACCGCCAACGTGCTGCATCCGTTCCTTACGCACTACCAGACGTTCGACCCGGCCACGGGCACGTGCAGCCCCACGGGGACGACCGGCTCCTGGAACGCCGCGAACGGCAGCTCGAGCGGCTGGCAGCAGTGGCAGGTCGACCTCGGGGGCTTCGCCGGTCGGCAGGTCGAGGTCTCGATCACCTCGCTGAGCGACTGGGGCCTCCAGCAGTTCCCGGGCGTGTTCATCGACGACATCGTCGTCTCGACCGGTGAGGGAACCACCTCGTTCGAGGACGACGGGGACCCCATGGACGGCTGGACCGTCCCCGGTGCGCCGCAGGACGCCGAGGGGATCGAGGGACCGAACCGCAACGACTGGGTCCGCCGTGGCGGCCTCGGCATCAAGGAGGGCGCGGTCGTCGCGACCGGCGACACGCTCTACATGGGCTTCGGCTTCGAGGGCATCACCGGCGCCCTGACGCGCAAGGAGGTCATGGACCGCGCGATCGACTATCTCCTTCGCTGACGTATGGCCGAGGGGCGGGAGCGAGCGTCCCGCCCCTCGCTCGCCAGGGAAATGTCAGCGCTGAGCCACAACCGGGGCATCCCGCGCTTCCTCGGCCCGGGCTTCGTCGGGCTCGTCGTGCTCGGTCACCATGCCATGACGAGCGGTTTGGCGAGAGCGCATGAACAACAGGTGCATCTCCTGCAGCGCTTGCTCGTCGTCACGTCGCCGGTCCCGATCCGGCTCAGGTCCAACACTCA
>JBIOTM010000079.1:0-2280 GCA_044865955.1 Actinomycetota bacterium | reverse complement strand
CCCTGGACGCGTCCCGAGACGACCACCCGAACCCGCTTCACCTCGGCATACTAGGGTCGTGACCGAGTACGGCCCGGGCTCGGCGCTGGTCGTCGTCGACGTCCAGAACGACTTCGCCGACCCGGATGGGAGCCTCTACGTGAAGGGCGGCGAGGCGGTCGTCCCGGTCGCCAACGCCGAGATCGAGCGCGCGCTCGGAGGCGGGGCGATCGTCGTCTACACGCAGGACTGGCATCCGGAGAGCACGCCGCACTTCCAGAAGGACGGCGGGATCTGGCCGGTCCACTGCGTCCACGACACGTGGGGCGCCCAGTTCCATCCGGGGCTTCGGGTCGTCCAGGGAGCACCGGTCGTCCGCAAGGGAGAGGACGGCAAGGACGGCTACTCGGGGTTCAGCGTGCGCGATCCGCTCAGCGGCGACGTCGAGGCCACGCGCCTGGAATCGATCCTTCGCGACGCAGGCGCCGAGCGCGTCGTGGTCGCCGGCCTGGCCACCGACTACTGCGTGGCTGAGACGGCGCTCGACGCCCGGCGACTCGGCCACCCCACGAGCGTGCTCCTGGAGGCGATCCGCGCCGTCGACCTCGAGCCGGGCGACGGCGAGCGAGCGATCGCGCGGATGCGCGAGTCCGGCGTCGAGCTCGGATAGGACCTAAACCGAAGGCGGACCGCCGGCACCCGGCGCGAGCCCCAGCTGGATCATGACGCCCATCGTGTCCTGGATCCCCCAGTGCTCGGTGAACTTCCCGTCGTCACCCACGCGCACGACGTCGATCGATCCCATCACGAACGGCTTGTTCGTCGCCGGCATCCCGGGGGTGAACCCGCCCGTGTCGGTTCCGCGGAACGTGCCGCGGATCGCCGCCTTGTCGCCGCTCACGACGACGTCGTCGACCTCTGCGGTGAGGTCGGGCGCGCTCTGGAAGACGATCCGGAAGGAGTCGATCGCGCCCTTCTTGTCCGGCGTGCTCCCGGCGAACACCTGGTGCTCCACGAAGTCCTCCGAGAGGACCTCCTCCGCGTAGGCGAGGTTCTTGTTGTTGAAGACTTCCTTCGTGAATCGGTCGACAAGCTCTCTGATCTCGTCGCTCGTCGGCATCTCACACCTCCCCGGGTGCGGGCATGGCGCCGAGCTGCATCATCAGCTTCGGCACCTCCAACTGCGTCCACGTCTCGGCGATCCTGCCGTCGGCGTCGTGCCGGGAGATCTGGATCCACTCCAGGTCGATGCTCTTGCCGTTCGCCGGGATGCCCAGGAATGGGAGCCCGCCCTCGTTCGTCCCGGTGTTGTGGATCCGCGCGACCACTCGGTCGCCCTCACCGAAGATGTCGACGATCTCCGTCCGCTTGTCCGGGAACGAGGTGTATGCCACCTCGTTGTTCGCCTTCAGCCCCTTGTTGTCCTGCGGCACGTGATCGGAGCCCGACGTGTGCGCGACGAGGTCGTCCCGGATCAGCTCGGATAGCCCGGAATAGTCCCGCCGGTTGTACGCGTCCTCCAGCCGGCGGACCACGTCGATGTTGCGTTCGACGTCTGCCACGGCCTCCCCCTTTCGCTCCCGAACTACGGACCCTAAGCCGGAGGTCGCAAGGGACGCAACCGATGCCGTCGCTCCGTCGGCCGTGTCAGCTCTGGCACTGCGGGCAGAAGTAGGCGTTGCGGCCCGAGATCCTCACGGCCTGGATCGGCGTCCGGCATCGCCGGCACGGCAGCCCCGTCCGCCCGTACACCTTGAGCTCGTTCTGGAACTCGCCGGGCTTGCCGAACAGGTCCAGGTAGGCGTCGTCGTCCAGGGTCGTGCCCCGGAACCGGATCGCCTCCTGCAGGACCTCCTGCATCGCCCGGTAGAGGCGCCGGACCTCCTGTGAGGACAGCGAGTCCGACATCCGGTCGTAGCGAAGACCCGCGGCGAACAGCACCTCGTCGGAGTAGATGTTGCCGAGCCCGCTCACGAACTTCTGATCCATCAGGAGCTGCTTCATCTTCGCCCCGCGCTCGGCGAGCGCGCCGCCGAACGCGTTCCACGTGAAGACGTGGTCGAGCGGGTCGATCGCGATGTGCTGGAGCTCCTTGACCTTTCCGAGCTCGTCGGCTGCCGCGACGAACATCTCACCGAAGGTCCGCGGGTCGACGAAACGCAGGTCCCCTCCCTGCTGGAAGGTGATCACCACGTGCGTGTGCGGCAGGAGCGGAACCCGCTTGGTCCCGCGGACGAACTGCCCGCTCATGCCGAAGTGGACGACCAGCACCTCGCCGTTGTCCATGTGGAGCAGGATGTA
>JBIOTM010000078.1:0-25688 GCA_044865955.1 Actinomycetota bacterium | reverse complement strand
GGATGTTGGGTCCCGCCGCCCGGCTGGAGCGACTGCTCGCCGAACTTCGCCGGGAGGGGTACGAGCCCGACCCGCAGGCGCTCCGCGTGGTGCACGGCCCCGCGGGCCTCGACCTCGGCGGCGAGGGGCCGGAGGAGATCGCGCAGGCGATCCTCGCGGAGATCGTGGCGGTCAAACGTCGCCGCCGAGGTGGGTTCCTGCGCGACCGGCCGGGCCCGATCCACGACCGACCCCGCCCCGGAACCGAAGCGCGCTCGCCCTAGATCCGACCGGAGAACGTGTCGCACCCGTTCGGGTCGCCGCTGCGGAAGCCGGTGAGGAACCACTGCTGACGCTGCTCGGAGGACCCGTGGGTCCACGCCTCGCGGTTCACCTGCCCCCAGACGCCGGCGAAGCAGTCGGCTTGCAGCTCGGATCTGACGGCCGCGCTCTGCGGCCCCGTCCGCTCACCGGCGATCCTCTCGAGCGTTCCGAGGAGGTCCTGCGCGTGGTGACCGTACTCGTGCGCCAGCACGTACGCCTCCGCGAACGGTCCGCCTTCGGCGCCGAAGCGCGCCCGCAGCTCCCGGAAGAACCCGAGATCGACGTACACCTTGTCGTCCGCCGGACAGTAGAAGGGACCGACGTCCGCCGTGGCGAGGCCACACCCCGTGTTCGTCGAGCCGGAGAAGAAGACCGTGTTCGCAGGCGTGTACCCATCGATCGCGTCGTTCCAGTACGCCTGGATGCTGTTCACGGTGCCGACGAGACGGCAGTCGCGGCTCGCCTCCGCGTCCTCGCCCGTGCGGCACTGGTCGAGGACCTCCCCCTGTTGCTGCCCGCCGACGATCACTCGAGGGACCGAAGCGCGTCGAGGTTCACGTTCTCCCCGCCCAACAGGGCGACGAGGAGGACGACGACGACGCCGATGACGCCGGCGCCTCCACCGACCGCCACCCCGCGCCCTCGTCGGAGCCGTCGACGGTCCTCGACCTGCGTCGGGTCGAGCTTCGCGCCCCTCCGGAAGTCCACGGCGCGCCTGTTACCCGAAACCCGCGACGGGGCAAACCATCAGCTGGCAGGCGTACGCTTCCGGGCGATGGTGATCGAGGACAGCTTCACGGTCCACACGCCGGTCGATCGCCTCTGGTCGTTCCTGCAGGACGTCGAGCTGATCACGCCCTGCCTCCCCGGGGCCGAGCTCACCGAGACCGTCGACGAGCGCACCTGGAAGGGGAGGGTGCACGTCAAGTTCGGCCCGGTGCAGATGGCCTTCGCAGGGACCGTCGTGGCCGAGGAGCGCGACGACCTGGCTCATCGGGCGAAGCTCTCCGCGAAGGGCACGGAGCTGCGCGGCCGGGGCGTCGCGAGCGCGTCCGTCGAGTCATGGCTCGAGCCGGCGGGCGACGACGGGACGACCGTGCGCATCCGCTCGGACATCACGATCACCGGCGCGGCAGCCCAGCTCTCTCGCGGCTTGCTCCCGGAGGTTTCTAAGCTCCTCACGAAGCAGTTCGCGGAGTGCCTCGAGGACAGGCTGATGCAGGAGGGCGCCGCCGCTCCGGCAGCCGACACCGCGACATCGGTCGCGGCCTCGTCCTCCCCGCCACGCGCACCGCGTCCGATCGGCGGGCTCGGCCTCGGCCTCCGAGCGATGTGGGCCGCGATCGAGCGGTTCTTCTCCCGGCTCTTCGGCCGCGGCCGTCCGTGATCTCGGGCATCGTGCTGGCGGCCGGCTCGGGCAGCCGGTTCGGGGGAACGAAACAGGTGGCCGTCTTCCGGGGCAAGCCGCTCGCGCAGCACGCCGTCGACGCGCTCGCCTCGGCGGGCGTGGACGAGCTCATCGTCGTCACCGGCCACGACGCCGGGACGGTCGAAGACGCGCTCCGGCTCCCCCCGCACGGTCGTTTCGTCAGGAATCCGGATCATGCCCGCGGACAGGCGTCTTCGCTCGCCGCCGCGATCCACGCGCTCGCGGACGGCAGCGAGGCGGCGGTCGTGCTGCTCGCGGACCAGCCGGGTGTCACGGACGCGGAGGTTCGCGCGCTCATCGACGCGTTCCGGCGCTCCCGGAGCCGGGTCGTGCGCATCTCGTACAGCGATGGCCCCGGTCCGGCGCTCCTGTCGCGAGAGGTGTACGCGGAGGCCGGACATCTGCACGGCGACGCCGGAGCCCGAACGCTGTTGGCGTCGCATCCCGGATGGATCGAGGAGGTCTCCGTCCCGTTCGCGGCGCCCCGCGACGTCGACACGCACGACGATCTCCGGGACGCCTAGGCCGATCAGGAGCGGTGGGCGCGGACCATCGTGCCGCCGCCCGGAGCCTCGAAGCCGAACTTCGCATAGAGGCCGTGGGCGTCTCGCGTGTTCAGGTACCAGTAGAGGTCTCGATGCTCCGGGTGTTCGACCGCCATGCGGAGTGCCGTCCCCAGACCCTTCCCTCGATGGGGCTCCAGCACGAACACGTCACCGAGCCACGCGAAGCTCGAGCCGTCCGTCACCACTCGCGCGAAGCCCACCTGCTCGGTCCCGAGGTAGGCGCCGACGACGCGGGTCGATCCTCGGATGAGACGGGCGATCGTCTCCCGGGAGCGTCCGGGCACCCAGTACGCCACGTCGCTCAGATGGGCATAGACCATGTCGACGTCGATCCGATCGCGGTCGTCGTCCACCTCGTACGCGCCGACGCGCTCGCGACGCATCAGCAGCTGAGCCCGAGGCGCCGGTGCTCCAGCGCGGGGAGCTCGGTGCGGATCCGTCGGAGCTCCGCGAGGTCGACCTCCGCCAGCCACACGCCGGTGCCCTCCTCCGGCGCTCGGACGAGGATCCTCCCCCAGGGGTCCACGACCATCGAGCTCCCGAAGGAGCGACGCGGCTCGTCCGGGGAGCCGAACTCGCCCCACTGGGCCGCGGCCAGGACGAAGCATTGGTTCTCGATCGCGCGAGCCCGCAGCAGTACCTCCCAGTGCGCCACGCCCGTCCGATGCTGGAACTGGGACGGCACCGAGAGCAGCTCGGCGCCCAGCGCCATGAGCCCCCGGAACAGCTCCGGGAAGCGGAGGTCGTAGCAGATCGCGAGGCCCAGACGGACGTCGTCAACGACGTGGGTGACGAGCTCGGTTCCCGCCGAGTAGGTCGTGGACTCCCGGAAGGGCGGTTGCCCGTCCAGGTCGACGTCGAACAGATGGATCTTCCGATACCGGGCCACCAGCTCGCCGGTCCGATCGAAGAGCGGCGACGTGTTGTACAGGCGGTCGCCGTCACGCTCCGGGACGCTGCCGCCGAGCACCCACATCGAGTGGTCCCGCGCCGCGCCCGCGAGCATCTCGCCCGCCGGCCCGCCCGGGAGGATCGCCGCCACGTCGGGGACGGCCGCGCGAGGTCCCAGGTAGGGGAACAGCTCCGGCAGGACCGCGAGATCGGCCCCTCCGGCGGCGGCCTCCCGGAGGAGGCCTCGCGCCGCCGCGAGGTTCTCCGGAACGTCCTCGCCCGAGCGCATCTGGCACACGGCCACCCGCATGGGGTCGCGAGTCTACGGGGCTGGCTGGACGGCGGAACGGATCGCGTCGAGCGACGACGGGTCCTCGAGGCTCGAGAGATCACCCGGGTCCTCCCCGATGGCCACCGCGCGGATCGCGCGCCGGACGATCTTCGCGCTGCGGGTCTTCGGGAGTTCCGGCACGAAGACGACCCTGCTCGGCAGGAACGAACGTCCCAGGTGATCGGCCACCACGTTCCGGAGCTCCTTCGCCAGGACGTCGTCGGTCGAGGCGCCCGGCACCGGGACGACGAAGCACCAGATCGCCTCGCCCTTGAGGGAGTGGGGAACGCCGATCGCGGCCGACTCCGCCACCGACGGATGCGAGGCGAGGGCGCTCTCCACCTCGGCCGGACCGAGACGCTTCCCGGCGACGGAGAGGGTGTCGTCGGAGCGCCCGTGGAGGAACCAGAAGCCGTCGCCGTCGCGCGTCGCCCAGTCGCCGTGGACCCAGACCCCGGGGAAACGCCGCCAGTACGTCTCGAGGTATCGCTCCGGGTCGCCCCAGATGCCGCGCGTCATCGCGGGCCACGGCTGCCGGCAGACCAGCTCGCCCACCTCGCCGGGTCCGACGGGGGCGCCGTCTGCATCGATGATGTCCACGTCCATCCCCAGGGCGGGACCCCGGAGCGTGCAGGGCTTCAGGTCGCAGATCGGCAAGGGGGAGAGGAAGCAGGCGCCCACCTCGGTCCCTCCCGAGAGGTTGATGATGGGGAGCCGGCCGCCGCCCACCTCGCGATGCAGCCAGAGGTAGGGATCGGGGTTCCACGGCTCCCCCGTGGACGCGAGGACCCGGAGCGACGACAGATCGTGCCGGCGCACGTGCTCGACGCCGGAGGGGATCAAGGCGCGGATCAGCGTCGGGGAGACGCCCAGCGTCGTCACGCCGTGCCGCTCGACCAGGGCCCAGAGGCGATCGGGTCCTGGGTGCGTCGGCGCACCGTCGAACAGCAGGACCGTCGAACCGAGCGCGAGCGCGCCCACGACCTCCCAGGGCCCCATGATCCACCCCAGATCGGTGACCCAGTGGAGCATCTCGCCGGGATGCAGGTCCACCTGATACGCGACCTCCGCAGCGATCTTCACGAGGAACCCGCCGTGGACGTGGAGCACACCCTTCGGTCGCCCGGTGGTGCCGCTCGTGTAGCCGATGAACAACGGATGCTCGCTCGCGAGCGGCTCTGCCGCGAGCGGCTCCTCCGACGACGACGCGACGAGATCCGCCCAGTCGCGCTCCTCCCCGACCGGGCCACCGCCCGCGTGTCGAAGCACCACCGTCTCCCGCACCGTCCCCGCCTGGGCACGAGCGCGGCGGGCCGTCTCCCCCATCGGCACGACGCGTCCCTTGCGGAGGAAGGCGTCGGCCGTGAGCAGCACGTCGACGCCGGCGTCCGCCAAGCGGACGGCCACCGCCTCGGGACCGAACCCGCTGAAGATCGGCACCCAGACCGCGCCGAGCTTGGAGCACGCCATGACCGCGCTGACCGTCTCGGGCAGCATCGGCAGGAAGATCCCGACGGCGTCCCCGGCCGCGACCCCGAGAGCCAGCAGCGCGCGCGCCAGACGATCGGTCTCGCGGCGCAGCTCCGCATAGGTCCAGGTTCGCGTGTCTCCGTCCTCTCCCTCCCACACGACGGCGGGCGCGTCGGGCGTCGATCGAGCCCAGCGGTCGACGCACTGGTGCGCCAGGTTCACCCGGCCGCCCTCGAACCAGGTCGCCCACTCGACGCCTCGCGACAGGTTCAGCACCTGCTCGTAAGGCTCCAGGAACTCGATGTCGAGGTCGCCGACGACGGCATCCCAGAACCACCCGACGTCGGCGACCGAGCGCCGCACGAGCTCGTCGTACGTGTCGATCGCGTGGGCGCGCATGAACCGGGTGACGTTGGCGCGCTCCACGTATCCGGGCGTCGGCGACCAGATGACGTCGGTCACGTGTCCACCATCGCAGACGCGGGCGGCATCTGGGCCGGCGGTTCGCCCGGATGCGACGGCCGGGTGGCCTTCGGTATACATGGGGCCATGGCGCTCCGTGTGGGTGTGGCCGGGGTGGGCTGGTCCGGGTTCGCCCCGACGACCGAGGGCATCTCCTACAAGGAGCTGATGTTCGAGGCCGCGCGTCGGGCCTACGCCGACGCCGGGATGGATCCCCGCTCCGACATCGACTCGTTCGTCTGTTGCTCGGAGGACATCGAAGAGGGGACGAGCATCTTCGACGAGTACGTGCCCGATCAGCTCGGCGCCGTGCAACGACCCGTCCACACCGTGGCCGCGGACGGGCTCTTCGGGCTGGCGACGGCCGTGATGCTGATCCGCAGCGGCGTCGCCTCGACGGTCGCGGTCGAAGCGCACTCGAAGGCGAGCGACATCGTCTCGGCGGGGCGGGTCGACCGTTTCGCCCTGGACCCGGTGCTGAACCGGCCGCTCGGCGCCTCGGCGACGGCCCTGGCCGGCCTGGAGATGCGCAGGTGGCTGCACGTCACCGGGCGCTCGGAGGCCGAGTGTGCCGAGGTGGCCGCGCGCAACCGGGTCCACGCGAAGGCCAACCCGCGCGCCTCCCACGCGACGATCGCCGACCCGACACCGATCTTCGACCCCCTCACCCGCGAGCAGACCTCCGAGCCGGTGGACGGGTGCGTCGTGCTGGTGCTGGCGAACGAGGAGCGGGTCGGTGGCGACGCCGTCTGGATCGACGGCGTCGGCTGGAGCCAGGACGCGCCCTCGGTGGAGCGCCGCGAGTGGGACCGGGCGGCGGCCGCGGAGGCCGCCGCCCGGTCCGCGTACGGACGAGCCGGGGTCGCGCCCGGCGACGTCGACCTCGCCGAGGTCGACGACACCTATGCGTACAAGCAGCTCCAGCACCTCGACGCGCTCGGTCTGGCGGAGCTCGACCCGGATCGCGTCAACCGGTCGGGTGGCGCCCTCGGGGAGGGTCACCTCCGCGAGGCGAACGGCCTCGCGCGGGCCCTCGGCTGCGTCGAACGGCTCCGCGCCGGCGACGCCCGCGTCGGTGTCGCCCAGTCCTGGCGAGGGGTTCCCTCGACCTCTTCGGCGGTGGCCGTGATGCGCCGGTGAGCCCGCGGGTCGCCGTCGTCGGCGCCGGGATGACCAGGTTCGTCCGGCGGGCACAGGAGACCGGCAAGGAGCTGTCGTGGATCGCCGCGCGGGACGCCCTCGCGTCGTGCGAGCTCACGCTCGACCGGGTCGACGCGGTCTGCCTGACCAGCGCCCCCGACGCGTTCGACGGCGTCCATCGCAAGGGCGACTACCTGGCCGACGGGGCCGGCGCGTGGGCGAAGCCGTACATGCGGACGTACGTGGGCGGGGGCAGCGGCGTCTTCACCGCGATCCAGGGCTGGTACACGATCGCCTCGGGCCTCGCCGACGTCGTGCTGTGCGTGGCCGAGGAGAAGATGTCGTCCTGCCAGCCGCACCCGCAGGGCGCCTTCCTCACGATCTTCGACAACATCCTCGAGCGCCCCCTCGGGCCGAACCTGCTGTGGATCTTCGCCCTGGAGATGCAGCGCTACATGCATGCGTACGGCGTCGACAAGCGCGACATCGCCGAGGTCGCGGTGAAGAACAAGCGAAACGCGGCGGACCATCCCGCCGCGCTCCTCGGCCGACCCGACATCACGGTGGAGGACGTCCTCGCCAGCGAGACGCTGGCCTGGCCCGTGCAGCGGCTGGACGTCTCACCCATCTCCGACGGGGCCGTCGCCATCGTGATGGCGTCCGAGGACGCCGCGCGGAAGCTGACCGACCGGCCGGTGTGGGTCCAGGGGGTCGGCTGGAACCTGGACACCACGTACTGGACGAACCGCGACCTCGCCTACCCCGAGTACGTGGAGAACGCCGCTCGCATGGCCTACGGCATGGCGGGCGTGAACGAGCCACGCAAGGAGATCCACGTCGCCGAGCCGTACGACCCGTTCGACTACAAGGAGCTGCACCACCTCGAAGGACTGTTGCTGTTCGACCGCGGCAAGGCGCCGGAGGCTGCGGCAGACGGCGTCACCGCCCGGGACGGCGACCTGCCCTGCTGTCCGTCCGGCGGGCTGCTGGGGGTCGGGAACCCCATCGCCGCGGCCGGCCTGATGAAGATCGCCGAGCTCTTCTGGCAGCTCCGGGGCGAGGCCGGCGGTCGGCAGGTCCCCGGGACCCCGGAACGGGGGGTGGCTCAGGCGTGGGGCGACCTGATGCAGGTGGGCACCGTCGTCGTGATGGGGCACGAGGGCGGCCCGCTCACCACGGCGTCCCGGTCGCGGCCGGCGGAGCCCCGGGCGACCTCGCTCTCCGACACCGAGTTCCGCTCGGCCACGGGCGCCGTCGAGCAGCGGCTGGACGCTCTCTACGACTGGGACGCCGGCGAGGCGATCGGGGCGTTCCTCGACGGGCTCCGAGGGCAACGGATCCTGGCGACGACGTGCGTGTCGTGCGGACGGACGCTGGTCCCACCCCGCAAGTTCTGCGAACGCTGCTTCCGCCCCACCGACGGCTGGGCCGAGGTCCCCCACACGGGCAGCGTCGAGACCTTCTCCGTCTGCCACGTCACGTGGGACATGCGGCCGCTCGACGAGCCGCTGGTGCCCGCGGTGATCCGCCTTGACGGCACGAGCGAGGGAGGCTTCCTCCACCTACTGGGCGAGGTCGCTCCCGACGACGTCCGGGTGGGGATGCAGGTCGAGGCCGTCTGGAAACCGCTCGACGACCGGGCCGGTTCGATCCTGGACATCGCGTACTTCCGGCCGCTGGACCCCGAGGTGCGTCGTGAGCTCGTGGCCGTCGCGGCGGCCGAGCTTCCACTCGGGGCGGGGACGTGAGCCCGACGAAGGTCCCCGGCGAGCTCTCGGTCTCGTTCCGCTACACGCCGGGCGTGGGGAACACCGCGTTCTTCGAAGCCCTCCGCGATCGAGGGGTGTTCCTCGGCTCCCGGTGCGCGCACTGCGGGGTCACGTACCTCCCCGCCCGGATCTTCTGCGAACGATGCTTGGCGGAGCTGGAACCCACCGTGGAGTGCGGCCCGGAGGGCGAGCTGGTGTCGTGGACGACGGCGCGGATGGACGTGGACGACAGGCCCCTCGACGACCCCGTGGTGTTCGGGTTGATCAGGCTGGACGGCGCCGACACCGTCATGCTCCACCGGTTGATCGACATCCCGGGCGAGCCGGAGATCGGCATGCGGGTCGGGGCCGTGCTGGCGGGGTCGCGGGAGGGTTCGATCTTCGACATCGAGGGCTTCGCGCCCGCGGGAAACTAGCCGGTCTCCCGCCAGTCGAAGGGCACCACGCGGACGGGGTCCGCGAACCCTCTCAGCGGAACCTCGCGGGGCTCTGCGATCGGCACCTCGCCTGCCCGTTCGAGGGTGTCGACGCTCACGAGGATCTCTCCCCCTTCCGCCAGGGCTCCGATCCTCGCCGCCGCGTGGACGCCCGCTCCTTCGTAGTCCTTCCCCACGCGCGTCGCCTCCGCGGCATGCAGCCCGATGCGGACGCGGAGCGCGAACCCGTGCTCCCGTCGATGCTCAGCGAGCTTGCGCTGGATCGATGCGGCGCACACCAGCGCGGAGCTCGCATCCGGGAACGCGACGAAGAAGCCGTCTCCTGTGTGGTGCACCTCTTCACCGGCGTTCTCGGCGAAGCAGCGCCGCAGCGCCCCGTCGTGCCAGCGCAACAGGTCGTGCCACGCCTCGTCGCCGATCGCCTCGATCAGAGCCGTGGATCCAACGATGTCTGTGAACATGAAGGTTCGCATCTCACGTGAAGCCGGCGCGTCGGTGAGTCCCTCGAGGAGCGCATCTGTTCGCGCGATATCGGGCTCCGCGCCCAGCCGTTCGAATACCGATCGGGCCGACGCCAGCTCCAGCTGGGCCGACTCGGAGTCCCCTGCGGCGGTGTGCGCCTCGGCGAGCAGCACCGACGCGATCGCCGCCTCGTAGGGAGCATCGATCTCGCGCCAGAGTCGCCGAGCCTCTCGGAACCGCCGCGCCCCCTCGGCCGGCTTCCGCTCCATCAGCTCGGCGACGCCGGCCGCCTGTGCGGCCGCGGCCTTGATCGCCCCCGTCGCGAACTCATCTGCGATCTCGGCGAGCTCCGCAGCCGCGGCCGCGGCCGTGCCGGCGTCGCCGGTCACCTTGGCGATCTCCGCCTGGGCCGGAAGGAGCCGAGCCCGGGTGAGTCGATCCCACGTCGTCTCTTCGAGGCTTCCCTTGATCGAAGCGGCCGCCGCGTCGGGACGTCCCCTCGCCAGGAGGAGCCACGCACGTCCGGGCTGACTCTCGTCGCCCAGCTCCTGGGCCTGCCGGAACGCGTCCTCTGCCCCGGCAAGGTCGCCCATCCGAAGCCGGACCTCTCCCAGCTCGTGGAACGCCGCCCCGGCCGCGGCGGGCAGGAAGTTCTTCAGCTCGTCGGAGGCGCGCTCGGCCTCCGACGCGGCCTCCGCCCACGCGCCCGTGAGCCTCATGAACTCCGCCCGATGCACCCGGCAGATCCCGGGGAATCCGGCGATGTCCTGCCGCTCGCACCAACGCTTCGAGACCTCTGCCCACTCGCTGCCCCGCCGGTAGTCGGCCGCCTCTCGACAGACGGCCATCACGCCGCAGAAGGCGGCGCCGGTCGTGAACGGACCGAGCTCACCTCCAACCGCTGATGCGGCGACCCCCTCCATCAGGCCGAACGCCTCCTCCAGCTCACCGGAGTTCGCGAGCGCCTCGGCGCGATTCATCGCGGCCCAGACCCGCAGGTCGGGGTCGTCGAGGTGCGATGCGATCTCGACGGCCCGATCGAAGTGGTCGAGCGAGTGGTCGAGCTCGCCACGACGGAGCGCCAGATCGCCATGAGCGAGCGCCAGGTATCCATGGCCGACGGACTCCGATCCACCCTCGAGGAGCTGCTCGGCCCGCTGGAGCCACCCCTGTGCGACCGAGTCGGCGAACTTGGCTCGGTACTCACGCCGGAGCGTGAGCGCAACGAACGCGGCCCTCGATCGGTCTCCTCGCTCCACGTAGGCCGCGTAGGCCCGCTCCCGGGCTGCGACCGCCTCGCCCGCGAGGCCGATCCACCACGCGGACTTCGCCAGGGCCTCGAGGTCCTCGGCGTCGAGTTCGCGAGCGCCGTCGGCCTGGGTGAGCAACCCATAGGCCTCGGGCCAAGCCCTGCGCTCGTAGGCCCGGCGCCCCGCCTCCAGCGGATCGAGCGACACGACGTCGGTCACGGCGATCGTCCTCGGAGCGGAACGGCTGGGTGACGAGGGCTCCGGCCCGCCTCGGACTTCGGACTCAACGCGTTCCCTCCTCGCGCCATGGCTCTATCGCCACTCGACCGCGACCACGTGGACGGGTGCAGCGAAGCCCTTCAGCTCGACCTCGCGCGGTTCCCCGAACGAGACGTCGTCGATGCCATCGAGGGTATCGACGCTCGCCAGCACCTCACCTCCGTCCGCGAGCGCGCCGATCCTGGCTGCTGCGTGAACGCCGGATCCGTGATAGTCGCCTCCGGCGCGGGTCGCCTCGGCGGCGTGGAGTCCGATCCGAACGCGGGGCGCGAACCCGTGGTCGCGCCGATGCTCCGCGAGCGTACGCTGGACCGCCGCGGCGCACGCGAGCGCCGCGCGTGCGTACGGGAACGCCACGAAGAAGCCGTCACCCGCGTGGTCCACCTCTTCCCCGCCGTTCTCCATGAAGCAGCGTCGTAGGGCCTGATCGTGCCAGTGCAGGAGGTCGTGCCAGGCCTCGTCCCCGATGGCCTCGACGAGCGCCGTGGACCCGACGATGTCGGTGAACATGAAGGTGCGAACCTCTCGGGCGGGTGAGGGAGAGCCTTTGACCTGGGCGAGCAGCGCGACCGATCGGGCCACATCCGGCTTCGCGCCGAGCCGCTCGAACGCGGACCGGGCCGTCACCAGCTCCAGCTCGGCCGCCTCCGCATCTCCCTGCGCGGCGTGTGCCTCTGCCAGCAGGACCGAGACCGTCGCCGCTTCGAACGGTGCATCGATCTCGCGCCAGAGCCGCCGAGCCTCTCGGAACCGCTGAGCCGCGTCATCGTGTCGCTCGCGGAGCAGGGCGACCACGCCGGCGGCCTGCGCGGCCGCGGCGCGGATCGCGGCCGTGCCGAACTCCTCGGCGATCTGCGCGAGTTCGTCCGCCGCGGCCTCGGCCGTGCCGCCGTCGCCGCGGACCTTCGCGATGTCGGCCTGAGCGGGCAGCAGCCTCGCACGAGCCAGTCGATCCCAGGTCTGCTCCTCGAGACTTCCCCGGATCGAGGCGGCGGCGGCGTCCGGTACCCCCTTGGCCAGGAGGAGGAGCGCGAGGCCGGGCTGAGGGTCGTGCCCGAGCTGCTGTGCCTGATGGAAGGCGTCCTCCGCGCCCATGAGGTCTCCCATCCGAAGGCGGACCTCGCCGAGCTCCTGGAACGCCTCGCGGGCGACCCCCGGGTGGAACTCACGGAGCTCTTCGCAGGCGCGCCGCACCTCGGCCTCCGCTTCCGCCCACGCTCCCGTCAGCCGCATGAACTCCGCGCGGTGGACCCGGCAGATCCCCGGGAACCCGGTGATGTCCTGCTGCTCGCACCACCGCTTCGCGACGTCGGCCCACTCGCTTCCTCGTCGGTAGTCGGCAAGATCACGACACGTCGCCATCACGTTGCAGAAGGCGACCCCTGTCGTGAAGGGCCCGGTCTCGCCGCCGACCGCGGCCGCCGCCGCCCCTTCCATCAGCTGCCAGCCTTCGTCGAGGTTGCCGAGGCCGATCAGCGTGTCCCCACGCCGCATCGCAGCCCAGACGGGGAGATCCGAGTCGTCGAGTCGGGAAGCGATCTCCCGGGCGCGGTCGAAATGGGCCAGCGCATGTTCGAGCTCGCCCCGTGATCGGGCGAGCTCGCCATGTGCGAGTGCGAGATAGCCGTGCGCAGGCGACTCCGGTTCGTTCTCGAGGAGATGCTCCGCCCGGTTCAGCCAGCCCTGCGCGACCGAGCTGGAGAGCTTCGCGCCGTACTCGCGGCGAAGCGTGAGCGCGACGAACGCCGCCCGGGACCGGTCACCCTGCTCGAGATGCGCGGCGTAGGCACGCTCGTGGGCGGCGATGGATGCGCCCGGGAGCCCGATCCACCATGCCGACTTCGCCAACGCTTCGAGATCCTCGGCCGTGATCGGGCCGGCGGCATCGGCCTCCGTCAACAGCCGGTAGGCGTCTGTCCACGCCTTGCGCGCGTAGGCCTCCCGTCCGGCCTCGAGGGGATCGGCGGTCACGACCTTGCTCACGGCCCACATCCTCCCACGGGAGCCGGGTATGGGAAGGGGTAATCTCGGCCGGATGGACTTCGAGCTCACACCGGAGCAAGCGCAGGTCAGAGACCTCGTCCGGGAGTTCGCGGCCCAGGAGATCGCCCCCGGCGCGGGTGAGCGCGACGAACGGGAGGAGTTCCCGCTCGACGTCGTCAAGAAGCTCGGCGAACTGGGCATCTGCGGCGTCCCGATCCCGGAGGCCTACGGGGGGCTCGGAGGGGACGCCGTCACGTGGGCGGTGGTCATCGAGGAGCTCGGACGGGCCGATCCCAGCGTCGCGGTGACCGTCTCGGTCGCCTCCGGCCTGGCCGGCGGGATGGTCGCCCGGTACGGGAGCGAGGCGCAGCGGCAGCGATGGCTCCCTCCGATCGCGGCGGGCGAGATGGTGGCCGGATTCGGCCTCACCGAGCCCGGCTCCGGCTCGGACGCCGCCGGCCTGCGGACCAGGGCGCGGTTGGGGGAGGGCGAGTGGGTGATCGACGGCTCCAAGGCCTTCATCACCAACAGCGGCACGCCGATCACCGGCTTCGTCGTGGTCGCCTGCCGCACGGAGGAGGGGGCTGACGGCATCTCGGCCATCCTGGTGCCGGCGGAGGCGCCGGGCTTCTCGGTCGGCTCCGCCTACAGGAAGCTCGGCTGGCGATCGAGCGACACCCACGAGCTGTCGTTCGAGGGCTGTCGCGTCCCCGAGGACCACCTCGTCGGGGAGCGCGGGAAGGGCCTGGGGCAATGCCTGGCCGCCCTGGACGACGGACGGGTCTCGATCGCCGCGCTGTCGGTCGGCCTCGCGCAGGGATGCCTGGACGCGAGCGTCGCGTACGCGAAGGACCGAGAGGCGTTCGGCCGGCCCATCGGCGCGTACGAAGCCGTCGCCTTCAAGCTCGCCGACATGCGGGCGGCGGTCGAAGGGGCTCGCCTCTTGACCTACCGAGCCGCGTGGCTGCGGGACCAGGACCGGCCGTACGGGACGGAGGCCGCGATCGCGAAGCTCCGTGCCAGCGAGATGGCGGTCGACGTCGCACGCGACGCCATCCAGATCCACGGTGGGTACGGCTACACGGAGGAATTCCCCGTGGCCCGCGCCTACCGCGACGCCAAGGTGCTCGAGATCGGCGAAGGGACCAGCGAGATCCTGCGGCTCGTGATCGCGAGGGATCTCGGCCTCCAGCCACAGGTCTGACCTCGTGCCGAGCGGCCGGTACGCGGTGTCCGGACGGAGCGGAGCCGTCGTCGGGACCGAGGACTTCCGGTGCGCGCCGGGACCGATGGGGTGGCGGTACGTCTCGGAGATCGCCCGGGACGAGCCCGCGCCGCATCGCGAGACGGTCGACGTGACGGTCGACGCCGCGTGGGGGATCGTCCGCGCCCGGATCGAGACCGGCACGCACTCGATCGCCCTGGAGCCTCGGGACGTCGCGCTCGCCGGCCTGCGGGACGGCGAGGAGATCGAGGTCGCCTGGGGTCCGGAGATGCATCTCGACTACCTGACGCCGGCGATGAACACCATCACGGCCAAGCGTCTGCGCGGCACGGAGGAGATCGACGTCGTCTACCTCGAACCCGTCACCGTTGAGCCGACGGTCGTCCGGCAGCGGTACGAGCTGCTCGGGGACGAGGAGGTGGACACCCCGGTCGGCAGGTTCGCGGCGACGCGATGGCGGTACATCGCCCTGACCAGCGGCTGGACGAGCGAACTGTGGGTGGCGGACGACGTGGTCGTCCGGTACGACCGCGCCTTCGAGCTCGTGGAGTACGCGCCTGGGGCTTCGGGTCCGCCCCCGATGACGGCTCGGGCCTCAGCCGACCTTCTTGGCCTCCACCTCGATCTCCAGGTCGACCGTCTTGCTGACCAGGAAGCCCCCCGTCTCGAGGACCATGTTCCAGCTCACGTTCCAATCCTCACGCTGGAGGGTCGTCCTCGCGGTGGCCGCGAGGACCGTGTTGCCGTACGGGTCGATGCCGGTGCCGAGGTACTCCCCGGTGAGCGTCACTGGGCGGGTCACGTCGCGGATCGTCAGCTCTCCGTCCAGCTCGAACGTCGGACCGCCCGTATGACGCACCCCTGTGCTCCGGAACGACATGACGGGGTACCGCGTGACGTTCAGGAAGTCGTCGCTCTTCAGGTGTTGATCCCTCTGTTCCACGTTGGTCTGGATGCTGGCGGTCTCGATCTCGACCTCGGCGCTCGAGTCCTCGGGGCGCTCCTCCACCTGGATCCAGCCCGAGAAGTCGGTGAACCGGCCCCGGACCTTCGTCAGGATGTGCCTGGCCACGAACCCGATCGCCGTGTGGGCTCGATCGAGCTCGTACTTCCCGGCGGGCGGCAGCTGGATGCCCGCGATCTCGTTCGCCGCTTGGGTCATGCCACGTCTCCTCTCCGTCGCACCTACTCCCACCTCACCCTGAACGAAGGCCCATGACTCCGTATTCCGAAGTTCCTAAGAAGAACTGAGCGGGATACCATAGGTCGCATGGAGACGGAGCGGGCAGTGTGCGAGAGCTTCCAGCACGCGGTCGACCTTGTCGGCAGGCGGTGGGTGCCCCAGATCGTCTGGGTCCTGCTCGACGGCGGTCGGCGTTACTCGGCGCTCCGGGACGCGATCCCGGAGATCTCCGACACGGTGCTGTCCGAACGTCTCCGCGAGCTCGAAGAGGCCGGCATCGTCACCCGGACCGTGACGCCCTCGACGCCCGTCCTGATCGAATACGGACTCACGGACCGTGGACGAGATCTTGCCGGGGTGGTCGAGGGGTTATCCAACTGGGCCGAGCGCTGGGCCGCCGTCGACGCCTGAGGATCAACCTCCGTCCACGGATGCGTCGGCGACCTCGAGGGCTTCGTCGATGATGGCGAAGCCTTCCTCGAGCTGCTCCTCCGTGATGCAGAGGGGCGGGTTCGTCATGATCCCGTTGAACCGGATCATCGTGAAGAGCCCCCGCTCCAGGAGCGCCGTGTTCACCGCCTGCATCGTCTCGTTCACGACGTTGAACGGCGAGAGCGGCTCCATCGTCTCCCGGTCCTTCACCAGCTCGAGGATGCCGAACAGGCCGATGTTGCGGATGCGTCCGACGCTGCGGTGCCTCGCCATCAGCTCCTCGTGGTGACCGCGCATCACCGGGTCCAGGCGCTTCGCGTTGCCGACGAGATCGTCCTCTTCCAGCACCTGGATCGCGGCGACGGCGGCGGCGCACGACAGCGGATGCGAGTTGTAGGTGAGCCCGCCGTAGAAGACGTTGTCCTGGAAATGCGCGGCGATCTCCGGTTTCATCGCCACGGCGCCCAGGGGAAGGTACGAGGACGTCAGGCCCTTCGCCGCGGTCATCAGATCGGGGACGATCCCCCAGTGGTTGACGGCGAACCACTCACCGGTGCGTCCGAAGCCGCACATGATCTCGTCGGCGATCATCAAGATGCCGTGGCGGGAGCAGAGATCCCGCACGCCCTCGAGATACCCGTCGGGTGGGATCAGGATGCCGTTCGTTCCGGTGACCGTCTCGAGGATGAACGCGGCGATCGTCTGCGGACCCTCCAGCTCGATCGTCTCCTCCAGCGACGCGAGCGAGGTGCCGACGTCCTCCGTCCCCCGGGCCGTGCCGCGGTAGGGATCCAGGACGTGGACGACGCCGGGCATCGGCGGGTTCTCGTTCGCCCAGCGGCGCGGGTCCCCGGTGAGGTTGATCGTGGCGTAGGTGGCTCCGTGGTACGAGCGGTAGCGCGCCAGGATCTTCTGGCGCCCCGTGAAAGCCTTGGCGATCCGGATCGCGTTCTCGTTCGCCTCGGCGCCGCCCAACGTGAAGAAGGTCTTCTCGAGGTCCCCCGGCCAGAGCGACGCCAGCTTCTCGCCGAGGC
This sequence comes from Actinomycetota bacterium, assembly GCA_044865955.1. Taxonomy (GTDB): domain Bacteria; phylum Actinomycetota; class UBA4738; order UBA4738; family HRBIN12; genus JAJNBA01. Next base: position 9,042 of record JBIOTM010000078.1, on the reverse strand, counting down.
GCGCCCGTGTCTCGTACGCCATGAAGGGTGAGATGTACGGGAGCTTCTCGGCCTGCCGGGCGATCGCGTCCGCCACGCGCTTGTCGCCGTGACCGATGTTCACCCCCATCAGCTGCGAGTTGAAGTCGAGGTAGCGCTTGCCGTCCACGTCCCAGAAGTGGACGCCTTCCGCCCGGTCCACCGGGATCGGCGCGAGCTTGCCCTGCGCCTGCCAGTCGTAGAGCGTGAAACGCTTCGACTTCTCGACGATCTCGCGGGCGGACATCGGTGTGTCTTCCGTCATCGACCGGACCCCCTCATCCCGAGGTGCCTCATCATCGCAGACCGCCGTCGGCTCCCGACCCGGTGATCAGCCCTTGACGACCTCGCCGCCCTTCATCACGAAGGGGACGTCCTCGAGGATCGTGACGTCGTCGAGCGGGTCACCGTCCACGGCGACCAGATCCGCGTAGCGGCCGGGCCGCAGGGACCCGACGCGGTCGTCCCAACCCAGCAGCTCCGCCGACACGACCGTCGCGCTGCGGATCGCCTCGATCGGGGTCTGACCGAACCGCACGTGGAAGTCCAGGTTCTTGGCGTTCATCCCGTGCGGGTAGATGCCCGAGTCCGTCCCGAACGCGATCCGCACGCCCGCCTTGACCGCCTTGGCGAAGTTCTCCCGTTGGGCGTCGTTCGTCATCTCGGTCTTCCGGAGGACCTCGTCCGAGTAGCCGAGCCGAGGTCCCTCCTGGAGCATCCAGTCGCCGTCGAACATGTCGGCCACCAGATAGGTGCCGTGCTCGACCATGAGGTCGATCGTCTCGTCGTCGATCAGGCAGGCGTGCTCGATCGAGCGGGCGCCGGCCCTGATCGCCCGCTTCGCCCCCTCCGCACCGTGCGCGTGGGCCGCGACGTGCGTCCCCCGGGCGCCGGCTTCCTCGACGGCCGCCTCCAGCTCCTCCTCGCTCATCTCGGGCTGGCCCGGGTCCGTCCCCGAGGTGAGCACCGCACCCGTGGCGATCACCTTGATGAAATCGGCGCCGGCCTCGAGGATCCGCCGGACGTTCGCACGGACCTGGTCCGGTCCAGAGGAGACCCCGACCCGGAGGCCGGCGGGGACCTCGGCGCCCGGCGGCAGCCCGGTGATGTCGCCGCCCCCGCCGGGGCGCGTCACGTAGGCGCCGGCGCACATCATCCGCGGGCCGGGGAGCGCGCCCGCGTCGATCGCGTTCCGCAAGGCCAGGTCGGTGAACGCGTGGAACGTGCCGACGTCGCGCACCGTCGTGAACCCGGCCCGGAGCGTGTCGCGGGCGTTCACCACACCCGTCAGCGCCTCCTCCGCGGAGGACCGCTGGATCAGGTCGGCGTAGCCTCGCCCCGAGTCGAGCTCCCCGATGAGATGAGCGTGACAGTCGATCAGGCCGGGGAGGACGGTCCGGGTGGACAGATCGATGGTGTCGGCACCGGCCGGAGCGGCCGAGGCGGGCACCACGTCCTCGATCCGGTCCCCCCGGATCACCAGGGCCCGGTCGGTGAGGACCTCGCCGGCCGCCGCGTCCACGAGGCGGCCGGCGAGGACGACGCGCGGACCGGCGGACGGCATCTGGCGGAGCATACCGTCGGCCTCCCTAGGACGGCGGCTGGGAGCCACCGACCTTCGTCCCGTGGGCGGCGGCCCCCCTCCACGCCGGCGAACGTCCAGGCGAGCGTGCAGGGCAACGGCCGGCTGATGCTGCGATGGCGAACCCTGGGCGGCTGGGCCGGCTCGTGCCGGTCGCTCGACGTCCGATCGGCGTTCGACGGATGGTCCGGCGCCGACGCGATGTCCACGCTCCGGTTCACCTGAGCGGACCGCATCCCAGCGGCGTCGTCCTCACGCCCGGTCGGTGAAGAACATGGACGCGGGTGCCGGGCGCAGGCAATGGGCCGAGACCATCGAGGCGTTGTACGAGCCGACGTTCGGGATCGCCACGATGTCCCCCTCGCGGACCTCCGGCATCGGGTGATCCACCGCGAACAGGTCCCTGCCCTCGTTGATGTGCCCGGACACCGTCACGTCGGCGATCGGGTCGGCGTCGGCCGCCCGGCACAGGATCGGATGGAACGGGATCCCGTAGACGAAGTGCTCGTTCACGACGCTCCACCCCGTGTTCAGCCCCACGAAGGTGGTCCCGTCCCGATCCTCCACGGAGACCACCTCGGCGAGGTGGACGGCGCACTGCTTCGCGAGGAACTCCCCCGGCTCGGTCCCCACGACGACGTCCAGCGGTCCCAGGTGACGAGCCATCACTGCCGCCCAGGCATCCAGGTCGAGCGGTTCGTCGCCCGGCCGGAACGGGACGCCCAAGCCGCCGCCGGTGTTGACCTCCACGATGGGACAGCCCGCGTCGGACAGGGTCCTCGTCGCGTCGCCGACCCGACGGATCATCTCGTCGACCGTGGCGAGGGCATCCGTCAGGTACAGGTAGCCGGCATGCACGTGGACGGTGTCGATCGCGAGGTCATGCGCGCCGGCGATCTCGAGCGCCTCGCCGAGATCCTCGGGGTAGATCCCGAACTTCGTCGGACGGCCGCCGGCGTAGGACTGGCCGCCCCCCTCGTACGCGGCCCCGATCCGCGGGTTCACGCGGAGCCCGACCGCCGATCCGGGGGCGCGCCGGCCGACCCGATCGAGCTGGGTCAGGAGGTCCACGTTCAGGTGCACGCCGGTGCCGAGGATCGCGTCGAGATCGTGCTCGGAGAGGTTCGTGCCCGTGTAGCTGATCTCGGATGGCTCCCACCCGTGGTCGAGGGCCCAGCGGAGCTCTCCGGGCGAGCACACGTCCATCCCCACGCTCTCCGGGGTGCCCGGAGCGCCGAGCCCACGGAGGAAGGCGAGGAAGGCCGGCTCGCGCTGCGCCTTCAGCGCGAGCCGGACCCGGTGACGGAGGCCGGCGCCTCCCAGGGCATGTTGGAGCGCGCGGACCTGTTCCTCCACGCGCAGCAGGTCATGAACGTACAGGGGCGTGCCGTGCTCACGGGCGATCGATTCCGCGTCCCGGCCCGCGATCAGCAGCCGCCCGGCCCGGACCTCCAGTCCGGGTCGGGCCCACCAGGTCGCTCGCGCGGTCCTCCGCCCCATGCGGGCGGGAAGGCTACCCGTGCGGCGCGGGACGTGCGTCCCGTCAGACGGCGCCGCCCGCGTCCGCGTCCTCGGTGCCGGATTCCCGCCGGCTGACCAGGAGGACCGACGCGACGGTCGCGATGACGCCTGCCACGAACGAGATGCCGAGGCCGATCGCCACGGTTGCGGTGAACCTGGCTTCGCCCGTGACCCCCGGCAGGAGTGGATTGGGACCGATCGCTTCGTCCACCCGGGTGAAGCCGATCGTGGAGACGATCAGCAGGGTGAGGCTGGAGATGACCATCAGCAGTGCGGTGAGCCGTCGGATGGCCGGGTCCTGCAGGAGCATGTACGCGCAGCCGAACATCAGCGCGCCCAGGCTCGCCGCGACGGCGATCGCGCCGGTCCCGTCCACGGTGCCGTAGAAGTCGAGCACCACCCTGGTCCCCGAGAATTGATAGGCGAGGCTGTACCAGTCCGCGAACACACCGATGAACCCGACGAGTCCCGCCCCGGCGGTGACCGCGGCCAGGAAGCTGATGCGCTGAGAACGCATGGAACACCCTCCTCTTCGGATGCATCGGCTATCGGCGTGGACCGTGCCGATTCTTGACCGCGGAACCCCCCTGTTCAACGACCCGGTCACCCCCGCGGCCGTCCGTCGTCGCAGACCGCGGGGCCCATCCGCCAGATCCGAGGATCTCTGCCCGGGACTTGACATCCGAACGTATGTTCGGTATGGTGGGTGTCTCCTCCCCCGTGACCGAACGAGGTCTCGGGTGCCCCGACAACAGGAACGCAACGTCGAAGAGCTGGTCCAGGCGGTCGATGCGGCGCATCGAGAGGCCTCGAGGATCCAGCGTGAGATGTTCGACGCGATCGCCGAGATGGACCGTCGCGAGGTCTGGCGGGACTCGGGAGCACGCGATATGGCGCATTGGCTCGCGATGCGCCAGGGCATCTCCCAGTGGAAGGCCAGACGTTGGATCGCCGCGGCCCATGCCTTGGAGCACCTCACCGACCTGGCCCGAGCCTTCTCCACCGGTGAGCTCGGCATCGACAAGGTCGTGGAGCTGGCCAGGTTCGCGTCGTTCGAGTCCGAGGCCGGGTTGATCAGGTGGGCGACGTTCGTGTCCTGCGCTGCCGTACGGCGGAGAGCCGATCTCGAGGTCCGTCGAGCGATCGACGACGTTCGGGAGGCAGAACGGGCTCGCTTCCTCAACTGGTGGCACCTCGACGACGGGAACCGACTCGGCCTGGAGGCCGAGCTTCCCGCAGCGCAGGGAGCGATCGTCGCCGGCGCGTTGCAGCGGGTGGCCGACACGCTCCCCGTGATGCCTGGCGAAGAGGAGCCGATCCACGCGGGGGCCCGACGAGCAGACGCCCTCGTGGCCCTCTGCTCCAGCCGCCTCGCGGAGGACGCCGACCCGGATCGGGCGACGGTGGTGGTGCACGCGCGGCTCGACGATCTCGCGTCCAAGGGAGGGTCGGCGGCTATCGAAGGCGGCGGAGTGATCCATCCCGAGACGGCCCGGCGCCTCCTGTGTGACGGCAGGGTGCAGACGGTGCTGGAGGACCGGAACGGTGAGCCGTTGCGCCTCGGCAGGCAGTCCCGGGAGCCCTCAGCCTCGATGATCCGTCTGCTCCGTCACCGCGACGTCGAGTGCAGGTTCCCGGGATGCGGAGCCCGACGCTTCACCCAGGCGCATCACATCGTGTGGTGGGGAGACGGAGGCACCACCGACCTCGACAACCTGGTGCTGATGTGCTCCTTCCACCACAGGCTGGTGCACGAGCACGGCTGGGCTGTCCACCGCGAGGATGGCGGCGGCCTCCGATGGATGAAGCCGGACGGCAGCCTCCACCAGCGAGGGCCTGGCTCACCGGGGTCCGTGACGACGCGGGCGCTTCCGCTGGTGTCTCCCGGACCGCGTGCACCAACGTGAGATCACCGTGAACGGTCGGAGATGCATCGGTGGAGGTGAGCGGATTCGAACCGAGTCCTTTACGTGGGGTTTTATGGCATCGGTGTGCGCACCTCTGCGCACCTCAGGGACGCTTGGTCGGCCGCGGTTGGGTCAGACCTTGGTACAACCGTCCGGGCAGTCCTAGTCCTTCTTCACCTTGAAGATCTTGTCGCCTTGAGCCAGGCCGATGCCGAAGACCACTACGAAAACGACCCAGACCAAGAGTGCACCACCGGTTATGTTGTTGACGAGGACCGATGCCCCGTCGCCGCGAGCAACAGGATGACGAGCGCCACGGTTGTATTCATTCCCACGACCTCCCTAACGGTGCAAGATGGGGCCTTACGGTAAACGTAAGGCAAAGGAGCGAGTCATGGCACGCCAACGAACGGAACGAGGCGTAGCGACAGCTCCGGTGCGGCGGACGCCGAAAGGGGCGGTAGCAGATCTTGTGAAAATCCAGAGCCTCGTTCAACAGCATCGCGGAATCCTCGGCCGAACTCATGACCCTTCTTCGTCGCGTTGAAGTGGAAGCCGGCCGCCCGAGAACGTAGTCGAACCAGTCGGCTAGGCAGAGCCCGCCGTGTCGTGTCTCCCAGGCCGCTGGTGAGTCACGCTGATTCAGAAGCGGACGGTCGGACCTACTCCGCGAGCAGCGCGCCGAGCACGAGGCCGATGACCACGCAGGCCGCCAGGAACGCGTAGAAGACCTTCATGCCGCTCGTCATGGGTTCCCTCCTTCCTTCGCTCCGTAGGAGCAAGACGCCGCCGATGCTCGCGACGGCCGACGCGGCGAGGGTCGCAAGCTTGGCCGTCTCGACGTGCCGCTCCACCAACGCAAGCTCGGCGACGAACAGGGAGACCGTGAAACCGATTCCGGCTAGCGCGGCGGCGCCGGCGAGGAGTCGAGGCGTGACGTCGGAGGGGAGTCGAGCGACTCCCGTCCGGGTCGCCGCCCAGACGGCGGCACCGATCCCGAGCGGCTTGCCGACGACAAGCCCGAGGAAGACGCCGAACCCGACCGGCGAAACGACCGCCTCTACCGCCGTCCCGTCGATCGTTACGCCGGCGTTCGCGAGCGCGAAGACCGGGACGACGGCTCGGCTCGTCCAGGGATGCATCGCGGCCTGGACGCGGTGCAACCGACCGATCGGCGTCAGGAATCCCAACACGACGCCTGCGATAGCCGGGTGAACGCCGGCCTGGTCGAACGCGATCCAGAGCACCACGGCCAGAGCGACGGCACCCCGCCGCGTTACAACGACCACGACCGCGGCCGCGAGCGCGACCAGCAGCCAGCCCGGCGCGAGCCCGCCGGAGTAGACCAAAGCGATGATCAGGACCGCGCCTATGTCGTCGACGATCGCCAGCGTCAGTAGGAACGAGCGAACCGACACTGGCGCCCGCGACGCAGCGAGCGTAAGCACGCCGAGCGCGAACGCGATGTCGGTCGCGACCGGAACGCCCCACCCGGAGACCGTCTCGCTTCCCGCGTTCAGCAGCAGATAGATACCGGCAGGGACGACCATGCCTCCTACGGCCGCGATGGCCGGCAGCGCGAGCTTCCGCGGAGCGCGGAGCTCACCGACCCAGACCTCGCGCTTAACCTCGAGCCCGACGACCAGAAAGAACAGCGTCATCAGGCCGTCATTCACCCAATGGTGCAAGCTCCGCGACAGAGACAGTGTTCCGACTTCGACCGCCCCGACGACCTCCCAGAGTCGGTCGTACAGGTCGCCGATCGGCGAGTTGGCCCAGAGCAGCGCGACGACCGCGGCTGCGAGCAGCAGCAGCCCGGATGCTTCTTCCGTGCGGAGGAACTCGAGGAGCCGCGACGACGAGACCCGGGAACGTGCCATGGCCAGCCTTTCGCCGACCAGAGCTTCCCGGCACCCCTCTGTCTATGGGTCCTGAGCAGTCAACCTATCAAACCGGCCCCGGCCGTGACGTGCGGACCACTGCGGACCAGCCACCTCCGACCTCGGGCGATAGGCGCCCGCGCGGAATCACTCAGATTCGAACACGGCGCCGGCTCGCCGGCCTAAGGTCAGGGCAGACGGCCTCGGTAGCCCATAGCGGACGAGTGCGGTATCGTCCGCCGTGACGGGAAGGGGAGCCGGGCCGGCGTTCTGGATCGTGCTTGGCCTCTATTCACGGTGAGCGCGATCCTGAACGCCCGTGCGGCCGTGGTTGCCGACGACCTCGGAACTCAGGTCTTCCGTGCGATCTTCAGCTTGATCCTGCTTGCCGGGGCGTTCCTGGCAGCACGTAAGGGTCTCGCCGAGATGGACGCCGGCCGCCGAAGGACATGAGCACAACGCGTCGCCGCCCCCCTCGGTCTGGCTAGCTCGGACTACTATCGTGGAGGTGACGGGACGCTATTCGAACTGGGTCAGGAAGCTCCGAGCGCTTCTCTCAGCGTCGGCGTGTTCCTGATCTTGCTCCCGAGATTCAGTCGGCGGACACTACTGCCGTGGAAGCGCCAGAGGTCCGGTACGCGAAGAGCGGCGACGTCAGCATCGCCTACTCCGTGGTGGGCGCCGGGCCCTTCGACCTCGTGTTCGTAGGGGGCTGGGTGCTCTCGTCACTGGAGGTGGCCTGGGAGGGGCCGCCGGCCGACTTCTTTCGTGGCCTCGCATCGTTCTCGCGGTTGATCCTGTTCGACAAGCGAGGAACTGGCCTTTCCGACCGCGTCACGGGCATCCCGGACCTCGAGACCCGAATGGATGACATCCGGGCGGTGATGGACGGAGTGGGGTCGAAGCGGGCAGCCATCATGGGCTTCTCCGAGGGCGGGCCGATGACTCTCCTGTTCGCCGCGACGCATCCGGAAATGAGCGCGGCGGCCGTCCTGTTCGGCACAGGCCCCTCGTACCTCTGGGCTGAGGACTACCCCTGGGGGCTCACTCCGGAGCAATGGGCTGAGAACATCCGCCGGACATCGGCTCGGGTGGGGACCCAGGAGTGGCTGGACGAGAGGCTCGAAATGTTCGCCCCGAGCACAGCCGACGACGACGCAACGAGGCGGTGGTGGCGGAGGTGGGTCCTGACGAGCGCCAGTCCCGGTGCCGTGGTGGCTCTGGGGCGCATGAACTCAGAGATCGACGCCCGCCACACTCTTCGAGCGATCCGCGTTCCGACCCTCGTCCTCAACCGCACCGGCGACGAGGTGAACACTCCCGCCGAGGCTCGATACATCGTGGAGGGGATCCCCGGCGCCAACTTCGTGGCGCTCCCAGGGGTCGATCACGCCTTCTGGGTGAACCCCGACCAGATCACGCGAGAGGTCGAGCAGTTCCTGCGCGGGATCTGGGACCGCGGTGAGTGGGACGTGGTTGAGTCCGACCGGGTTCTGGCGACCGTGCTCTTCACCGACATCGTTGGCTCGACCGCCAAGCTGGCCGAGCTCGGAGACCGTGGTTGGCGCGACCTTCTCGAGCGGCATCACGCTCTCGTACGTCGGCAGTTGCTTCGCTTTTCGGGTCGCGAGATCGACACGGCTGGCGACGGGTTCTTCGCGAGTTTCGACGGGCCGGCCCGGGCGATCAGATGTGCAACGGCTATCACGAAGGGCGTGCAGGGACTCGGGGTGGACGTGCGGGCCGGACTCCACACGGGCGAATGCGAGATCGTGGAAGGCAAGGTCGGGGGAATCGCCGTGCACATCGGCGCACGAGTGGCCGCCGAAGCGAAGCCGGGGGAAGTGCTGGTCTCCAGCACGGTCAAGGACCTGGTTGCCGGGTCCGGCATCGCATTCCACGATCGCGGCGTGGTCGAGTTGAAGGGCGTCCCTGGCCAGTGGCGGCTCTACTCGGTCGACCGGGGTTCTGCTAACGGCGATCGTGCGTAGGCGCCCGGACTCGAACCGTGGAGGTGAGCGGATTCGAACCGCCGGCCTCTGCCGTGCGAAGGCAGCGCTCTACCGGGCTGAGCTACACCCCCCGGGATCGGCAGCGTAACAGATCGTTTCGGGCCGACGGCCGAACGAGTTCA
>JBIOTM010000077.1:0-2375 GCA_044865955.1 Actinomycetota bacterium | reverse complement strand
CGCCCTGCGGGCCGACGGCCTCGAGCACCGGGCCGGCGACGATGTACGAGACGGCCAGGCCGAGCGAGATGACCGCCTCGAAGGCGGCCATCGTCCGGCTCCGGATCGCGTCCGGAGTCCGCCGCTGCATGATGCCGTTCTCGGCCACGATCGTGAGCCCGTCGGACGTCCCCATCACCAACAGCGAGACCAGGACGAGGGCGAACACCGGCGCGAACCCGGTGCCGAACGCCGCGACGGCGATCCCGAACGAGCCCACGACGAGCCAGATCGCTTCGGTCCGAGCGCTCATCCACCGCCCGGCGGCCGATCCGATGACCGAGCCGAGGCCCCAGCACGCGATCAGGAGGCCGAACCCAAGCTCGCCCGCCCCGAACGACTCCGCCAGGGGCGCGTCGGCCACCATGCCCATCCCCATGCCCAACACGAAGACGAGCCAGGCGAGCGACAGGCGCCGAAGGACGGCGTCGCCCCACAGGAAGGTCATCCCGGCGGCGAAGCCGTCGTGCTCGCCCTCCTCGGCGGCGGGCCGCCGGTCCTGGAACCGGCCGCGGACCGACAGCGTGACCAGCGCCGAAACGACGAACGAGACCGCGTTGATGGCGAACACCCACGACGCGCCCACGACCCCGAGCAGCACGCCGCCGATCACCGGCCCGACCGCGATCCCCGCATGGACGCCCACCGTCACGAGGCTGTTGGCCCACGACAGGTGCTCGTCGTCCTGGAGCAGGTTCGGGATCGCGGCGCGCGAGGCGGAGAAGAACGGCAGCTCGGCCAAGGCCGACCCGAACGCGATGGCGATCAGCACCCCCGGGTCGTCGACCAGGGCCATCCCCACGAAGAAGGCGGCGGCGACCAGCTCCGAGATCACCATGACGCGCCGGCGGTCGAAGCGGTCCCCGAGCGCGCCGGCGAACGGGCCCAGCAGGCCCGCGACCCCGAAGGTGAGCAGCAGCGACAGCGCCTGCATCCACGGCGAGTGCGTGCGGTTCCAGACCGTGAACCCGAGCGCCGTGTACGCGGCGGCGCCGCCGGTGACGGAGATCAGCCGTCCGGCGGCGATCCTTCGGACGGCGGTGCGGGGGTTCGTGATCGTGGCGGTCATCGGTCGACTCCTGGAGCTCGGTTGGAAGAGAGGTGGGTTCGGTGATCGGGGTGCTGCCCGCCGGGCGGCGGACGCGGTCGCTAAGCGGCCGCTGGGAAGGGCGAGTCGCCCTTCCGATCTCCGACGATCACCTGGAGTCGCCTCATGACCGCGCGAGTGTAGCACGCGAGGTGACTCCGGCGGAACCCGTTCGGACGATTCAGTCCGGCAGGACGATGAACCGCGCCGGACCCGCCTCGATCGCGGCGCGGATCTCCTCGATCACCTCGGGCGGGACCGGGCTGTCGAGCGTGAGCCCCATGAGCGCGGTGCCGCCTCGCGACGGCCGGCCCACGTCCATCGTCGCGATGTTGACGTCGTGCTCTCCCAGGATCGTCCCGACCTTCCCGATGATCCCGGGCCGGTCGATGTAGGTGAAGAAGAGCATGTACGTCGCCGGAGCCATCTCGATGTCGTAGTCGTTCACCTGCATCACGCGCTCGGCGTTGCGCTTGCCGACCAGCGTGCCCGCGACGCTCACCGGGCCCTCGTCGGTGTCGACCCGGACGTGGATCAGGTTCACGTAGTCGCTCGAGACGGTGGAACGGGTCTCGCTGATCGCGATCCCTCGCTCGCGGGCGATGATCGGCGCGTTCACGAACGAGACCGGCTCGTGCACCACGCCGGTGAGCACGCCCTTGACGACGGCGAGCGTCAGCACGCGCGTGTCCACATCGGCGATCCTGCCGAGGTACTGGGCCTCGACGCCGCGCACGGCGCCCTGCGCCAGGCCGGTGAGGAGCGCCCCGAGCTTGTGGGCGAGCGGCAGGAAGGGGCGGATCGCCTCGCTGACCTCGGCCCCTGCGGACACGTTCACCGCGTAGGGAACGAACTCCCCGGAGAGCGCGAGCCGGACCATCTCGGCGACGGAGGTCCCCGCCTTGTCCTGCGCCTCGGCCGTCGCGGCGCCGAGATGGGGCGTGACGACGACCTGCTCGAAGCCGAACAGGGGCGAGTCGACGGCCGGCTCGGTCTCGAACACGTCGAGCGCGGCGCCGGCGAGCCTGCCGTCCTCCAGGGCTTTGGCGAGCGCCTGCTCGTCGACGATGCCGCCCCGAGCCGTGTTCACCAGCCGCGCCCCCTCCTTGACCAGCGCGAGCTCCCGCTCGCCGATCAACCCCTCGGTGTCCGGCGTCCTCGGCAGATGGATCGAGATGAAGTCGGCCTGGACCAGGAGGGCCTCGAGCGTGGGCATCAGCTCGATCCCCATCTCCTTCCCGCGCTCCTT
>JBIOTM010000076.1:0-2353 GCA_044865955.1 Actinomycetota bacterium | reverse complement strand
TGGGGGTAGCGACCGATCCCGTCGGGTTCGATCTGGACCGGCACCGGCGACTTCCGGGCCTGCGAGCCGAGTGCCGCGGCGAGGCCCTGGTCCGCCAACAGGGGCGGATAGATCCCTCTCGCCAGGTCCCGCAGGTCGTCGAGCGCCGAAGCGGTGTCGTGCTGCAGCTGTTCCATCAGTTCGTGAGCCCTCGAGGGATCGCGTTCGATCATCGAGTCGACCAGTCGCTGCTTCACCTGGAGGGCGACGAGCTGTTGCTGCGCCCCGTCGTGGATGTTCCGCTCCAGACGCCTGCGTTCCTCGTCCTGGGCGGCGACCAGACGCTGACGAGATGCGCGGAGCTCCTCGATCAGACGAACGTTCCGGAGCACCAGTCGCGCCTGCGCCGCGAGGTCCTCGACCAGCCGTTCCTTCGACGCGTTCATCGGATCGCTGGCGGTGGGCTCCACGCTGAGGGCTCCGAGAAGCTCGTTCCCGTCCCGGACTTCGAACGCGATGTCCTGTTCCATCGGGGGCAACCGATCATCTTCGACGGGCGATGGCTCCCTGCGCGGTGCGTCAGCCGGCCAACCGCCTGCGGGAACGAGCTGGCTTCCGACGCGGAGCCACACATGCGCACTGTTGGCACGGGTCGCCTCGGCCAGGATCTGGGCCATCCGGGGCAGGACGTCTTCCATCGAGTACGTGCCGCCGACCCGGCCGGAAAACTCGGTGAGGACCTCGTAGGGGTTCGCTCGACCCTTGAAGACGATCCGATCCGCGATCTTCGTCGCCAGGCGATAGAGCGGCAGGACCAGGAGTCCCAGGACGGCGCCGAACAGCAGGACCAACGGTGGCGCGTCGTACAGGTTCTCGAGGATCGGCGTGCTGACGAAGACGGCGGCAGCGGCGCCCAGGGCCGTGAGGATCGCCACCAGGATCACGAAGACGACCGTGCGTTTGACGACCACGCCGAGATCCCAGAGGCCGTGCTTCAGGATGGCGATCGCGCAGGTGATCGGGATCCCGAGGAACACGACGAAGATCAGCACGAAGAACGAGACGTTCTCCACGTCGCTGTCCTCGGGGATCAGCCCGATCGCCGTGGCGAGGAGCGTCACGAGCAAGTACGCGCCGATGAACGCTCCGAGGAATGCGAGCCACCGGATCTGCTGCCGTTCGATGACCGCTGCCCGGCGATATCGCTGGATCAGCGACAGGATCGAGACGATCGCGCCCCCAAACACCACGAAGCCGAACACGGTCGTGATCCCCTCGATCGCCTCTCGCCACGAACCGGGGAGCCCGATCGGGTTCTGCACGCTTCCGTGCAGCTCGGCGAACCCGGCCCGCAGCGGCCCGGGCGTGAGCGCGAACAAGACGATCGTGATCGCGTAGGCCGCGAGCATCCCGCGCAGGAGCCACCCCCAGCGGCGTGACGGCGGGGCACCTGTCGGGAAGATCAGGAACAGGAAGGCCAACGGGCCCAGCATCGCGGCGAACCCCACCTTGCCGACCCACGCGGCGGGAGCGACGAAGGGCAGGTTGTATTCGAAGGCGAGCGATGCGTAGGCGCCGCTGGCGAGGCTGACCGCCGCGGACACCGCCACCCACGAGAACAGCAGGCCGACACGGTTCCCCATCTGCCTGGACGTGATCAGCGCCCCGACAGTGGCGTACAGGAGCACCGCCCCGATGAAGAAGGCGTACTCACCGAGGTCTTTCTCGCTGCTCGGCACCGATGCGTTCAGGGCGATGAAGGCGATCGCGAACGCCGTGGAGATGCCCCAGATCGCCCACGCGAGCCTCCGGGGGGTCATGGGGCGACCTCCACAGGGAGTTGCCCGGCGACGGTGATGCCGTCGCCGGGCGCCGACCGAACCTCCACGCTCCCGCCCAGCGCTGCCAGTCGGTCGGCGATCCCCTGGAGTCCCGAGCCGTGTGAAGCGACGGTGGGATCGAACCCGATCCCGTCATCAGTCACCTCGAACGAGAGGGTCCCCTTCGCTTGGGACAGGCGAACGGTTGCCTCTGTGGCTTCCGCGTACTTCGCCACGTTCTGGAGGGCCTCGAGACAGGAGAAGTACACCGCCGCCTCCGTGTCCTGCGGGTACCGGCCGATCCCGTCGGGCTCGACCCGGACGGGCACCGACGACTTCCGCGCCTGGCCCTCGAGCGCGACCGTGAGTCCCTGGTCCGCGAGGAGCGGCGGATAGATCCCGCGGGCGAGGTCTCGGAGGTCGCTCAGCGCGTCGTTCGTCTCGGCCTTCGCTTCGGCGAGCATCGACGCGGCTCGATCCGGGTCCGTCGCCACCAGTCGCTCCGCCAGGCCGAGCTTCACCGCCAGCGCGAGCAACTGCTGCTGCGCGCCGTC
>JBIOTM010000075.1:0-5261 GCA_044865955.1 Actinomycetota bacterium | reverse complement strand
GGCGTGCGCGTGCCGTCGACACCGGTCGATCACCAGCACGTCGCGCTGAAGGCGGTGGCGGGGTCGGAGCTGCCGCGGGACATGCCGTGCTTCCGCGACCCGGACAACCTCGTGTACGGCAAGTCGGAGGCCGGCGGGGTCGTCTTCGGTGGGTACGAACCGGATCCCGTCGCCCGATGGGTGGACGGCCCGCCCTGGGAGCACGGCGGGCGCTCCCTCCCCCCGGACATGGACCGGTTCGAGCAGCTCCTCCGGGGTGCCGCCAGGCGGTTCCCGTTCATCGCCGACGCCGAGATCGTGAAGCTCGTGTGCCACCCGGACGCGATGACGCCGGACGCCAACCCGCTCGTCGGACCCATCCCCGACGTGCGCGGCCTGTGGATGGCGGCCGGGCTGTCGCTGAACGGGTTCGGCGCCGCCGGTGGTCTGGGCAGGTCCCTGGCCGAATGGATCACCGCCGGCGAGACCGAGCTCGATCTCACCTCATACCGGCCGTGGCGCTTCGGTCGCGTCCACGAGGACGCCCGCTGGGTCGCGGAGCTGGCACGGGAGACCTACCGCTACTACTACCTGCTCCGGTATCCCTTCGATCACGACGAGTGGGGGCGTCCCAAGCGCGTGTCGCCGCTGCACCATCGGCTGCAGGAGGCCGGCGCCGTCTTCCAGGTGAAGCACGGATGGGAGCGCGCGGAGCGCTGCCAGCCGGGCGAGCCCTGGCGGCGTGCGGGGGCCGAGCAGCGGTCGTTCGGCTGGGGCCGTCCGCCGTGGCTCGACCGCGTCGGGGAGGAGCATCGGGCGGTGCGCGATCGCGCCGGCCTCTTCGACCTGACGTCGTTCGGGAAGATCGAGGTCCACGGCGCCGACGCGTTCGCGCTCCTCGATCGGGCCGCGGCCAACCGGGTGGACGTGCCGGTCGGAGCCGTCGTGTACACGCAGCTGCTCGACGGGCGGGGTGGGATCGTCGGTGACGTGACGATCGTCCGGACCTCCGAGGCGCGGTTCCGCGTCGTGACCGGCGCCGGCGCGATCGACCAGGACCTCGGATGGCTGCGCGGCATCGCTCGCGAGCAGGGGCTGGGCGACGTCACGCTCCGCGACGCGACCGAGGACCTCGCGGTGATCGCGGTATGGGGGCCGTCCGCCCCTGACGTCTTCGCCGCATGCACGGACGCAGATCCCTCGGACCACGGCTTCCCGCGGATGAGCGCCCGGACGGTCCGGGTCGGCCCGGCACCGGTATGGGCCCAGCGCGTGAGCTACGCGGGCGAAGCGGGGTGGGAGCTCTTCGTCGAGCCCGCGTGGGCCGTGCAGGTCTGGGACCGTTTGGCCGCGGCCGGTCGCAGGTTCGGCGTGGAGGTGTGCGGCTATCGCTGCCTCGACGGGCTCCGGATCGAGAAGGGCTTCCGGTACCTGGGCTCGGATCTCACCGCGGCCGACACCCCGCTCGAGGCGGGGCTCGAGCGCTTCGTCGCGTTCGACGGCAGGGACTTCCTCGGCCGGGACTCGCTGCTGGCGCGCCGGGCGGCGGGCATCGAGCGGCGGCTCCGGACGCTGCTCGTGGGGGAGGGACCGACGTACGTCCCCATCTACGGGGGCGAGGCGGTGCTCGACGGGCGCGACGTCGTCGGCCGTCTCCGGAGCTGCGCCTACGGGTTCACGGTGGAGCGCAACGTCGGTCTCGCCTCCCTCCCCGCCGAGCTCGGACCGGGCGACGCCGTCGCGGTGGAGGTGTTCGGCGACCCGGTGCCGGCCCGGGTCGCCGACGACGTCCTGGTCGGTGCCCGGGGACGGACCGCGGCGTGACGACGATCGAGGACGTGCTCCAGCGGGCCTCGACCTTCCGCGGTCGCGAGGTCGCCGTCTCCGAGCTCTCAGGAGGGCTGACGAACACGAACTACCTGGTCGAGGCGGGGGGCGAGCGCTTCGTGGCGCGGATCCCGGGGCGCTCGACCGAGCTGCTCGCGGTCGACCGGGCGAACGAGCGGCACAACGCGGCGGCGGCCGCGACGACCGGGATCTCTCCTCGGATCGTCGAGGTGCTGGAGGACCTCGACGTCATGGTGATCGAGTACGTCGACGGGACCACGATGTCGTCGGAGCGCCTGCGGACCCCGGCGATGGCCAGGCGGATCGCGAGCTCGCTTCGGCGACTCCACGCGGGCCCGAGGTTCCTGAAGGACTTCGACATGTTCCGCCTGACCGAGTTCTATCTCGACGTGTGCGCGGAGCACGACGTCAGGATCCCCGACGACTTCCAGGACCATCTGGGGGACGTCTCCGCCATCGAGCGTGCCCTTGGTGCCCGGCCGCTCCCCACGGTGCCGTGCCACAACGACCTGCTGGCCGAGAACTACATCGACGACGGCACCCAGCTGTGGATCGTCGACTTCGAGTACAGCGGGAACGACGACCCGGCGTTCGAGCTCGGCGACACCGCACAGGAATGCGGATTCCATCCCGACCTGCGGGCCGCCCTCTGCGAGACGTACTTCGGGGAGGCGACCCCGGCTCTGATGGCGCGGATGGACCTGCAGGCCGTGATGGCCGATGTGGGATGGACGCTCTGGGCCGCGATCCAGGCGAAGATCTCTTCGATCGCCTACGACTTCTGGGGATGGGCCGAGGAACGCTGGGATCGAGCGCGGACGGCCTTCGGCTCGGACGACTTCGGGACGCGGCTGGCCGACGTCGCCCGTTGACGGTCGCGGGCGGGGGAGCGCACGCTGGTCTCGTGAGGATCGTCGCGACACCGGAGGCCGTGGACTTCGTCCGATCTCGCGGAGGTCTGCTCTACGTCTGGACGATGGAGATGGAGTACGGATACCACCCGGTGTTCGTGCTCGAGGCGTCGATGGACTCCCCCGGCGTCGACCGCGACTTCCACCGGTTCGAGGGCGAAGGGATCGAGCTGCTGCTCGACGCGGGCGGGCGCGACCTGCCCGAGTCGGTCCATCTCGACGTGTCGGGGGTGCTCCGCAAGCGGATCCGGGCCTCCTGGAACGGGAACTCGTTCACGCCGGGCTGACGCCGGCGATCGATCAGCGAGCCGTCCAGCCCCCGTCCACGACGAGCACGGTGCCGGTCACGAGCGATGCCGCCGGCGAGGCCAGGTACAGCACGGCCGCGGCGACGTCGGTGGTCGTCCCCACCCGCCCGACGGGGATCCGTTCGAGGACGTCGGCGAGGAACTCCGGCCGGTCCAGCCGTTCGGCGGTTCCCGGGGTGCGGATGAAGGTCGGCGCGACGCTGTTGACCGTCACGCCGAACGGGCCCCATTCGACGGCCAGCACCCTGGTCAGGGCGATCACGGCGCCCTTGCTGGCGCCGTACGCGGCGTGCCGGGGGATGCCGACGAGGCCGGCCTGCGAGGCCATGTTGACGATGCGGCCGTAGCGCTGCGCGAGCATGCGCCGTCCGGCCGCCTGGCAGGCGAAGAAGAGCCCTCGGACGTTGACCGCGAACAGCTCGTCCCACTCCGCCTCGGTGGCGTCGAGCGCGTCGTGGTTCGTACCGAGCCCGGCGTTGTTGACGAGGATGTCGAGACGGCCGAAGCGATCGATCGCCGCCTGCACGCCCCGATCGATCGAGCTCCGGTCGGTGAGATCGAGCTCCACCCCGTGCACCTCGCCTCCCGCAACGCGACCCTCGTCGACCACGACATCGGCGTCTCCCGCCGAGCGGGTCGCCGCCATGACCCGAGCGCCCGCGTTCGCCAGCGCGAGGACGAGGTCGTGGCCGATCCCCCTGGAGGCGCCGGTGACGAGGGCGACCTGTCCGGCGACGTCGAAGCTCGGATGATCCACCCACACCCTCCTATGCCCGGATGCGCTCGCCGGCCGGATCCCAGAGCGGGCGCCGGACGACCTCGGCCAGCACCCGTTCGCCGAAGACCTCGATCTCCAGGGGGGTGCCCGGGTCGGCGAGGGCCGGCGGGAGGTAGGCGAACGCGATCGAGCGCTCGACGGAGTAGCCGATCCCACCGCTGGTGACCCGGGCGACCACGTCGCCGCCGTGGAACACGGGCTCGTTGCCGAGGACCATCGCGCGGGGATCCTCGAGGACCAGGCAGGCGAGGTGCGGCCGGTCACGGCCGCGCCGAGCCATCACCGCCTCCCTGCCGAGGAACCCCTTC
This sequence comes from Actinomycetota bacterium, assembly GCA_044865955.1. Lineage (GTDB taxonomy): Bacteria > Actinomycetota > UBA4738 > UBA4738 > HRBIN12 > JAJNBA01. The sequence goes on along the minus strand of JBIOTM010000075.1, from coordinate 1,129 downwards.
CGGGTGTCGACGGCGAAGCCCAGCCCTGGCTGGAACGGGTCCTCCTCCGGCGTGATGTCGGACCCCCACGCCAGGTACCCCTTCTCCACGCGCAGCGAGTCGATGGCCCGGTAGCCGGCCGGGACCGCTCCGTGGTCCCGGCCGGCCGCCAGCAGCTCGTCGAAGAGGCCGGCGCCGAACTCGGCCGGCGTGTACAGCTCCCAGCCCAGCTCGCCGACGTAGGTCACGCGCAGCGTGAGGCACGGGGCGCTGCCCGCCACGAGCGGGCGCGCGCGCATGTACGGGAAGGCCTCGTTCGAGAGATCGACGTCCACGAGCGGTGAAAGGACGTCGCGGGCGCGGGGACCCCAGACGCCGAAGCACGCGTAGGCGCCGGTCACGTCCCGGACCTCCACGCGCTCGTCGGGCCGGAGCTGCTTGCGGATCCACCCGAGGTCGTGGTTCCCGAACGCGGTGCCGATCACGAGGCGGAAGCGCTCGTCGCCGAGGCGGGTGACGGTGAGGTCGCTCTCGATCCCGCCGCGGGCGTTCAGCATCTGCGTGTAGACCACGGTGTACGGTGCGCGGTCCACGTCGTTCGCGCAGATCCGCTGGAGGAACCCGCAGGCGTCGGGCCCGGAGACCTCAAGCTTCGCGAAGGAGCTCTCGTCGAAGAGCGCCGCCCGTTCGCGGCACGCGACGTGTTCGGTCACGATCGCCGTCGACCAGTGCTCGCCGGCCCAGCCGTGAGGCCGGCGATCCTCGTGCGCCGGATCCTCATTCGACCTGAACCAGTTGACGCGCTCCCACCCGGACTTCTCGCCGAACTCGGCGTCGAGCTCCCGCAGGCGCGCGTACGCGGCCGGGACCTTCAGCGGCCGGCCCGCCCGTCGCTCCTCTCCGGGGTAGTGGATGTCGTAGTAGGTCGCGTACACCTCGTAGGCGCGGTCGCGCGCGTAGGGGCGCGAACGGTACTGCGAGCCGAAGCGGCGCACGTCCATCGTCCACACGTCCCACTCGGGCTCGCCGTCGACGATCCACTCGGCCATCACCTTGCCGATCCCGCCGGCGCCGGCGATGCCGTGCGCGCAGAACCCGGCGGCGACGAAGAACCCCCTGACGTCCGACTCCCCCAGGATGAACTCGCCGT
>JBIOTM010000074.1:0-29179 GCA_044865955.1 Actinomycetota bacterium | reverse complement strand
TGTCCGCCCAGACGTCCTCGTGGTCGTTGAACAGGAACCCGTGGCCGCTCGCGGCGACGACCGGGTCCGACCACGTCCCCCCGTTGTCGTCCGAGGAGGAGACGGCCAGCAGCTCGGGCGCCTGGTTGCCCTTCGCCGCCTTGCTCGCGAAGCTCGCGAGGCCGCCGTAGTAGACGCGTGCCCCGTTCACGAAGGCGTCGAGGCTCCGCGCCGTGGTGAAGCTGCCCCCCGCGTCGGGCGCGGGACCGTAGACGATGCGTGGGTCGCCGTCCGAAACGAGCGTGCCGGGCTGGCCGGGGAACTCCGAGTAGCCGGGCAGGAGCCCCTGGTTGGTCCAGTGACCGCCCCCGTCGGAGCTCGTGTAGACACCGTCGGTCCCGACGCCCGGGAAGAACGAGCAGTCGTTCGCCGGGACGCTTCCGCGCACGGGCCCGGGACCGCACGGCGGCTGGAGCTGCTCGTCGTTCGCGCCCGCGACCAGGAAGCTCGCGTTGGTGGGGTTCACCGCGATCGACGGCTCGTTCGACTTGTTCGTCGGGAAGCGGGCGGTTTCGTTGCTCGCCGGGTCGCCCGCGACCTGCGGGTCGTTGGCCTGCACGTCTGTGAAGGTGGCGGCCCACGAGGCGGCCACCGAGACGAGCGCCGCGAGCGCAAGCGCTGTGAACTTCGTTCTCATCTGCCCCTCCCCTGGATAACCTCTGATCGCCGAGCGCAAAGACGGATCACGGACACTCGACGGGGGCCGTGAATCCTCCCCCACCGAAGTCGAGCGGGGAGCTGCCGACGTCGCGAGGGATCAGCCCGGTGATGGGTCCGCCGTTCGCGGCGGCAGCCGGCGTGGAGTCCGTCTGATTGGCGCCCGCGTTCGCCGGGACGACGCTGCACTGCAGCAGCGGGGTCACGCCGTGCACGTGGGCGGAGGCCGGCGGGCCGGGGAGGACGACCAGGGATCCGACCAGCGTCGCGCCGAACAGGAGCCGTCGCACAAGTAGCTTCATCGGGCTTCTCCCTTCCTCTCGGAGGACCGTCGGTACTACGGGGGAACACCGGTGGGGGATTGACCGAGCATCAGGCTCCGGTCCCAGGGACAGGAGGTGTCACATCCAGGAGCGATGCTTGTCCCAGCGTCCCTGGGTCGGCGGAGGTTTCCAGGATGCCTGATACTTGATCTGTCCGCCTGACGGATCGACGGCAGACCATAGGGCTTTCCCATCGGGCAGCGGATCCGCTGTCATGTCGCCGATCGGGGTCGAGCTAAGCCGTAAGGGCCTTCCGAACTATCGCCTCGGTCGCACACTGACCTCGCCAAGGTCCGTGACGGCGTGTCAGGTCCTTGCTCGTTCCTGGGTCGAGGCTTCGAACAGCTCCCATTCACCGGACACGCCTCGAAGGCGGACCGAACCGAGTGGCGCGATCACGGTTTGGGTGCCGGTGGCCAGATCCCTGACGGTCCGAGTCACGACCACCTGATGCTCGCCGGCGTCGTCGAGTGCACGCGAAAGCGATGTGAACGCGATCCCCGCCGACCTCCTCATCGAGGAGCTCGATCTCTCCCGTGTGGATCGCGGCGCGGATCCCGAGTCCCGAACCGGCGAGTGCCTCGATGAGCTCGAACGCAGACCGGAGCGCGCGCGTCGGGGCGTCGAAGGTTGCCGAGATCCCGTCGCCGTTGGTCTTGACGAGTCGCCCGCGGAACCGCTCCACCTCGGCATGGGCCGCCCGGCCGTGCCGACCGCGCCGCTGACGCCAGCTCCGGTCCCTCACCGCGGCGGCGCGACCGGTGGAATCCACGGCATCGGTGAGGAGGATGGACGCGAGGACGCGATCCGCGTCCGGCGCCGCCTGCTGCGACTTGATCTGCTCGTCAGTCCAGGCGTACGCCTCGGAGTACTCGCTCGAGGGAGTCTGACCTGTCGGCTGGTAGCGGATGAGGACGACCCCCGACACGGATACCCTCGAATCGAGGAGTCGCAGATGCGTGGTATCGGTCTCGTCCCGAAAGAGACGCTTCCCGCTCCAAGGACGGGATACACCATGAGCCGGTACTCATCGATGAGGTCGTGCTTCGTCAGCGAGTTCACGAGGTCGGCACTGCCGTAGATGAGGATGTCTCCGCCGGGACCCTCCTTCAGCTTGGTGACCTCCGCGACGACGTCTCCGCTCAGGAGGATCGAGTTCTTCCATCCCACCTGTCGCAGGGTCTTGGAGACGACGTATTTCGGGATCGCGTCCATCCGGTCGGCGAACGGCTCGTTGCGCGGCGCGGACGGCCAGAACGCTGCCCAGATCTGATAGGTCGCCCGTCCAAGGAGGATCGCATCGGCCGCCAGGAGTTGTTCGATGCTGTGCGCCTGCATGTCCTCGCTCGTCAGCTGGAGGGCCAGGCGTTCTTCCCCTCTCGGTTCTCTTCGTGCCCTGGCGCCTCGATCACGCCATCGAGCGTCATGAACTCCGAAGCGATCAACCTTCGCACGCGAACCTCCTCGGCGAGTCGGCGTCTCGATCCGGTTGAGTCCCAGGCGTCGATACCGAACTCCCCGTCGACCGATTCCAACGAGGGGGACCGGCGCGGCGCAAGCCAGATCGTCCGTCGTCGGTCGTCACCATGCCTGGACCGGGAACCCGGTCGGAAGGACGGTAGGTAGTCGGCCTCGCGAGGATACGGGAAGTCAGGACGCAGGCGAAGGGAAGTCGTTGGTCGACGCGAACACACCGGCGGCGAGCCCACCGAAGAGCGCGGCCCCGCGCGCAGCGGCGGCGCGGACGGACGGGTACTCGAACGGCCCCTGGATCGCTCGCTTGATCTGCCGGAACGCTTCGCTGCGAGCCCACCCGCCGCTCACGACGAGTCGCTGTGTGGAGCTCGTGATCTCATCGATCGAGGCCGCGATCCGGGCGCTCTCGCGGGCGGACGCCTCGATCGCGGCCCGCCATCGTCCCCCGGGAGAAGGAGGCGATCGCCGGGCGACCGACTCGACCGCGATCGCCTCCCGGTCGAGGGCGTCCCGGCCCTCGCCGACATCCTCCACGCGGAGTGCACCGAGGACCTGGAGAAGCTCTCGACCAGCCGCGAAGAACCCCAGCACGGCCGCGCGCCCGGGAAGCACGTGACACCCGACCGTCAGTCCGCGGCCGGCCGCCGCACGGAGCGTGTTCGGACTCAGCGACGCGGAGATGCCGCGAAGGAGCGCCTCCGCCGTCCCGCATGAGTCGTGCGTGTCTCCCCACCGCGTTGCGCCTGAGCCGACGGCCCCGCACGGCTGATCGTGCCCCGCGACCGTCAGGATGGCGCCATCGAGGCCGGGGAGCGTCGCGTGCCCCACCGGCGTTCCCGCGTCGATCAGCGGTGGGCCCGCCGAGGCGGGCAGGCGCGCCCACTCGAAGGCATCCGGCCACCATCTCCGCTCGGTGACGTCGAGGAACCCCGTCCTCGATGCGAGCGATCGCTCGGCGACCTCCTCTCCCCCCAACGAACGGACGATCCACTCCGCGACGCTCTGCCACCGGTATCCCTCGGGAACGCTGGGTTCGCCCGCACCGAGCTCGGCCCTCTTGGCGATCGTCCACGACGATGAAGGAGGAAGGCCCGTGTGCTCGCTGAATCCCTGGAGTCCGATGCCTGCCTCGAGACGTCGGCCCGCATCGGTTCCTCGCGAGTCGAACCAGGCCACCCCTCGTGTCACCGGAACGCCGGTCGGATCCAACAGGAAGCCCGTCTCCCCCATGCTGGTGACGCCGACCCCTCTCACGCTCCCCTCCGGGGTTCCTCGCAGGGCCGTCGACACCAGCTCCTTCACCGTGTCCGCGAGCGTGCGCGGATCGATCTCCGCACCGGTGGGAACCGGTGTCCACGGCGTGGGCAGGGCGACGACCGAACGTTCCGTGCCGTCGATCTCAGTGACCGCGATCTTGCAGGTGGTCGAGCCGAGATCGATCCCGATGAGGACGTCCGACAACATGCCTGCCCAGTGGGCTGGGGGCTCGCGAGCCTGGTGCGGTATGGGAACGTTACCATCGCAACACGAGGAAGATCGTGTGGCTCGTCGGGAACCCGCTGGATCCGATCGCGGCGTCGGGGCCGGTGACCCGTGCCGTGGAACACCTGCGAGGGGCGCTCTCCGATCGAGGGGTACGGCTCCACCAGCTCACGTCCGGCGGACGAGGCGACGACGCGATGAGGATCTCGATCTCGGGACCGGCGGGCGCCTCACCCATGGCGTCGTACCTCCCGGAAGGACCGGAGTCGTTCGCGATCGTGACCGACGATCGGGAAGAGGTGACGGCGATCGGAGCCGATGTTCGGGGGCTCGTCTATGCGGTGCTCGAGCTCGCGGATCGGGTCGAGCATGGGGACGAACCTTCGGCGGCGCTCAGACCGGAGCGTCCGGTCCTCGGGCGCGCAGCGAACGAGGTCCGGAGCGTCGCGCGTGCGTTCTGCAGCGAGGTCGAGGACCTCGCGTGGTACCGAGACGAGGACGCGTGGCGACGCTACCTATCGATGCTCGTGTCGCAGCGCTTCAACAGGTGCAGCCTCACGCTGGGTCTCGGGTACAACTATCACCGCGGGATCACCGACGCGTACCTGTACTTCCCGTACCCCTTCCTGGTCTCCGTGTCGGGGTACGAGGTCCGAGTACCGCAGCTCCCCGACGAAGATCGCGAACGCAACCTCGCGGCGCTCCGCTTCGCTTCGGAGGAGGCCGCGGCGCTCGGCCTCGAGTTCCAGCTAGGGCTCTGGACCCACGCGTACGAGTGGATCGAGAGTGCCGATGCCCATCACACCGTGGAGGGGCTCACGCCCGAGACGCATGCGCCCTACTGCCGTGACGCTCTTCGCCAGCTGCTCGGCAGCTGCCCTGCGATCTCGGGGCTGACGTTCCGGATCCACGGTGAGAGTGGCATCCCCGAGCGGAGCTGGGACTTCTGGCGGACGGTCTTCGAGGGCGTCAGGGATGCCGGTCGAGCGGTCCGGATCGACCTCCACGCGAAGGGCCTCGACGCGCAGACCCTGGACGCCGCACTCGACGCGGGACAGCCGGTGACCGTCTCCCCGAAGTTCTGGGCGGAGCACATGGGGCTGCCCTACCACCAGGCAGCGATCCGAGAGCTCGAAAGGACACCTCGAGAGGACCCGAGTTCCAAGAGCGAATGGCACCGGTACATGGCGACCAGCGAGGGCAGCCGGGCCTTCACCCGGTACGGCTACGGGGAGCTCCTTCGCGAGGATCGCGCTTTCGACGTGGTCTTCCGGCTGTGGGCGGGGACGCAACGACTCCTGCTCTGGGGCGACCCGTCATTCGCCGCCGGCTTCGGACGCGTCTCCAGCATCGCCGGAGCGCAGGGCCTGGAGTGGTGCGAGCCCCTCACGTTCAAGGGCCGTGAGGGCACGGGCCTTCCCGGCTCGCGGACGGGATACGCCGACCCATCCCTGATCCCGACCGACGACTGGGAGAAGTTCGCCTACACCTACCGGCTCTTCGGTCGGCTGACGTACGATCCGGACACCAGCCCGGAGACATGGCGCCGCGCGCTCCGGACGTCCCTCGGCGAGGTCGCGGTCGACGCCGAGGCTGCGTTGAGCGCCGCCAGCCGGATCCTCCCGCTGATGACGACGGCCCACCACCCGTCGGCTTCGAACAACTACTACTGGCCAGAGATGTACACCGACATGCCGATCGTGTGGTCGGACGAAGGGATCCACCCGCACCCGTACGTCGACACGCCCACGCCTCGTCGGTTCGGAACGGTGAGCCCCCTCGATCCCGAGGTGTTTTCGAGCGTGGCGGACTTCGTGCAGGAGTCCCTCGGCGAGGCGGCGAGCGGTCGCTACTCGCCGCTGCATGTGGCCGGGTGGCTGGAGGACCTGTCGAAGCGGACCGACCGGCATATCGCCGTGATCCGCTCACGGGTCCGGAACCCTCCCGACGAGCTCCGGCGATGGACGATCGACCTCGCGATCCTCGCCGAGCTCGGCCGGTTCTTCGCAGGCAAGCTCCGCGCCGCAACCGGGTACGAGCTGTCCTTGGCCGCGGGGAGCCGCGAAGCCCTGCACACCGCGGTGCGAGCGTACCGGGCAGCGCGTGAGGCGTGGCGGGGGGCGATCGACGCGGCGGGAGACGCGTACGCCGGCGACCTCACCTTCGGTCCCGAGCCCCGCCTGCGCGGTCACTGGTCCGATCGCCTCGAGGCGATCGAAGCGGACCTGCGGGACATGGAGGCCAGCGCGGCCGATGATCCTCTTGACGACGGTGTCGCTGCGGGGCTCCTCGACCGAGCTGCCGAACCTCCGCCCAAGGTCCGGGTCACTCACGTCCCTCCTTCCGGGTATCGCGCAGGCGTCGACCTGCCGCTCGAGGTCGAGGTCCGAGGTCCGGTCGCGGATCGCGTCGATCGCATCACGCTCCGGTACCGGCCGATGGATCATTCGCTCCCGTACGCGGCCCTCGACCTGGACGGATCGGGTCGGCGGTTCGCCGGACGGATCCCCGGGACCGCGCTCGACGGGGCGTACCCGTTCGCGTACGCCTTCGTGCTCCGCACGAAGGGAGGAGCCGCCTGGCGGCATCCCGGCGTGGGCAACGATCTCGCGTCCCAGCCGTACTTCGTGCTCCGGCCGGCGTGACCGCGCTTGCGGCGCCGTCGGAGCGCCCCGCTGGGTGACCGCCGACCCCGCGGGCATTGCCTTTACGGCCAGACATGGGAACGTTACCATGTCGCGCGTCTGGGCTCGAGCGTTGACACGAGCGAGGGGGTGATCGGGAGGGCGAGCCCGAAGGGAGCGAGTGCGCAGGGGGAGGTCCCCGATCGTCTGGTCGAAGGAAGGTGGCTCCATGTTGAACCGACGATGGGTGGTGGTGTTCGCCGTCGCAGCGCTGGTCGCTTCTGCGTGCACCGGTGGGAGCGAGGGGAACGGTGGGAACGCCGCTCAGGAGAAGGTGACCCTCGACTTCTGGGTGACCGAAGAGGGGCAGGACGAGTACCTCGACGCCCTGGTGGACGCGTTCGAAAAGAAGTATCCGAACATCGACATCAACATCACCGCGTTCCCCGAGGAGAACTACGGAACGAAGATCGAGACGGCCATGGCGGCCGGGGATCCACCGGACCTGGGCGGCGTCGGCAACCTCCTCTGGATGCGTGAGGGGAAAGTGCTGGCCCTGGACGACATGGTCAAGGAGCAGAACATCGACCTGTCCTCATACAACTCCTCGATCATCGGCGACGAGACGCACGTGAACGGCGAGTTCGGCTGCTCCTATCAAGGGAAGCTGTACTGCCTGGGCTCCTACCTCGGAGCGGTCGGCGTCTTCTACAACAGGGACATGTTCGACGCGGCGGGGATCGACTACCCGGCCCCGTACCCGCCGATGACGATCGACGAGTTCGTGGACACCGCGTGCCAGTTGACGGACAAGGCGAGCGGGGTGTGGGGCGGAGCGTACGGCTACCCGGTGACCGTCCTGCCCTGGGAGACGCAGTTCAGCGAAGACGGGCGGACCGCGACGGGCGTGGCGAACGGTCCGACGGCCGTCCACGCGTACGACGTCATGGCGGACGGCATCAAGCAGGGATGCGCGCCGAGCCTGAACACGATGGATCCGTGGGAGCAGGGGGCGGACTTCTTCGCCCAAGGCAAGCTGGCGATGGTGGTCACCGACCTCCAGGCGTTCAAGAAGATCGAGAACGCCGGGATCAACTACGGCGTCACCCATCCGCCGACCGCCGATGGTGTGGAGCCGTTCCTGCAGACGTGGACCGACGTGGTCGGCGTGTTCGCCGACTCCGAGCACCCGAAGGAGGCCGAGCTCTTCGTCGCCTTCCAGACGACGGAGGGACAGCGTCTCCGCGTCGACGTCACGGGCGACATGCCGCTCAGCACCGAGATCGCGGAGGACGTGGACTGGGCTTCGGGGATCCCGGGTCGTGAAGAGGCACTCGAGGTCGTTCCCCACGCGCGCCCGGCCGTGTTCATCCCGAGCCGCTGGGACACGGTGGGACCGCTCTTCGAGGCTTTCGACCTGATCGTGGGAGGCGAGAAGACGGCGCAGCAGGCGCTCGACGATGCGACCCCCGCGCTCCAGGAGAACCTCGACAAGGTGTGGGAGGTCTGGGACCGCGGGTAGGGGACTACCCGCCGGACGGTGCTCCGCAGAGCTCCGGAGAGCCCGTCGGAGCACCGGCCCCCGGACGCTCACACGACGCTAGGACATCGAGCCGATGGCGACGATCGAGCCAGCCGCCGGTCGCGCCCTTCTCGGGAGGGCCGCCCGACGGGAGGAGCGAGCCGCGTACCTGTTCCTCTCGCCGTGGCTCCTCGGGCTCCTCGCGTTCTGGATCGTCCCGATCGTCTGGTCGATCTACATCAGCGGCACCGACTGGAACCTCATCTCCGACCCGTTCTGGGTGGGCTTGGGCAACTACCGGGAGATGCTGACCGACGACCGGCATTTCTGGCTCTCGATCGGGGTCACGCTCAAGTACATCGCGATGGCCGTGCCGCTCTACATCGTGACTGGACTGGGGCTGTCGCTCCTGCTGAACCTCAAGGTCCGGGGCATGAACGTCTTTCGGACGATCCTGTTCGTGCCGTCGGTCCTCTCCGGCGTCGCGGTCGCGATCCTGTGGGTGGCGCTCCTGAACCCAGACGTCGGTGCCATCAACTCCCTGCTCCGAGCGATCGGGATCGACGACCCGCCTCGGTGGCTCGGGAGCCCGACCTGGGCCGTGCCGTCGGTCGTGCTGATCGGCCTCTGGAGCGTCGGCGGCGGCGCGATCATCTACCTCGCGGGCCTGCAGAACATCGCCGCCCAGCTCTACGAGGCCGCTCTCCTCGACGGAGCGGGCCCGTGGCAACGGTTCCGGTACGTCACGCTCCCGATGCTCACGCCCACGCTGCTGTTCGTCCTCCTCACGGGCCTGATCGAGGCGTTCCAGGTGTTCGATACGGCGTTCATCGTGTCCGGATCGCGGGGGGCGGTCGGCGACTCGCTCCGGTTCTACCTCCTGAACCTGTGGTTCGAGGGCTTCCGGAACGGCCGCCTCGGATACGCGACGGCGGAGGCATGGGTCCTCGTGCTCTTCGCGGCCCTCGTGATCCTCGTGATCTTCAAGACCTCGAGCCGCTGGGTGTACTACGAGTACGACCCGGAGAGGGGGCGGTGACCGTGCGCACGGTCGAGGCTCCGGCGGAGGTCACGAGGTCGGCCGGCGCACGGCAGGTGCCCCGTCGGCGTCGGCCGCTCCGCCCGATCGTCTTCCAGGTCAGTGCCTATGCCGCGCTCCTGCTGCTGAGCTCCTTCATCCTCCTCCCGGCGGGATGGATGCTCACCGCGGCGTTGAAACCCGACCTGGAGCCGGTGTTCACGCCGTCGCCCGAGTGGTGGCCCACCACGTTCTGGCACTGGGGGAACTTCCAGCGTGTCCTCACCGAGTCGTTCCCGTTCCTCCGGTACATCGTGAACACGACGATCATCGCGGTCTCGAACGTGATCGGCATCCTGATCTCGTGCTCGCTCGTGGGATTCGCGTTCGCCCGGCTGCGCTTCCGCGGCAGCACGGTGCTGTTCTACTTGCTGATCGTCACGATGCTGATCCCCTGGCAGGCGCTGATGGTGCCGCGGTTCCTGATGTTCTTCAAGATCGGCTGGTTCGGGACGTACTACCCCCTGATCGTCCCGTCGTTCGGGGGGGTCGCGTTCTTCATCTTCCTGATCAGGCAGTACATGCGGACGATCCCGCGCGATCTCGACGATGCGGCGCGGGTCGACGGCCTCAACACGTGGCAGATCTTCTGGCGGATCATCCTGCCGCTGTCGACGCCGGTCCTCACCGTGTGCGCCGTCTTCACGTTCCTGTGGAACTGGAACGACCTTCTCGGGCCCCTCCTCTATCTCGCCAACGAGGAGCAGTTCACGGTCTCGATCGGCCTGGCCGGCCTGATCCATCGATCCGACACGCCGTGGAACCTCCTGATGGCGGCCAACCTCCTGTCGATAGTCCCGCCGATCGTCATCTACTTCTTCGTGCAGAAGCGGCTCATCGGTGGGATCGCGTCCGTGGGACTGAAGGGCTGAGGGATGGCCGAGATCCTGCTCCAGGACGTGTCCAAGACCTTCCGGGACGGCACCGAGGCCGTGCAATCGGTCGACCTGGAGGTGCCCGACGGTGAGCTGATGGTGCTCGTAGGGCCCTCCGGGTGCGGGAAGACGACCCTGTTGCGCATGGTCGCCGGCCTCGAGGACATCACCAGCGGCACGATCTGGATCGGCGACCGGGTCGTGAACGACGTCCCGCCCGGGGAGCGGGACGTCGCGATGGTGTTCCAGAACTACGCGCTGTATCCGCACATGACGGTCTTCCAGAACATGGCGCTCAGCCTCAAGATCAGGAAGCTCAAGAAGAGCGAGATCGAGCAGCGGGTCCGCGAAGCTGCCGAGATCCTCCGGCTGGAGGACCTGATGACGAAGAGCCCTCGCGAGCTCTCCGGCGGTCAGCGTCAGCGCGTGGCGATGGGCCGTGCGATCGTGCGCGAGCCGCGGGCGTTCCTGATGGACGAGCCGCTGTCGAACCTGGACGCGAAGCTCCGTGTCGAGATGCGTACGGAGATCCTCCGCATCCAGCGGGACCTCCAGGTCACGACGATCTACGTGACGCACGACCAGACCGAGGCGATGACGCTCGGGGACCGGGTCGCGGTCCTCCGGCGCGGAGTCTTGCAGCAGCTGGCGTCGCCCCAGGAGCTCTACCTCCGTCCGGCGAACCTCTTCGTGGCCGGGTTCATCGGATCCCCTGCGATGAACCTGGTGGAGGCGGCCGTCAGCCGAGCCGACGAAGACGGTCTCGTGCTCGGCCTCGGTTCACACCGGCTCCACGTGCCCCGGGCCACGGCTGCCGAGCGGCCACGCCTGTCGTCTTTCATCGATCGCACGATCATCGTCGGGATCCGCCCCGAGGACATGGAGGACGCCGCGATCCTGGGTGACGTCCCGGACGGCACGCGGTTCCCCGCGACGATCGACCTCCGGGAGGACATGGGGGCGGAGGCCTACCTGCACTTCAGGGTCGACGCCCCACCGGCGCTGACGGATGACACGCGCGATCTCGCCTCCGACCTCGGGTCGGAGAAGCTCGAGGAGCTGCGTCGGCAAGCGAGCGAACGTCGGAGCAGGTTCGTCGTCCGGGCCAGCCCGGAGAGCCGGGCGGCCGTCTCGGACGACATCCAGATCTTCGTGGACACGCGGAAGCTGCATTTCTTCGACCCGGTCACGGGGGAGGCGATCCGGCGCGAGGAGGGAGCCGTTCCCCAGGGGGCAGTGACGCCGGCCTCCAGCCAGCGGGGTGGGGTCTGACCGTGGCGGTCGACGCGAGGCGAGAGGCGGTCGACAGGGCGCTCTCGGACGGCGACGGGATCCTCCGGCTGGAGCCGGCCTGGGTCGCTCGGGACTTCCTTCCGGGAGGACGGAGGCTCGGGCTGGCGGACGACGCCTACGACCTCGACGAACGCGGGTCGGTGTGCGAACGCTGGTTGGGATCGACCACGAAGGCGGACAACGCGGTGGGCCCCGACGACGAGGGGCTGAGCTACCTCGCGCTCGACGGCCCCGATCGGATCACGGTGAAGGAGGCGATCGAGACGGATCCGGTCGCGTTCATGGGGCAGGAGTACACCGCCACCCACGACGGTCTCGGGCGGCTCGCGAAGATCTTCGACTACGCCACGCGACTCCCGCTGCATCTCCACCAGCGCCAGCAACACGCGTCGCTGGTCGGGCGCCGATCGAAGGACGAGGCGTACTACTTCCCGGACGGGATCGAGATGGGGCCGCATCCCGAGACCTTCCTCGGGGTGCATCCATGGATCGCCGAGGATGGGCGGCAGGACGTGTTGCTTCCCTACCTCGAGGCATGGGACAGCGATCTGATCCTCCAGCACTCGCGAGGCTTCACGCAGGTCGCCGGCGAAGGGTTCCACGTGCCCTCAGGGATGCTCCATGCGCCGGGGAGCGCCCTGACGATCGAGCTCCAGGAAGACTCGGACGTCTTCGCGATGCTCCAGGCGCTGAACGCCGGACGGATCATCTCGAAGGAACTCCTCTGGAAGGACGTGCGACCCGAAGAACGGGAAGCGAAGGGCGAGCGCTTCATCCTCGAGCTGATCGACTGGGACGAGAACGGCGATCCCCATCTCTACGAGAACCACCACCTGTCGCCGCAGCTCATCGAGGAGACGCGGCAACCGGGCTGCGAGGAAGCCTGGATCTACTACAACACGACGAAGTTCAGCGGGAAGCGACTCATCGTCGGTTCCGGTCGATCGTTCACCTGCGTCGATCGAGGGGTGCACAACGTCTTCGTCTTGCGAGGCTCGGGGCGGGTTGAAGGTGTCGAGGTGCGTGGAGGAGATCCCGCGATGGACGAGCTCCTCGTCACGTACGACCGCGCGGTCCGCGGCGTGGTGGTCGAGAACACGGGCACCGAGGACCTGATCCTGCTCTCGTTCTTCGGTCCCGACGTCAACCCCGACGTGCCGATGATCGATCGCCGATGACGTCCGACGGGCTCCCTCCCGCGACCGCGTCCTCACTCCCCCGCTGGCGCGGCTTCAACCTCGTCGAGAAGTTCTCGATCGAGCACCCCCAGCGGAACACGGCCTTCCGCGAGGCCGACTTCGAGCTGATCGCCGAGTGGGGATTCGACTTCCTCAGGCTCCCGATGGACTACCGGACCTGGACCGTCGAGGGCGATCTGTTCCAGCTCCGGGAGCCGGTCCTGGCTGAGATCGACCAGGCCGTGGAGTGGGGGAAGCAGTACGGGGTGCACGTCAGCATCAACTTCCATCGCGCGCCGGGGTACTGCGTGAACCTGCCGCGCGAGCCGACCGACCTCTGGACCGACGTGGCGACACAGGAAGCTTGCGCGTTCCAGTGGGCAGCCTTCGCCGAACGCTACCGGGGGATCCCGAACGACCGGCTCAGCTTCAACCTCCTGAACGAGCCGAAGGAGATCGACGAGGCCACCCACGATCCTGTGATCGAACGCCTGGTGGGGGCGATCCGCGATCACGACCCGGAACGGCTCGTGATCGCGGATGGGTTGGACCTCGGGTGGACGCCCGTCTGGGGTCTCGCCGATCTCGGGATCGCCCAGAGCCTTCATGCCTACGACCCGTGGCGGGTGAGCCATCACCGGGCTCCCTGGTTCCCCGGCGCCTCGGACTGGGACGAGCCGACCTGGCCGCTGCGCGACGGCGATGAGATCCGGGATCAGGAGATGCTTCGGAAGGAGCGCATCGCGCCCTGGCAAGAATTGGAACGCCGGGAGGTGGGCGTGCACGTCGGTGAGTTCGGGACGTTCAACGCGACGCCGCACGGCGTGACGCTCGCCTGGATGGAGGACTTCCTCCAGCTGTTCGAGGAAGCCGGGTGGGGCTGGTGCGTCTGGAACCTCCACGGATCCTACGGCCCCCTCGACAGCGACCGGAGCGACGTCGAGTACGAGGAATTCCGCGGACACCGGTTGGACCGGCGGATGCTGGAGCTCCTCCGTCGGCACTGACGGACGAACGATGGGCGACGAGCTCAGATGGGGCATCCTCGGGACCGGGAAGATCGCGCGGATCTTCGCGGGTGCCATCGCGGGATCGACGGCGGGCCGGCTCGTGGCGGTCGCGAGTCGGGACGCGGACCGCGCGAGAGCGTTCGCGTACGACTTCTCGGTCGACCGCTCCTTCCCGACGTACGAAGGACTGATCGCGGACCCCGACGTGGAGATCGCGTACGTGGCCACGGATCATCCGTCCCACCTCGCGGCGGCGGTCGGGGCCGCGGAGGCGGGCAAGCACGTGCTGTGCGAGAAGCCGCTCGCGATGAACGTCGACGAAGCCGGTCGGATCGTGGAGGCCGCCCGACGCAACGGCGTGTTCCTGATGGAGGCGTTCGCGTACCGATGTCATCCACAGACGCGGCGATTGATCGAGGTCCTGGGCTCGGGGCGCATCGGCGAGATCAAACTGGTGGACGCCGTCTTCGGGTACGACGCCGGGCCTCGGCCGGCCACGTACGTGCTCGATCATGACCGCGGCGGCGGCAGCATCCTCGACGTCGGTTGCTACACGACCTCGATGTGCCATCTCGTCGCCGGGGTCGCGGCGGGCGGACTCACCGTCGAGTCGATCGACGTCTCCGGCGTCGCCGATATCGGCACGACGACCGGGGTCGATCACTCGGCGGCCGCCACGATCTCCTTCCCGGGTGGGATGCTGGCGCGCGTCGCGAGCTCGGTCCAGGCGGATCTCGAAAGCTCGCTGCGGATCTACGGCTCCGACGGTCGCCTCACCGTGCCGTCGCCGTGGTTCCCCGGAAGGATCGGCCCGGCGGGGACGATCCTCGTGGAGGGGCGGGATGGGTCGACGGAGGAGGTGGCGATCGAGGTGGACACCGATCCCTACGCGATCGAAGTGCGATCCGTCTCCAACTCCGTGAGGGCGGGAGAGCGGTCGCCGGCGGTCATGACGTGGGAAGCATCGCTGGCGAACATGCGCACCCTCGATCGGTGGAGAGCATCCGTCGGCCTCCGGTACGGTTCGGACGACCCGGCGCGCGAGGTCTCGCCGGCGGGCGCGCCGTCTGGCGAGGGGAGGTGACCCGACGGGATGGCGACCATCACCGACGTCGCGACCCGAGCGGGTGTCTCCGTCTCGACCGCCGCGCGTGTGCTGTCGGGGCACGGGTACGCGGCAGAGGACACGCGACGTCTCGTCCTCGAGGCGGCGCGCTCGCTCGGGTACGTCCCGAACCAGATCGCCCGGAGCCTGCGAACCCGACGGACCAGGATGATCGGGCTCCTGATCGGCGACGTGGAGAACTCCTTCTATTCGACCATCGCCAAGAACGTGGAGGCCGTCGCCAAGGCGGCCGGCTACCACGTCGTGCTCTGCAACAGCGATGACGACCCCGACGTCGAGCGTGAGTACCTGGGCCTCCTGGACGGGATGCAGATCGACGGGCTGATCCTGACGCCGACGTTCCGCAACCGTCGAAGGCTCGCGCACCTGATCCAGAAGGACATCGTGATCATCCAGATCGACCGCCGGGTCGAGGGGCTTCGCGCGGACGCGATCCTCGTCGACAACGAGGGAGGCGCGTACACGGCCGTGTCCCACCTGATCGCTGCGGGACATACCGAGATCGGCATCCTCACCGGCGACCTCGAGCTGGGCACCGCGAGCCAGCGGCTCGCCGGGTACGAACGAGCCCTGGAGGAACACGGGATCCCGCGCCGCGACCGGTTGATCGAGACGGGATCCTTCCATCGCGATCACGCGATCGAAGATGCGACCGAGCTGATCGGAGCCGAGCCCTCGCCGACGGCCATCTTCGCGGCGAACAACATCCTCGCGGAAGCCGCGCTGCTCGCGCTGTCCGAGCTCGGGATGAAAGTGCCCCGCGACATGTCCGTCGTCGCGTTCGACGACGTCCCGTGGATGAGCCTCGTGAGCCCGGCCGTCACGACCGTCCGTCAGCCGATCGCCGATGTCGCCACGACGGCGGGAGAGCTCATGTTGCGGAGGCTCCGCGAGGAAGACGGAGGGGAACCCTCGGCGGTGGTGTTCCAGACGGAGCTCCTCGTCCGCGGCTCGGTGGGACCGGTGCGGAAAGCCAGGTCGGCCTCATCCCGATGACGGTCGCGCTCGGCATCGACATCGGCACCACGGGCGCGCAGGTCGTGGGGGTGGACGGATCCGGACGGGTCACGGCGTCTGCGGCGCGGGAGTACCCCTTGCTCACACCTCGGCCGGGGTGGACCGAGCAGGATCCCGAGGTGTGGTGGATGGCAGCGCAAGAGGCGATCACCAGCGCCGCTCGGACTATCTCGGACGACCAGGATCGGATCGTCGGTGTCGGGCTCACGGGGCAGATGCACGGATCGGTCTTCCTCGATGCGTCCGGATCGGTGATCAGGCCGGCCCTGCTTTGGAACGACCAGAGGACGGCGAAGCAGTGCGAAGAGATCACCGACCGCGTCGGACCGGATCGACTCGTGGCGATCACGGGAAACCCCGCCCTCACGGGGTTCCAGGCACCGAAGGTGCTCTGGCTGCGCGACGAGGAGCCCGACGCGTTCGAACGGCTCGCGCACGTCCTCCTTCCGAAGGACTTCATACGCCTCCGGCTCACGGGTGAGCTGGCGACCGACGCCTCGGACGCGTCAGGGACGCTCTTCCTCGACCTGCGGCATCGTGCCTGGTCGGACGACGTGTTGGATGCCCTCGAGGTGCCCGGGTCGTGGCTGCCGACGGTGCGCGAGGGTCCGGAGGCCACCGGGATGGTCCAGGACGACGTCGCCGCCGGATCGGGTCTTCCTCTGCGGCTTCCGGTGGCGGCGGGAGGCGGCGACAACGCGGCTGCGGCTGTCGGCACAGCGATCACGAGGTCGGGGGTGATGTCGAGCTCGATAGGAACGAGCGGGGTCCTTTTCGCTTACGCCGACGAGCCGGCGATCGATCCATCGGGTCGGATCCATGCCTTCTGCCACGCCGTGCCCGGGGCGTATTCGCTGCTGGCCGTCACGTTGTCGGCGGGAGGATCGCTCCGCTGGTGGCGGGAAGTCACCGGCGCCGGCTACGACGCTCTGCTCGAGGAGGCGGGAAGGGTGCTCCCTGGGGCCGAAGGCCTGGTCTTCCTTCCGTACCTCACCGGTGAGCGAACTCCACACCTCGACCCTGAGGCCCGTGGCGTCTTCCTAGGGCTGACCGCACGGCACACGAGAGCACACCTCACGCGGGCGCTCATGGAAGGGGTCCTGTTCAGCCTCCGCGACGGGCTCGAGATCATGCGTGGTCTCGGGATCGATCCGGGGGAGATCCGGGCGATAGGCGGCGGGGCGGCGGCGCCGCTCTGGCTCCGCCTCCAAGCTGACGTCTTCGGCCGACCGGTACGGCGGCTGCAGGTCGAAGAGGGTGCGGCGTACGGAGCCGCCTTGCTCGGGCACGTCGCCGCCGGGACGTTCGGAAGCGTCGACGAAGCGACCGGCGTCGTTCGGACGATCGAGGACGTCACCGAACCCGACGCGGATGCGACCGACACGTACGACGGCCTCTACGGGACCTATCGGGAGCTCTACCCGCGGCTCCGCGAGGACATGCACCGCCTGGCCGAGCTTGGCGGACGCTCGTGAACGCCGCCCGACATCCTCTCTCCTGGGACGGAGGAGCAACGTGGACATCTGCCTGATGATCGAAGGACAGGAAGGTGTCACATGGGATCAGTGGGTCGATCTGGCGCTCGCCTGCGAGGAGCACGGGCTCGACGGGCTGTTCCGCTCGGATCACTACCTGTCGTTCGACCGTCCCCGTGAGCGCGGAGCCCTGGACGCGTGGACCACGCTGACCGGGCTCGCCGCGTTGACCGAGCGGATACGGCTCGGGACCATGGTCTCGCCGGTCACGTTCCGTCATCCGGCGCTCCTGGCGAAGTCGGTGGTGACGGCGGATCATGCCTCGGACGGACGGGTCGAGCTCGGCATGGGGGCGGGCTGGTTCCGGCGCGAGCACGAGGCCCACGGCTTCGCGTTCCCTGGGAGCTCCGAGCGCGTGGACATCCTCACGGAGCAGGTCGAGATCGTGCACCGCCTCTGGGACCGAGACGAGGAAGAGGTGACGTTCGAGGGTCGCCACTACCGGCTGGATGCGTGCGTCTCGCTGCCGAAGCCCCTCCAGCAGCCCCACCCACCGCTGATCATCGGAGGCGGCGGCGGCCCGCGTTCGGTGGGCCTCGCGGCGCGATGGGCGGACGAGTACGACATCTTCTCCGCCGACCCGACCGCGGCGCGCGAGAAGCGTGCGCATCTGTCAGCAGCCTGCGAGGCGATCGGGCGCGATCCCGCCGAGGTTCGATCCTCGGTGATGACACGAGCCGTCGTGGGCGCCGACGAGAAGGACCTCGCGCGAAGGGTGCGGGCGCTGATGGACCTGGAGGGCGAGAGCGGTGACGCCGATGCGTTCATCCGCGATGCCGGGCCCGAACAGCTCGTCGGGACCGTCGAGCAAGTGCTTGAACGGTTGGCCGGGTACGCGGAGGCCGGGGTCGGCCGCCTGCTGCTCCAGCACCTCGTGCACGACGATCTCGACATGGTCGAGCTCGTCGGGCGCGAGGTCGTGCCGGTCGCCGCTGACCTGTAGGCGTCAGTCCGCGACGAGCGGCTCGAGCCAGTCCGGCACCGACCGTCCCGGGACCCGCACGAAGGGTGGCTCGTAGTCCGGGAGCGCGGCCAGGGTCGCCTCGACCTCATCGAGGGGTCGGGAGGGTCTCGCGCGTTCGGCCTCGACCAAGAGAGGGAGGAGGTCCACGTCCCCGGCGGTACAGATGCCGGTCACCTCCGGCCGCGCCAGCACGAAGGCAACCGCCGCGTCGATATGCGTCCGCTCCTCGAGCGGCTCGTACCAGGTCGTGCGACGGGGTGTTGCCCGTTCCGGCCAGAGGTTGTGGGCGATCGACTTGATCACCATCAGCCCTACATCGTCGGCGGCGGTCGTCTGCGCCAGGGCATCGAAGTCCCGTTGGTACGCGGGCTCTCGGGCGAGCCGGTGGTTGTATGGGGTGAGGACCGTGTCGAACCGGAACCGCCGGAGCGCCTCGAGATGGGTCGCCGGCGCCTGCATCCCGTGTCCGGTGATGCCGATCGCCCCGACGAGCCCCTCGTCCCTGGCCCTGACGGCTCCGTCGATCGCTCCGCCCGAGCCTGTCGCCCGGTCGAGGTCCTCGAGGTCGCCGACCGCGTGGATCTGGATCAGATCCGCCCGGTCGGCCCGGAGCCGTTCGAGCGAGCGCCGGATGCTGTCGTACGCGCCGGTCGACGACCGGTCGCCGGTCTTCGTGGCCAGGAAGATCCTGTCCCGGATCCGGGACATCCACCTCCCCAGGTGGAGCTCCGAGTCGCCGTAGTCGGCTGCGGTGTCGATGTGATTTATCCCGGCGTCGAGCGCCAAGGCGATCGAGCGGTCCGCGACCTCGTCCGCGACATCGCTCAAGGCCGCGCCACCGTAGATCAGGACCGAGCTCATGTGCTCGAGCCGTCCGAGGCGTCTGGTCTCCATGGCACCCCCTGTCACCTTCTCTGCGTGACCGTACCCGATCGACGCTGCCCGGGCTCAGGCCGCGAGGAGGGCATGATATCGTTCTCACACGTTGGGGGAACCGGAGCGGCTCATGCGGCACGCTCTTCGCCCCCGCCCGAGACGGAGCCCCGGATGAGAACCCCAGCCGTCGTGTTCCCGGAGCCCAAGCGAGTCGAGGTCCGGGAGATGGAGACGCCTGACCCCGGGCCGAACCAGGTCGGCATCCGCACCGTGTGCTCGGGCATCAGCCAGGGGACCGAACGATGGGCGCTCACGGGGCGGTACGGGCACTTCGACCGAGACTTCGCCGCCTACTACCCCTGCTCCCCGGGGTATCAGGCCGCCGGGGTCGTCGACGTCGTCGGAGCCGAGGTCGCCGACCTGGCGGTCGGCGACCACGTGTTCGCTCCCGGCACCAGGTTCCTCGACCCGAACCACCGGTATCCGGGCCCCTGCGCGGCATCACATGCTGGGTACCTCGTGGCGGACCGCGCGGTCGTGACGCGTCTCGAACCCGAGGTCGATCTCGCGGCGGCCTCCCTGTACCACATGGCCGGTGTCGCCAGGCACGGTGTTCGGTTGACCAAGGTCCGATCCGGTGATCTCGTCGTGGTGATCGGTCTCGGCATGATCGGGCAGATGTCGGCGCAGGCGGCCCGTCGCGTCGGCGCGAGGGTCATCGGGACCGACCTGATCCCCCTCCGGGTGGAGGCGGCGGCGCGCCAGTCGGTCGACAGGGTGGTCGACGCCACAACGGAGACTCTGGAGGATGCCATCCACCAGGAGACGCAGGATGGCGCGGACGTCGTCATCGACACCACCGGGGACAGCCGGATGTTCGACCGCTGCCTCGGACTGATCCACCCGGAGGGCCGGATCGCGATGCAGGGCTACTACCCCGACCCGATCTCGATCGACTTCCATCCGACGCACATCCAGCGGCCGACGGTGACGTTCCCGTGCGGGTGGGACGACGAGTTCAACGACGAGCTGGCGGAGGACATGGCGGCGGGCCGGATCGCGATCGAGCCTCTCATCACCCACCGGATCGCCTACACCGAGGCGCCGGCCGCGTACCAGCTGGTCCTCGAGTATCCCGAGCGGTCGCTTGGCATGGTACTCACGTGGGGCGACACGTAACGGAGCGAGCGCGGGTCGACGTCGGCCCGCGGAGGAGGAACTGAACGTGGAGCGCGGCGTGTACTTCGATGCCTGGTTCCCTCGCCAGCACTGCTACCACCCGAGCTTGCCCCCACGCCGGCTGAAGATGATCGAGGACCTCGAGGCGTACCGGGCGACGGCGCTCGTGTGGTCGGCACTCGGTGGCGGCTCGATCTCGCTCCCCTACCTGGAGCAGGAAGCCTGGGGCGAGGTCGACCCGCGGTTCCGCATGTACGGGTTCGTGAACGACGCCGAGTTCGTGAAGCATTGCCAGGAGCGCGGGATCAAGGTGTTCGGCATCGTGTTCGAGGTCCAGGGATGGGAGTTCCCCGTCGAGCTCGCTGAGGACGAGGACCGCGTCCTCGCGTTCAACGAGCTCCGCGGCGAGGGCAAGCCGGGATGGATGGGGCTGCGGGAGTTCACGCAGAACACCTATCCGAAGCTGTGGAAGCCGCTCGAGCACTACTTCCCCGACGGGCTCGTGAACAGCGACGGCGACCCGGTGACCGACATCCTCGAGGAGTGCACCTCGCGGGACATCTACGGGCAGCCGTGCCACTCGACCTGGGTCGAGTGTCCGGACCGCACCCACTACGCGTACCTGATGGACCGGAACAACCCCGTCTGGCGCGAGTACCTCAAGGCCATCATCCGCATCCAGATCGACGCCGGCGTCGCCGGCATCGAGCTGGACGAGG
The DNA here is from genome assembly GCA_044865955.1 of Actinomycetota bacterium. GTDB lineage: Bacteria > Actinomycetota > UBA4738 > UBA4738 > HRBIN12 > JAJNBA01. The sequence continues at coordinate 8,206 of JBIOTM010000074.1, read as the reverse complement.
CCGACCTCCCGATCTTCGCCACTGGCTACGGCGGCTGCTTCTGCAAGGACTGCATGAAGCTGTTCCGCGCGTACCTCAAGGACCTGCCGCCGGAGCGGGTCCCGGAGGAGGTCAGGGGTGAGAACCTCGACAAGTTCCACTACGGAGAATGGCTGCTCTCGCGCGGGTACGACTTCAAGGCGAACCGCGAGACCACGCCGCTGTACTGGGACTACATTCGGTTCCAGCGCCGGACGATCGTGAGGTACTTCGGGGAGCTCTCGGACTACATCAAGGAGTACGGGAGATCGCAGGACCGCAACGTCCTCGTCTCGGGCAACTTCTACTACTTCACGCCTCACTACTACGCGTTCGAGCCGAAGGTCGACATCCTGATCACCGAGATGGACAGCACCAGCTACCGGCAGCCCTCGTGGTGCCGGTACGCGGCCGGCTTCGCGCAGGGCAAGCCCGTGATCGTGGTCGAGAACCCGTACGGAGGCGTGCCTCTCGAGCTCCTCCCGAAGCTGCGGGCAGGCAAGGGCTACGACCTCTTCCGGATGATGCAGTACGAGGCGGCCGCGCTCGGGATCAACATGAGCGTGCCGTACGGCGCCTGGATGGGAAGCGTGATCGAGGACTCCTTCTGGGCGCCTCACGAGCTCGTCGTCGAGGTCCAGGACTTCCAGGCAGACCATGAGGACACGCTCTACGGCACCGAGACCTACTCGGAGACGGCGGTGGCGTTCAGCGTCGAGAGCAGCTACCGGTACCTCGAGGAGCACGGCTCGGGCACGAAGTTCCCCTTCTGGGCGACGTGTGATCAGCTCGTCGAGGCGAAGCAGCCCTTCGACGTGATCGTGCTCCCCGAGGGCGAGCTTCGCGAGGACTCGCTCTCGGTGGAGTCCCTGGAGCGGTACCGCACGCTGATCCTGCCGGAGTGCCGGTTCCTCACGTCCGTGCAGGCCGACGTGGTGAAGGCCTTCCTCGACCGGGGCGGCCGCGTGCTGGGGACCGGGGAGGTGGGCCAGAACCTCGACGACACGGCCCGGACGGTGCTCCTGGCACACCCGCTGATGCTGCACACGACGGACGTCCGGCCGGAGGATCTAGCTGGGGGACCACAGGTCGTGGCCGAGGGCGCGCCGGACCTCGCGATCAACATCCAGAGGATCGGCGACAAGCAGGCCGCGATCCACCTCATCCGTTACGACTACGACGAGGAGCGCGACGAGGTGCCCGTGCTCCCTCGGCTCGACCTCGAGGTGCGGCTGGCACGGCCCTTCCGCCTGGCGAAGTCGTTCAGCCCGGTCGGGGAGGTCGGCGTACGTCTCACGTTCAGCAGGGACCGGCGGGAGATGCATCGGCTCGAGCTCGAGAACGTGCCCCTCTACAGCGTGATCCTGCTCCAGGGCTGACGCTGAGCGGAACGGCCAGGGGGATCGGAGGAGCTGATGAGGCGAGTGAGGGTGGGGATCCAGCTGGAGCCGCAACACTGCACGATCGAGCAGTTGCGGAGCGCATGGCGGGCCGCAGACGCCCTGGGCGTCGACTCCATCTGGACCTGGGATCACTTCTTCCCGATCTGGGGGGACCCGGACGGACCGCACTTCGATGGGTGGTCGCTCCTGGCCGCGATGGCGTGCGACACCGAACGGTCCTCGATCGGCGTCCTAGTCGCGTGCAACTCCTATCGGAATCCCGATCTCCTGGCCGATATGGCCCGCACGGCCGACCACCTGAGCGGGGGGCGCGTCATCCTCGGGATCGGCGCGGGCTGGTGCGAGCGCGACTACGACGAGTACGGCTTCGAGTTCGGCACGAAGCTGACACGGTTGGCGGCGTTGGAAGCGGATCTCCCTCGCGTCAAGGAGCGACTCGCCCGGCTGAACCCTCCCCCCGTCGGGCCGCTGCCGATCCTGATCGGCGGCGAGGGTGAGAAGGTCACGCTCCGGTTGGTCGCCGAGCACGCCGACGCCTGGAACGCGTTCGGACCCGTCGACGTGTTCTCCCACAAGAACGAGGTGTTGAACGGGTGGTGCGAGCGGGTTGGTCGCGATCCGGCCACGATCGAGCGGACCGTCCTGCTCCGCGATCGAGACGATCTCGACCAGATCGAGCGCTACCTCGAGCTCGGCGCCCAGCATCTGCTCCTGCCCGTGCCCGCGCCCTTCGAGCTCGACCGGGTCGAGCGCTTGATAGCCCTGGCAGACGGGTGACGGGACCGCAGATGGACGTCGAGGACCCCTCTGGGTACACGCCGGTCCCCCTCGCCGCGTGGTGCAACGCCGGGCTGGATGCGATCGACACGGCGCGCCGCCCATCGATCGGCGACCAGACGTTCCACGGCATCCCGTTCGCGATCGGCCCCCGCGGAGGAGAGGGACCGTGTTTCCTCCGGCTGGCGGCAGGAACTCCGGCGCTGACGGTCCCTGTGGACCGGATGGCCGATCGGGTCGTCGTGGCGCACCGACGGCTGCGACCGGGTGGGCCGGAGGACGATCCGATCCCCGGGACGCCCGTCGCCGAGTACACCTTCGATCTCCGTGGAGGGCCGTCGCACGCGGTCTCGATCCGAGAGCGGTTCGAGATCGCGGCGAGCACCGACCAAGGCTGGGATGCGAGCGGGCCGTTCCTGGCCGGCTCGAGCGCCGAGCTGGAGCTCATCGATCGATACGTCGGGCGTTGGGAGGACATCGGCGCGCGACAGGGAGAGACGCTGTACCGAAGGCTCCCGGACTGGTTCCTGTGGGTATGGGAGAACCCACGGCCCGACCTGCCGGTGGCGTGGGTCACGCTCGAGTCCCGAGGCGGCGACGTGCTCGTCGCTGGGATCACGCTCGGGAACGTCAAGGAACACCCGTTCCCGCTCGAGGCGGCCCGGGCCATCGTGATGAGGTCGGTCGGCGCCGACGGCCCCAGTCCGTTGCGCGAGCCATCTGTCCAGGTTGACCGCGGCGAGGCAACCTATGCGTTCCGCCTCCCCGAGAACGGGATCGAACCGCTGATCGACGATCCCTTCGCGGGATGGGGCGAGCCGATCGATCCTGAGAGCTCCCGAGCGTACGCACGGGTCGCGGCGGTTCCCTCGGCGACCGTCGTCGTGAAGGACGGGGACGACGAGGTGGGGCGGTTCCGGTGGGGTGACCTGGACTTCGACGCTCCGGTCGAGACCGACGGGCTCGCCGTGGAGATCGCGGAGCGCGGGCGGAACTGGGTGCACGTGACGGTGCTCGACGACGACACCGGTCGCCCGATCCCCTGCCGTATCGCGTTCCGCTCGCCGGAGGGTGTGCCGTACCAGCCCTACGGCCACCACGACCACGTGAACTCCGACCTCGGAACGTGGCACATCGACATCGGCGGCGACCTCCGGCTCGGAAGGCTCTCGTACGCGTACGTCGACGGCACGTGCCAGGGCTGGCTCCCTCGCGGCGACGTGTTCGTCGACGTGGCCCGCGGCTTCGAGTATGAGCCGCTCCGGGAACGGGTCTCGATCGCGCCGGGTCAGCGGGAGCTCACCCTCCGGCTGAAGCGCTGGATGTCGATGAACGATCGAGGCTGGTACTCGGGTGACTCCCACGTCCACTTCCTCTCCGCCCAGGGAGCCCTCACCGAGCAGCAGGGCGAGGACCTGAACGTCGTGAACCTGCTCCAGAGCCAGTGGGGCAGCCTCTTCACGAGCACGGAGGAGTTCACCGGCGGTCCCCATGCATCCGCAGATGGGCGGTTCGTTACCTGGGTGAGCCAGGAGAATCGCCAGCCGTTCTTCGGTCACCTGGTCCTCTGGGGATTGAAGCAACCGGTGATGCCCTGGTGCACGAGCGGCCCGAACGAGGCGGAGCTCGGTGCCTGGCTGGAATCGACCATCAGCGAGTGGGCGGATCGGTGTCACGAGCAAGGCGGTACCGTCGTGATCCCACACTTCCCCCTGCCCAACGGCGAGCCCGCCGTCCTGATCGCAACGGATCGGGTCGACGCGATCGAGATGATCGTCCAGCGGCGGGCGTTCCACGAGGAGTACTACCGCTACCTGAACTGCGGGTATCCACTCCCGCTCGTGGGGGGGACCGACAAGATGTCAGCCGACGTTCCCGTCGGGGTCTATCGCACGTACGCCTACGTTGGCGACGACGGCTTCAGCTACGACGCCTGGTGTGGGGCCGTCCAGGCCGGACGGACGTTCCTGAGTGGTGGGCCGATCATCGACCTGGAGGTCGAGGGAGAGGGCCCCGGTGCGACCGTGCAGCTCTCGTCCGCCGGGACCGTGACCGTGAGGGCGACAGCCGAGAGCATCTTCCCGATCTGGACGCTGGAGCTCGTGCAGGATGGTCGGGTCGTGGCATCGGCCGACGACCCGAAGGGAACGCGCCGCCTCGAGCTGGAGACCCAGGTCGAGGTCCGCCGGGATGGGTGGCTCGCCGCCCGGTGCGGCGGTCCCCATTACTGGGACGCACCCAGCCATCACGGACCTTGGGATCGGGGGGTGTTCGCGCATACGTCCCCTGTCTACGTCGCCACCGGTGACGAACCGTGGTCGCGGTTCGACGCCAGCCACGCGGCGGCGATGAAGGCGATGATCGAGGGCGGGCTGGAACGCATCCGCCACCGGTCGCGCGTGTATCCGGCTGATCGGATCACCCACCACCATGGTGAACCCGATCATCAGGCGTTCCTGGAACGCCCATTCCTCGAGGCTCTGGAGCGGATCCGGTCGCGGATGGAGCCCTGAGGCCCCGGGAGGATCACTGGGTGAACCTCGTAGACCCCTGTCGTGTTCCGGGTGATCCTGCTCGTGCCGGCGTCACCTGATCCTTGTTGGGCGGAGCCAGAGCACGAAGGATCCGAACTGGATGGCGAGTCCGACCATCCACGTGGCCACGCCGACGTCGTTCCAGGAGGTCTTCCCGTACGTGGCCAGGATCGCCCCAACGACGATCGGCACCCAGGCCGCGAGGGCCAGCGCCTGCACCCTCAGCGAGACGTTGCGTGTGCGCGATGTCTCCGAGGACCGCGTAAACCCTTCCCCTACTTCAGTCCCGACGGCCGAAGCAGGAGAGTACCGCCCCCGACGCGGCGCCGCCAAGCCCCCCGAGCACCGCCAAGGCCAGCGAGATCAGGAGCCTCGACGGTGTGGAGCCACTGGGGAGCACGACCTCAGCGAACCCCGCACCTGCCTGCAGTCCCAGCACGGCTCCGGCCAGCCCTCCACCAGCGGTGCTGAAGAGACATCTCAACCGGCGAGGTTTCACGCTTCTGCGGGCGCAACGTTTGGGGAAGGTTTGCTTACCGAACCTTAGGAGCGGTAGCTCACGTGGAACAAGACGCTGTTCTTCCTACCGCGGCATCAGCCGATCCCCGACGTGTCGTCGGCACTTGGACCCCAGCACGGGGTTCGCTCGCCAGTTGCTCATGCGACTCAGGCGTAGCTCCGCACCTCGGCCTGCCGGGCAGACGTCGGTTTGCTGGACGCTTTCGGGTCCCTTTGCGGAGCCAACCCCCGTGGTGAGCGAGTGAGCGAAGCGGCCGACAACTGGGCTGCCGTGGGTGCTGAAGCGGAGCCACGGAGGCGACTCCGATCAGAAAGACGCCTGGCTCGGTCATCTCAAGAGCTACGGGGCGAGTTCTACATGAGCTCGGTGAAGTAGTCGCTGAGGAAGCGACCTTCCGGATCCTCTGCCTGGCGGATCTTCAGGAATCGCTCCCAGTCGGTGCCGAGCGTCTGATGGACGATGTCCTTGCTCAGATGCTTCGTCTGGTTCAGCAGCGGCCGCCCGCCGAACCCCGCGACGAGGACGTTGAAACGCCGGTTGAACTCCGCCCAGCGGAGGTCGTGCACCCTCGTATCGGTGACGTCCATGGTGAAGGCGTCCTCGCTCGCCGTCGGCGACAGCAGCGAGTGATCGTCTTGGGCCATCAAGTAAGCCTCCGAGATGAGCGAGACCCTGAACCCCGTCTCTCGCCGGTAGGCGTCGCAGAACCGCAGGTAGACAGGGAGGAACTCCGCCCATCGACTCACGGGGACGGTCCAGAACGTGAAGTCGAAGTAGTGCCAGCGTTCCGACCGGAAGTCGATCGTCGAGTCGGAGCGCCGGGCGCGAAAACCACCCAAGAGGCCCAACCCACGGAGCACGACCCACACGACGTCGTCCAGCGCGCCGAAGACCCGGTTGAACGGCAGGAGTGTGGGAAGGGAGCTCGTGCCCGTTTCCCACAGCTTGTCCCGTGCCTTGCGCTTCATCCGCGAGAACCGCGAGATCGGCCGGCGACCATCCGGATCGACGTACCGCCGCTCGACGACGATCCGGTTCGCATAGGGCTGGACGAGACCGAGCATCCCATCGGCGCCGCCGAGCAACTGATCCCGGGTCGGTGGTGGGCTCAGGGGGAAGGCCGCGTAGTCGTAGCGCAACGTGACGGCCGGCTGGATGCGGAACGTCACTTCGAAGACCACGCCCAGCAGACCGTAGCTGGATCGGATCACGCCCATCCGTTCGGGGTCGGTGTCGTCGGAGATCTCCTCGACCTCTCCCTGCGCGTTGACCATCCGTACGCCGACCACCTGTGAGCTCACTTGGGCGAGCCCGGTGCCGATCGATGCGTCCTTCGTGCCACAACACGCGACCGAGCCGGCGGTGGCGTTCCCGATCTCGGGCGCCACCTCGGTCTGCATCGCGTGCGGACGGAGCGCATCGCGGACCCGCACCATGGTCACCGCGGCCCCCACCGTCATGGTCTCGGAGGAAATGTCCACACTGACGCGATCGAAGCTGCGGAGCAGGACCTGCGTTCCCGTCGTTGCGAAGCACGCGTTCAGGGAATGGAAGCTCCCCGCGGCCCTGACCGGCGACGGGAACCGGTCCCGATCCTTGACGACCTCGATCAGCTCGCCGAGGTCCTTCGGCACGGCGACCACTCGCGGAGCGCTCGACGCCGACCCGTTCCAGTTCGAAAACCCCTTGTTCATGGTCGAGGAGCCTAGCCCGCCCCGGAGCGGAGGCACCTGTTCGGGTTTGGAACTCGGCCGACGAACGAGGACATGCGAGCGCGTGGGTGAAGCAGGCGTCCGTGACGGTGGAGGCCGAGTACCTCACCGTCACGTACCTGGAGGGTGTGATCAGTCGCTGACGGCCTTCGCGAGGACGAAGGGCGAGACGGGGCCGCTGCCGGCCTCGAGAAGCGCCGCGGCCACCACCGTGAGCGTCCACCTCGAGTCGACGAGGTCGTCGACGAGCAGCACGGCCTCGGTGGGATGGGGCCCTCGACCGCGAACGCGCCCCACACGTTCCGGAACTGCTGGTGCGAGTTCTCGAGCTCCATCCGCGGCTTCGTCTCGCGGGGTCTTCACGACGACCGGCCGGAACGGCAGGCCGAGCGCAGTCGCCAGCCGTTCGGCGAATCCCGGCACCGGACTCACGCCGGATGACGGGACGCACGTGACCCACGTCGGCGGCGGATCCGGCCGCCAGCGCTGCCCCACCAGCTCCGCCGCGGCCGAGACCAACGCATCGCTGAACCCGCCGGCCTCCAACCCCTTCCGGACGAGCCCGCCCCACCCGCCGTCGTTCAGCACGCTCAGCGCCCGCCCGGGCTGGAGCCGCAGCTCCTCGGGGATCCGGCCCTTCGGCTCCGGCAGCCCGCTCGGCCATTGCAGCCGGGGCTCGACCAGCAGCTCCGCCCACCGCAGGTGCTCGCGCGCCTTCGCCACGACGCCGGAGTCCAGCTCCACCGCCGGTGACGTCCCCGCGCGCACCATGCACCGCCCGCACGGCTCGGCGCCGGGATCGTCGAGCTGTTGCAGGAGGAACTCCATCAGGCACTTCCCGGTGCGCCCGTACGGCTCCATCGCGGCCTGCTCCGCCCGGCGGACATCCGTGACGCGCCGCTGGCGCTCCTCGTCGTAGCTCCACGGCTCCGTCGTCCGCCGCCATTTGCTGCCGGCGCGCTCGATCGCCCCCTCGACCTCGAGGATCTTCAGCATGTTCCGCAGGCGCATCTGGCCGACGTTCACGGTCCGCCAGGATCTCGCTCTCAGAAACTGGCCCGGCAGCGTCCGAAAGCAACCCCACGGCCTCCTCGGCCTTCGCCTTCGAAGGGAACGCCGAGCCGATGAAGTAGTCCTGGATGTCGCGATCCTCCGTGCCGCGCAGGAGCACGACCGGCGCGTGCGGCAGCGCGCGCCCGGCCCGGCCGACCTGCTGGTAGTAGGCCACCGCCGACCCGGGCG
>JBIOTM010000073.1:0-22755 GCA_044865955.1 Actinomycetota bacterium | reverse complement strand
GCGCGTCGTTCGTCTCGGCCTTCGCTTCGGCGAGCATCGACGCGGCTCGATCCGGGTCCGTCGCCACCAGTCGCTCCGCCAGGCCGAGCTTCACCGCCAGCGCGAGCAACTGCTGCTGCGCGCCGTCGTGGATGTTCCGTTCGAGCTTCTTCGCGCGCTCGTCTTGCGCAGCCACGATGCGTCGACGCGACTCCCGCAGGTCCTCGACGAGACGCACGTTCCTGAGGACCAATCCGGCCTGGCCGGCCAGCTCTCGGACGAGCCTCTCCTTGGCGGGGTTCATCGGCTCGCTCGGAGGCATCTCGACGCTCAACGCGCCGAGCAGCTCGTCGCGGTCCATCACCGGGAACGCGTCCTCACCCGGGATCCCTGTGAGCTCCTCGCCGAGGATCGACACCGGTGCAGGAGCGTCCGACCCTGTGGGCCACGTCGCGGCGGTGTGGAGCTCCCGTCCCACGCGGAGCCACACCCGAGCCCGCGAGGCTCGTGTCGCTTCTCCGAGGAGCTGCGCCATCCGCTCCAGCACATCGTCGGCCGCGTAGGTGCCGCCGATCCGCTCGGTGAAGCCGGAGAGGACCTCATACGGTGTGGATCGGCCGCCGAAGACCAGCCTGTCGGCGATCCGCTTCGCCAGGCGATAGAGCGGGTAGGCCAGCAGCCCGAACCCGACGCCGACGACGAGGAGCGTCGGTGGACTGTCGGACAGCGAGGGGACGACGCCGGCTCCCGCGAACGCCCCAGCTAGGGCACCGATCGCGGTCAACAAGACCACCAGGAGCCCGAACACGACGGTCCGTTTCACGACGACGTCCAGCTCGTACAGGCGGTAGCGAAGGATCGCGATCGCGCACGCGATCGGGACGCCGAAGAGGAGCACGGAGAAGAAGGAGATCCAGGCGGCGATCCCCAGCACGTCGTTGTCCTCGCTCACATGGACCCCGAGGAGGATCCGTACGAGGGCGACCAGCAGACTGAGCAGCGGGAGCGCGACCAGGACGGCTCCGACGTAGCCGAGCCACCGGATCTGCTGTCGCTCGACCCCGCTCGACCGTCGGAAGCGGAGCACGAGCGAGACGATCGCCAGGCCGGTGCACACGAACGCGATCGAGGCCATGAGCTCAGTCCAGTCCTCGACCGGGCGCTTCCAGGCAAGCGGCAGGCCCACGGGGTTGCTGATCCTGCCGTGGAGCTCGGCGAATCCGGTTGCGAGGGATCCGGGTGAGAGGGCGAACAGGACGAGGTTGACCCCGAGGGCGGTGAGCAGCACCCACAGCACCGGCCGCCAGCGACGACTTGCGACGTGCCCATCCGGATAGAGCAGGAAGAGCAACGGCATCGGAGCGAGCCACAGGGCGAACGCGACGCGCCCAGCCCAGGCGACCCACCGCGCCAACGGAAGCGAGTCCGGTCGCTGCACCGCGATGGCCGCGTAGTCGCCTGCCGTGAGCGCGACGGCGAACGCCAGGGCGATCCCCGCGAGGATCAACCCGATCCGGTTCTCCGAGTGCCGCGATGTGATCAGGGCGCCGACGGTCGCATAGGCGATCACCGCGATCGGCACGAGGAGATAGAAGACGAACTCGTCGTGCAGTCCCCCGGAGGCTGCGCCCAGGAACGGCCAAATCACCAACAGGGCCATCGTGAAACCCCAGATGCCCCACGCGACGCGCCGAGGACTCATGTCATGGTCCTGGCGGGCACCACGCCGGCGATCGTCGTGCCGGCGCCGGGCGCCGACCGAACCGCGACCTCGCCGCCGAGCGCCGCGAGACGGTCGGCGATCCCTTGGAGCCCGGAGCCGCGCGAGGCGGCGACCGGGTCGAACCCCTGACCGTCGTCGATGACCTCGAAGGTGAGACCCCCGTTCGCCTGGGTGAGCAGCCGAACGATCACCTCTGACGCGTGCGCGTACTTCGACGCGTTCTGCAGCGCCTCCAGGCAGGAGAAATACACGGCGGCTTCGACCTCCTGCGGGTAGCGGCCGATGCCGTCGGAAGCCACGGTCACGGGGGTCGGGGACTTCCGAGCCTGGCTCTCAAGGGCCGCGGCCAAGCCTTTGTCCGCGAGGAGCGGCGGATAGATCCCCCGGGCCAGGTCCCGCAGATCCTCGAGGGCTCGGGTCGTGTCGTCGTGCAGCTCGGCGAGCATGTCGTGGGCGCGGGCTTCGTCCCGGCCGACGAGCCCGTCGGCGAGCTTGAGCCTGACGGCGAGGGCTACGAGTTGCTGCTGCGCGCCGTCGTGGATGTTCCGCTCGATCCTCTGCCGTTCTTGGTCCTGCGCGGTGACGAGGCGCTGGCGTGATGTTCGGAGATCGTCGATCAACGCCGCGTTCCGAAGCACGAGACCAGCCTGGGCGGCCACGTCCGCGACGAGCTTCTCCTGTGTCGGCCCGAGCGGCTCGTTCGGCGGCATCGCGACAGAGATCGAACCGAGGAGCTTACCCTGGTGGCGAACCTCGAACTCGCGACCGCCCACCGTCGGATCCGACCCATCAGGAAAGGCGGCCACGGTTCGCTCGTGATCGGTGGAACCGAGGGAGATTGCGACCCGCGAGGCGCCGATTCCTTCGGCGAGCACCCGCGCCAGACGCGGCAGCACGTCGTCGACCGAGTAGGTGTCCGCCAGCCGTTCGGAGAACCCTGAGAGGACCTCGTACGGCGTCGCTCGCTCGCCATAGACGACGCGGTTGGCGAGATGCTGCGCCCATCGGCGTGCCGGTTGGAACGTGATCGCGACGACGGCCGCCGCGACCGCAGCGAGGAACGTGCTCCCCCCGCCGAGGGCCGTGCCCACGCCTACGACGATCGCCAAGAACACGACTGTGATGAACGCGGCCAGCATCCCGTAGACGAGCGTCTTGTTGATCACGAGGTCGATGTCGTAGAGGCGGTACTTCAAGATCGCGATCCCCATCGCCACCGGCACGCCCGCGAAGGAGAGGACGACGAGGTTCTCGAAAAGATCGGGGAAGTCGTCGCCGGAGAGGCTCGGCAACGCCCACCCGAAGCTGGACGCCAGCGACACCGCCATCAGGCTCGCTGCCAGCACGATCCATTTCATCTGGAGCCGCTCCTCGCCGCGCGCGGACCGGAAGCGGAAAGCGAGCGCGACCGCGGCACCGACGATCCCGAGCATGTAGGCGGCCATGCCCGCCGCCACGAACACGAACATGATCCCGCGGGTCCCGTCGATCCCGAGCGGGTTGATCACCGGACGGAAGTTCTCGAGCGGGCCGGGCGCGAGCGCGAGTCCGATCGATGCGAACACGGCGCCGAACGCGAGCAGCCAGAGGATCGGTCTCCAGCGAGGCGATCTGAGCCGACCGTTCGGGAAGAGGAGGAGCGCGAGGATCACCGCCGCTGTGCCAGGGACCCAGATCCACGTCGGGAACCATGCCGCGTTCGCGCCGGAGGGGAGCCCGCCCTCCTGGAGCGAGAGGATCGCGTACTGCTGCGCCGCTTCCTGGACGCCGGACATGAGGCCCGCTGAGAGGAGCAGCCAACCGATCGGGGTGGCCGGCTGCCGGGACGCGATCAGCCCTCCCACGGTCCCGAAGACGACAGCGAACACGGCGCCGAATCCTCGGAACCCGAACGTGCCGGCTGGAGGCGGTGTGCGACGACCGAGGATCAGGAACACGACTGCGCCGACCGCCAGGACCACGGCACCCGCGAAGAGCGCCCAGGCGAGCCGGTGAGCTCTCTCATCCCTCATCGCGACCGAATCGTCCCACCCGGACGCAACCCCGGCCAAGGGGGATGACCTGCGGGTTCTCGTGCGAGAGCCTCACCATGGGCCGGGTGCTGGCACCCGGACGGAGTCGGCATGCCCGCCGGGTCGTTGCGTCGCACCGAACGGCGTAGCGTCCGCCCCGACGAACGAAGGAGGACCCACGATGACGACGATCCTGGTAGGGACCGACACCTCCGCGGCGGCCGACCTGGCGGTCGGGGACGCCGCCCGGCTCGCGCGGGACCGAGGGGCCGAGCTCCTGGTCCTCTATGTCGATCCGGACGGAGGGAGCCGGACGGCCGTCGATCCGGACCGGGCGCCCGATCCTCGAACGCACCTGAGGCGCCTGGCGTCCCGGTTCCCCGGAGTCCGGACGTCGACCCGGATCGAACGGGGCGACCCCGCCCACCGCATCTGTGATGTCGCCGAGGAGGTCCGGGCCGAGGCCATCGTGCTCGGGAACCGCGGTACGCACGGGACGCGGTGGCGCGTCCGAGAGAGCGTCCCCAACCTCGTCCTGCGGCATGCGCCGTGCAGCGTGTACATCGTGGACACGCGCAAGGCGCAGTAGTGCGACGGCTAGGTCTGATCGCGGAGGAAGGCCAGCACCGCCATCACCCGGCGGTGCACGTCGGGCTCCTCGGTGAGGGCGAGCTTGTGGAACAGCGAGTTGATGTGCTTCTCGACGGCGCGCTCCGTGAGGAACAGCGATCTCGCGATCGCGTTGTTGTTCTGGCCCTGGGCCATGTGCGCCAGCACCTCGCGCTCCCGCTCGGTCAGTCGGCCGAGCGGGGAGTGCGCGAGATGCTCCTTCGCGGCGACGAGCGCTTCGACGATCTTGGGATCGAGGACGCTCCCTCCCCGGGAGACCTCCCCGAGGGCCCGGGCGAGCTCGGCCACGTCGGCCACGCGCTCCTTGAGCAGGTAGCCGAGCCCGGCCGCTCCGTCCTTGAGGAGGTCGTAGGCGTACTCCTCCTCGGAGTACTGGGACAGGACCACGACGCCGATCTCCGGATGGTCCGTACGGATCTGCTTGGCGCCCCGGATCCCTTCGTCCGTGCCGGTCGGCGGCATCCGGATGTCGGTGAGGACGGCGTCCGGGGCGTGCTGGTCCACGGCGGCGAGCAGCTCGTCCAAGCTGGAAGCGGTGCCGACGATCTCGACGCCCTCGGCCGTCTCGAGGAGGGCCGCGGTCCCCTCGCGCACGAGATAGTTATCCTCCGCGAAGACCACCCGCAGCGGCATGCGCGGATGGTACACGCGAGGAACTGGGGGTTGGCTGCGTGACGATCCGGGTGGTGCTGGGCGAGGACAACGTGCTGGTCCGCGAAGGCGTGCGTGCGTTGCTGGATTCCTACGAGGACATCCAGGTCGTCGGTATCGCCGAGGACGCGCCCTCCCTGCTGGCAACGGCGGCGGAGCAGGCGCCCGATGTCGTGGTCACCGACATCAAGATGCCTCCATCGTTCCAGCTGGAGGGCATCGACTGCGCCCACGCGATCCGGGAGCGCCATCCGGAGACCGGCGTCGTCGTGCTGTCCGCGCACGACGACGACGAGTACGCGATCGCCCTCCTCGGCAAGGGGCACAGCGGGCTCGCCTACCTGTTGAAGGACCGGATCGCGCAGGGTGACGAGCTCGTCCGCGCGATCCGCGAGGTGCAGAGCGGCGGCAGCGTCGTCGACCCGGCGATCGCGGAGCGGCTGTCGGGACGCGTCGAGTCACGTGACGAAGATCGGGTGATCCTGGACATGATGTCCCAGGGTTTGGGCTACGAGGCGATGGCCGCCGCGCTGGGGACGACCCAGGAGGCGGTCGATCGGCGCGTGACCGAGCTGTTCCGGCGGATGGCCGGCGACGGCGAAGCCGGCGCCGGCCTGCTGGGGGAGTTCAAGCGGCTCCACGCCGCGGTGGTCGAGCAGTCGGCGGCGGCGAGCTCCCTCAAGTCCTACGTCCCGTGGCAGGTGGCCGACGCGCTGGCTCGCGACGTGGACGCCGCGAGCCAGCGCGAGCTGGAGGTCACCGTGCTCTTCAGCGACATCCGCGGGTTCTCGACGATCGCCGAGCGGCTCACGGCCCGGGAGATCGCGGAGATCGTCGGCCGCCATCTCGGCGCGATGGCAGAGGTGATCGCCGACCACGGCGGGACCATCGACAAGTTCCAGGGTGACGCGGTGATGGTGGTGTTCGGCGCACCGGAGCCGCTGTCCGATCACGCCGAGCGCGCGCTGCGGTGCGCGCTGGCGATGCAGCACCGCCAGATGGAACTGAACGCCCAGGGCTGGGGCACCGACGCCGTCGAGGCCCTGCACGTGGGGATCGGCCTGAACACCGGGGTGGTGATGGCCGGGGCCGTGGGAGGCGGTGGACGCCTCGAGTACACGGTGATCGGCGACGCGGTGAACGTGGCGCAGCGCCTCCAATCCGAGGCCGAAGGAGGCGAGGTGGTGGCGGCGGCGTCGACGGTCTCGGCCGCGCCGTCGATCGCCGCCGAGCCGATCGGCCCGCGGCTCGTGAAGGGGCGGGAGGAGCCGGTCGAGGTCTTCCGGGTGATCGGAGCAGCGGGATGATCTCGGGACCCGTGGCCCGACCCGCACGGTGGCCGTGGGCGATCCTCGCAGGCTTCCTGGCGCTCGCGTCGATCGCGTCCGTCTTCGTCGTCTGGAACGACGAGTCGCTCGCCGAGCAGGTGCCCTACATCTTCGCGTTCTCGATGTTCGGCGCGGTGGGGGCCATGATCGTCAGCCGCGAGCCGCGGAACCGGATCGGTCTGCTCCTGCTCTGGACCGCCGGCGTCACGGCGCTGTCCTTCGCCTGCCAGGAGATCGCGACGCACCTCGCGCTCGCGCGTCGGCAGCACGACGGCGTGTTGCTCGTCGTGACGGGGATCGTCGGGAACGTCGGCTGGCTGATCGGCACCTTGCCCGCGATCTTCCTCCTGCCGATTCTGTTCCCGACCGGCCGACCGCATTCGCGCCGCTGGCGCCCGCTCCCCTGGGTCGTGGTGGGGACGCTGGGGATCCTCCTGATCGCCACGCTCTTCGGCACACGGGTGTTCACGAGCTCCATCGATGTGCCGATCATGCGGAACCCGCTCTACATCCCGGCACTGGATGTCCTCGGCCCCGTGCTCGACAACGGCTTCCTGTTCCTGGCGCTGCTCGTCGCCGCCGGGCTCGCGCAGGTGATGCGCTTCGTCGCGTCGAGGGATGTCGAACGGCAGCAGATCAAGTGGTTCGCGTTCGCCATCTGCTTCTTCGTCACCTACCTGATCGTCTCCGACCTCGTGCACTTCTCGGGGCTGATGGAATCGATCTCGAGCGGGGCCGCGTTCCTCGCCCTTCCCATGGCCATCGGCATCTCGATCCTCCAGTACCACCTGTGGGACCTGGACGTCGTCGTTCGCAAGGCGGTCGTGGCCGGAGTGCTGGTGCTGATCGCGGTCCTCGTGTACGGGGGTGCCGTCGCGCTCTTCGGTGTCCTCGCGGCGGATCGGGAGAGTGGCGGCTCCCTGTTCGTGATCGCGCTCCTGCTGGGGGTCGCGTTCCGGCCGGTGATGCGGATCGGTCGTCGCCTCGCCGATCGCATCGTCTACGGGAAGCGCGCCACCCCGTATGAGGTGCTCACCGAGTTCTCGGAGCGGGTGGGCACGTCCTACGCGACCGAGGACGTCCTGCCGCGGATGGCTCAGGTCCTCGGCGAGGGAACCGGGGCCGAGGTCGCTCGCGTCTGGCTCCGTTCCGGGCGGGAGCTCCACCAGGTGGCGGTGTGGCCGCAGGAAGGGGGGTCGCTCGATCCGATCCCCGTCTCCGCCGATGGCGTCTCGACCCCACCCGGCGAAACGACCGCAGACGTCCGCGACCGGGGCGAGCTGCTCGGCGCCCTGTCCGTTCGGATGCCTGCCGCGGACCCGATGACCCCGGCGAAGGAGAAGCTGGTCCGCGACCTGGCCGCTCAGGCGGGCCTCGTGCTCCGCAACGTGCGCCTCGTCGAGGATCTTCGCGCGTCCCGTCAGCGGCTCGTGGCCGCCCAGGACGAGGAGCGGCGCCGGCTGGAGCGGAACATCCACGACGGCGCCCAGCAGCAGCTCGTCGCGTTGGCCGTCAAGGCCCGGCTGGCGCGAGAGCTCACCGACCGCGACCCGGCGAAGGCGGCCGAGGTGTTGGGACAGTTCGAGGCAGAGACCCGAACGGCGCTCGAAGATCTGCGTGACCTGGCCCGGGGGATCTACCCGCCGCTGCTCGCAGACCAGGGGTTGATAGCGGCCCTCGAGGCGCAATCGCGGAAGGTCTCCGTGCCCGTCCGGGTCAGCGCGGACGGGATCGGCCGGTACCCCGCCGAGGTGGAAGCGACCGTCTACTTCTGCACGCTGGAAGCCCTGCAGAACGTCACGAAGTACGCCCAGGCGACCGGCACGGAGATCCGGCTCTCCCACACCAACGGCACCCTCTCGTTCGTGATCCGGGACGACGGCCGAGGGTTCGATCCCGCCCGTGTCGTGACCGGATCGGGTCTCCAGGGCATGGCCGACCGGGTCGCCGCCGTGGGAGGTTCCCTCGACGTCGGATCGTCGCCCGGTGGGGGGACGACGGTCACCGGCCGCGTCCCGATCGGCTGAGCGGAGCCAAGGAGGGCTGATGGACACGACGGCTTCGACATCGAAGGGGCGCCTGCTCGCGTTCCGGATCGTCGGCTGGATCCTCGGGCTGCTCACGCTCGGTTACTCGCTCTACTTCGTCGTCGTCGCGATCGTCTCCACCGACCCGTCGAACACGATCCATCGCTTCCACTTCATCGCCGGGTTCGCGGGCGGGGGGCTGATCGGCGTGTTCTCGATCGCGTTCGTCCTGCGGCCGGGATGGACGAGCCCCTTCCACGTGCTGGTCGGCCAGGCGCTCGCCTGGACGATCGGCGGTCTGATGGGCGGGGACTTCCTGTCCGGCCTCTACGTCACCGCCCCCACCGGTGTGGTCGTCCTCGCGCTGCTGCATCCGGACCCGCGATCGCTCCTGCGTCTCCCCGGCCGACCGAGCATCGCGCTCCTCACGTACGGCCTCATCGCGACCGTGCCGGCGTGGGTCTATGCCGTCACGGAGGCCGAGCTGCAGCACGGGCCGGCGTCGGATCCTCACGTTGAGTTCCATCACTGGTCGGGCATCGCGGTCGCCGCGCTCTCGATCGCCGCGGCGGGCATCGCCACGTCCCTCCGGGGCCTCGGCTGGGAGTTCGCGAGCGCGGCGACCGCAGCTGCCGCGATCCTGTTCGGGGTCGGCGGCCTGGTGTTCTCGGACTACGCCGGTGCGCCGCCCGCCGCCTGGTCCTGGGTCGCGATCGCCGCCGGGATCGGGTTCTGGCTCCTGTCCCGCGTCGAGGCAGCGCGGGAGCACGCGCTCGAGTGACCGTTCGCCCTCGGACGCCGCTCCGTCGCTTCGAGCGATGGCTCGTGGGGATCTTCATGGCCGTGCTCGTGTTCGTCCTGGAACGCCTGGTGATGCGGTCGGTGAAGAAGAAGGAGCGAGCGCGGGTAGAGTCGTCCTCCGCTGCCGTGACCCTATGGGAGGAGTAACGCTCGGTGCATCGCTGGTGGGTGTTCGTCCACATCGCGGGCGTCTTCGGCTTCCTGATGGCACACGGCGTCTCCGCGTACGCGTCGCTCCGGCTCCGCAACGAGCGCGAGCCGGCGCGCGTCAGCCACCTCCTCGAGCTCTCGTCGTCGTCGGTCTCGTTCATGTGGAACTCGATCGGCGTGCTCCTGATCGGCGGGATCCTCGCCGGCTTCACCGGCCACTTCTGGGGACAGGCATGGATCTGGGTGTCGCTCGGCGTCTTCGTCGCCGTGATCGCCGCGATGTACGTCATGGCGACGGGATGGGCCGCTCGGCTCCGCACGATCTCGGCCGCGATGGCCGAGGGCACCGAGGCGGTCAGCCAGGGGCAGTTCGAGGAGATCCTGCGGTCGAAGCGTCCGAACGCGGTCGCGGCGGTCGGCTTCGCCGGCCTTCTCCTGATCCTGTTCCTGATGATCTTCAAGCCGTCGCTTGGGTTCGGCGGTGGGAACGAGGCGGCCGCGTGCCCGCCCGCTCCGCAGGGAGGGGTCCTGGTCTGCGCCGTCGACGACCAGGCGTTCGTCACCCGCTCGATCCAGGCACCGGCAGACGAACCGTTCGACATCACGTTCGCGAATGAGGACGACGGGGTACCGCACAACGTGGCGATCTACACCGACGACTCCGCGACCGGATCCCTCTTCGTCGGTGACCTCGTGGACGGGCCGGCGACGGCCGACTATCACGTTCCGGCGCTGGACGCCGGTTCGTACTTCTTCCGATGCGACGTGCACCCGGTCATGACCGGGACGCTCGAGGTGAGCTGACATGGCATACCGGACGATCGTCGTCGGGACCGACGGCTCGCCGACCGCGACGGTCGCGGTCGGCGTCGCGCAGAAGCTCGCGAGACGACTTCGCGGCTCCCTCGTGCTGGTCGGGGCGCTCGACGCGTACGGCGTGGCGCGTCAGGCCCTGCAGACCGCCCTCTTCGAAGCGTCCGAAGCCGCGCGCGCCGACAAGGTGGAGGCAACGGCGGAGCTGATCGAAGGCACGCCGGGCGAATCGATCCTGGCGGCAGCCGCGAAGCACTCGGCGGAGCTGATCGTCGTCGGCAACCGCGGGATGGGTCAGGCGACCCGGTTCCGGCTCGGGAGCGTGCCCGACTGGATCGCGCACGACGCTCCCTGCGATCTCCTGATCGTCGACACGACCGGCCGAGCCGGCCCGCGCGAGCCGGCCCCGCCGTACACGCGCATCCTGGCCGGCACCGACGGGTCGGGCACGGCCACGGAGGCGGTGCGGAAGGCGTTCACGCTGGCGTCTGTGTACGCGGGCACGGTCACCCTCGTGCACGTCGGCGACCCCGTCGTGGGCGCGATCAAGCTGGAGGAGGTCGCCTCGACCCGCCCCGAGGACGTCGAGGTCCAGAAGCGGGCGGTCGAGGGCGACCCGGCCCAGCGGATCTGCGAGCTGGCGGAGACGGAGAACGTCCAGCTGGTCGTGGTGGGGAACAAGGGGATGTCCGGGGTCCGGCGGTTCCTCGGCTCCGTGCCGAACAAGGTGGCACACGAGGTCCCGTCGGACGTGCTGATCGTGAAGACGGTCGACCGCTCGGCCGAGGACCTCACGGCGGGTCACGGAGGGCTCGTGAACGTCCGCGGGCGGCAGCTCGCGGTCTATCGCGATCAGGACGGTCGGACCTACGAGCTCTCCCCGCGCTGCACGCACATGGGCTGCACGGTCGACTGGAACGACCCCGGCCAGACGTGGGACTGCCCGTGCCACGGGTCGAGGTTCGCCTTCGACGGCTCGGTGGTCCACGGCCCGGCGAAGGAGCCGCTCGCCAGGGTGGGGGGGACCGCTCCGGTCCGCGAGGAGGCACCGCTCCACGAGGAAGCGGGGACGGAGCAGGCTACGCCGGTCCGTCCGTCGCCCGCGAAGAAGGAGCGGTTCGTGATCGTCGGCGCGAGCATGGCTGGGGCCACCGCGGCGGCCACCCTGCGCGAGGAAGGGTTCGACGGCGAGGTCGTCCTGGTCGGCGCCGAGCCGGCGTTCCCGTACGAGCGACCGCCGTTGTCGAAGACGTTCCTCCGAGGGGAGTCGACGGTCCAGGAGGCGATGGTCCGCCCCGAGGCGTTCTACGTCGACAACGGGATCGAGACGCGGTTCGGTTCGACCGTGACGGCCGTCGACGCGTCCGCGAAGGGCCTCACCCTGGCGGGCGCCGATCCGCTCGCGTACGACAAGCTCCTCATCGCGACGGGCTCGCGCAACCGCCGGTTCCCGATACCCGGGATCGATCTCGACGGCGTCCTCGAGCTGCGCACGCTCGGCGATTCGGCGCGGATCCGCGCGGAGATGCTCCCGGGCCGCCGGGCCGTGCTCGCGGGCATGGGCTTCATCGGCTCCGAGGTCGCGGCGTCGCTCCGCCAGCGCGGGCTCGAGGTGCACGTGGTCGCCGGCGGGAAGGCGCCGCTGGACCGGGTGCTGGGCGAAGAGGTCGGCCGCGTGCTCGAAGGGATCCACCGCGACCACGGCGTGGAGATGACGTTCGACGACCAGGTCGCAGCCTTCGACGGGAACGGCCGCGTGCAGGCCGTGAAGACCGCGAACGGGTTGAGCGTCGGATGCGACTTCGCCGTGCTCGGGCTGGGCGTCGAGCCCGTCACGGGGTTCCTCGCGGGGTCGGGTATCGACGTGGACGACGGGGTCACGGTGGACGAGCGGTGCCGGACGAACCTGGCCGGCGTCTTCGCCGCAGGCGACGTCGCCAACCACTACCACCCGGTCTTCGGACGCCGCATCAGGATCGAGCACTGGGACAACGCGAGGCGGCAAGGGCGTGTCGCCGCCCTCAACATGATGGGCCGCGACACGCCGTACGAGGAGATCCACTGGTTCTGGTCGGACCAGTACGACCACACGATCCAGTACGCCGGCTACCACCGTGAGTGGGACGACCTCGTGATCCGGGGGAGCCTGGACGCGCGGAGCTTCGCGGCGTTCTACATGCTCGGCGGCCGTGTCCGGGCCGTGGTCTCCGTCGACCGTCCCTCCGACGTCCGCGACGCGATGGGTCTCATCAGGGCGGGCGGGGTAGCCGACGCCGCGAAGCTCCGGGACGAGGACGTGGACCTCGCGACACTAGGATGACGACCCCATGACCGGCCTCCCGAGCGACGTCGAGGCGCTCCGCAGGGTCCGGTTCTTCGAGGAGCTCACGGACGACGACCTCGCCCGGGTCGCGAAGGTGGGGCAGCGGCGCTCCTTCGCGGCCGGAGACGCGCTCGTCGAGCGCGACTCCGACCGCGGCGGCCTCTTCGTGATCCTGGCCGGCAGGGCCCAGGTCGAGGTCGGCGGCGCCGTCCACGACCTCGGCCCGGGCGACTTCTTCGGGGAGATGGCGCTCCTCGGCCGCACCCGCCGCTCCGCGAGCGTGACGGCCGCCGAGCCCGTCGAAGCCCTCGTGATCGAGACGATCTACTTCGACCCCTTCCTGATGCAGAACCCGAGCGTGGCCGTCGCGATCCTCCACGGCGTGGTCGAGCGCCTCCGCGAGGTCCAGGACCGCGTCGACCGCGGCGAGGGATAGCTCAGCGCTTCCGGAACAGATCGACCAGCAGCCCGAACGTCAACACCCCGGCGACCACCCCGAACGTGACCGGGACCCAGCCGGGCACGCGCGCCGAGAGCGCCGTGACCCCGCTGGCCAGGATCGCGGCTCCCGCCATGAGCCCCAGCGCGAGCTGGCGCCCGGCCCGGCGGACCGTGGCCTCCAGCGGCGCCGCGCGGAAGTTGATCTCCATCTTCTGGCCGGGCCGGGCGCCGATCATCCGCTCGATCGCCTCGAGCACGCGGGTCGCCCGGACCCGCAGCTTCTGCGACTGGTAGAAGAGCGCCTTCGGGTCGATCCGCGAGGTCATCTCGCGCAGGAGGTTCCGCATCAGGAACTTCCCCGCCACGTCGAACGGGTCGAGCTCGGGATCGAGCTGCGCGGTGGCCAGCTGCATCTGCGCGAGCGCCTTCCCCGTCAGCGCGAGCGAGGCGGGGAGTGGCACGCCGTAGCGGACCGAGATCTGGGTCATCTCCTGGAGGATGGGGCCGAGCTGGATGTCCTTCAGCGACGCCGTCCGGTACCTGGCCATCAACGCCCCGATCTCGGACTGGAACCGCTCGGCGTCGAGGTCGCTGCGTTCGATGGCGTTCGCCAGCATCAGCGTGACGTCGGTGAGGAAGCCGACGTCCTCCTGCCAGAAGGCCATCAGCAGCAGCATCAGCTGCTCCCGCATCCCGGCGCCGACCTCCCCGACCATGCCGAGGTCCAGGAAGTAGAGACGCTCCTCCTCCGGCTGCCACATCAGGTTCCCGGGGTGCGGGTCCGCGTGGAAGAAGCCTTCGACCATGATCTGCTTGTAGAAGGATTCGAGGAGCTGCCTCGCCGCCTCGCGCCGGGCGTCGCCCTCGGGGGCGGAATCGAGCGGACCGCCGGCCACGTCGTGCATCACGAGCAACCGCGACGTCGACAGATCGCCCTGCACGACCGGGACCGCCAGGCGGGGGAACGGCGTCAACACCTCGCCGACCCGCTGCATGTTCGACGCCTCCTGCCGGAAGTCGAGCTCCCGCTGGAGGGAATCCGACAGGTGGTGGAACACCGCCTCCATGTCGATGACGAGCCTGAGGCTGGGCCTCCCGGCCGCCTTCTCCGCGAACACCTCGAGCAGCGCCAGGTCCTGTTCGATCTGCTCGCGAGCGTCGGGCCGCTGCACCTTGATCACGACCCGTTCGCCCGTCGCGAGGGACGCGCGGTGCACCTGCGCGATCGTTCCGGCCGCCAGCGGCTTCGGCTCGATCGTCTCGAAGACGTCCTCCCAGGGAACGCCGAGCTCCTGCTCCATCACCGCGACGACCTCCGCTTCGGTGAGCGGAGGCACGTTGTCCTGGAGCGTCGCGAGCTCCTCGACGAATTCCGGTGGCAGGAGGTCCGGTCGCGTCGACAGGATCTGGCCGAGCTTGCAGAAGGTCGGCCCGAGGTCCTCCAGCGCCGTCCGCAAGCGCTTGGCCTGGCGTCTCCGGCCGACCGCGCCCTCCTCGTCCGGCCGACCGAACAGCTCCTTCAGCCCGTGCTTCGCGAAGACGGCCGCGATCTTCGTCCCTCGCGCGACCAGGTGCGGCCTCGTCTCGGTCCGCACGGCGGACGAACGGATCGCGGTGGGCGACCCAGGATCCCGGACGGCCGTCGTCTGGCCGTTCGTCGTGTTCACGATGACCACCGTGCAGCGCGCGTTGTGGCTGATCCGGTTGGGCACGTTCCCCAGGAGGAACTCCTTGCGCCCCGCCATGCCGGCGTTGCCCACCACCAGCACGTCGACGGCCTCCTCCTCCGACGCCCTGACGATCGCCATCGCGGGGTCGTCGTCGATCACGACGTGGGCGCGGCCTCGCTCACCCGCGACCTGGGTGATGTAGTGCTGGAGCTCCTCGGCCGCGCCGCGGGCCCGGGTGGCCTCGGCGGCGCCGTGCTCGGTGTCCGCCGGATGCTGCGGCACGATGACCTGGACGACGTGCAGCTCGGCGCCGAACCGCTCGGCGAAGGATGCAGCCCAGTCGACCGCCCGCGCTGCGGTTTCGGAACGATCCGTGCCCACCATCACCCGCCGGACCGGTCCGAACGCGGTCACGCCCCGGGACGCCATGCGGGCATCATGCCGCGTCGGAGGGCTCCCGGCCAATGAGGAGAACCCGCGGATGAACCGTGATGCCACCACCCGATACCTGCCGCGACCAGCGGCGTTGGTATCCTGCCTCGTCCGCCGGAGTAGCTCAGTGGCAGAGCAACCGCCTCGTAAGTGGTAGGTCATGGGTTCGAATCCCATCTCCGGCTCGCAGGTTGCCGAAGGAGGTGATGCAGTGCGAGGATCGCCGCGGATGAGGGCCCTCCGAGCGACGTCGCTGGCCGCGGTCCTCGTGGTCGCCCTCCCGGCATCGGCCGCGCTCGCACAGGTGTCCGTCGACCCCACCGTCACACCCGAGGTCAACACGGGCGGCTGGGTGTACGGGATGGCGGTGCTCCTGGGGATCGTCGGCCTGATCATCGTCCTGCTGGTGGTGGCGGCCTACGTCCGCTTCGCGCCGCGCTTCTCCACCGACGAGGGGTCGCTCAAGGTGGTCCGAGCGGATCGGGTCCGCCCGGGCGAGGAGCTGCCCCGGCGGACCGTGGACATCAAGGCCGCGGCTCCCGTGGTGGTGGCGCCGCCGCCGCTGCCGCAGCCCGCCGGCGTTGCCGCCGCCCCTGCGTCCGCTCCCGCTGCCGCGCCCGCCCCGGCGACCCCGGCCCCCGCCGCCCCGGCCGAGGCACCGGCGACCCCGACCCCCGCCGCCCCCGCCGAGGCGCCCCCTGCCGAGCCGGCGGCCGAGGCGCCGGCCCAGGAAGCCCCCGCCGCAGCCGGACCCGCCCCATCGCAGGCCCCCGCCGAGCGCGTCGAGGTTTCGATGGACCAAGAGGTGTTCGAACAGACACTCAAGGAGCTCCTCGAGAAGGGGACCGACAAGCGCGTCGCTGAGGGACAGGCTCGCCGCGCGGGCATGATCGCGGCGCGCAAGAAGGCCTCCGGCGAAACGTAGCGAAGGGTCGCGAGCGCGTAGCCTGTCCTTCATGGACGCCACCCGGGTCGATTGGTCGATGGGCTCCCAGGCCGCTCGGTTGGCCGACTGGGACACCGCGCAGGCGATCGGACGCCGCGTGGCCGGGCCCGGCGCACCCGTTCAGGCGCCCGACCGTGCGCGGATGCGAGAGGACTTCGCGGAGCTGGCCCCCTTCGCCGAAGCGCTCGTCATGGACTTCACGGGGCTGGAGCCAGGGGGCTTCCGATCGCGCGCGTGGGTCATGGCTCGGAGCGAATGGATCCGAGCCAACCTGGGCGGCCTCCAGCGGATGCTGGAACCCCTGGCGGGCCGGATCCTCGCGAAGCAGTCCGGGCATGGCACGCTCCGCAGGAAGGCGCTCGGCGCGCAGGCAGGCGCGCTGCTCGGGTACGTGTCGCGAAGGGTCCTGGGTCAGTACGACGCGTTCCTCCCCCCCGACGACGAAGGTCTCCTGTACTTCGTCGGTCCCAACGTGGCGGAGGTCGAACAGCGGTTCGCGTTCACGCCCCGCGACTTCCGGCTCTGGATCTCGATCCACGAGGTCACGCACCGCGTGCAGTTCGGCGCGGCGCCGTGGCTCCGGGGACACATCCGCGAGCAGGTGGATCGGTACCTCGGCACCATCTCCCTAGACTCGAAGGATCTGGGCCAGCAACTCCGCCGCGCCATCGGCGAGGCCCGCTCCGGCGCCGACGTCCGAGGCATGGGCGGGCTGTTCCTCCTCCTGACGCCCGAGCAGCGAGAGATCGTCCGACACGTGCAGGGGGTGATGTCCCTGCTCGAGGGTCACGCGTCGTTCGTGATGAACGAGGTCGCCAAGGATCACGTGGACGGCCTCGCCCGGATGCGCGCGGGGCTGGCCGAGCGACGCCGGCGCGCCGGAGGCATCGAACGCTCCTTCCAGCGCGCCATCGGGTTCGACAAGAAGATCGAGCAGTACGACGCGGGAGAGCGCTTCGTCCGCGAGGTGGTCGCGCGAGCCGGGATGGACGGGCTCAACCGGGTTTGGCTCGCGCCCGAGGCATTGCCGACCCTCGAGGAGGTCACCGAACCCGGCCGCTGGGTCGAACGCGTCGCCGGGAGCTGACGTGCCCCGCCGGCCACCGGCCGTCGCTCGCGTCCTCGAACGGCTGACGAAGACGGCTCGCGAGCACGAGATGTTCGGGCCAGGAGACCTGGTCCTGGTGTCATGCAGCGGCGGCCCCGACTCGGTGTGTCTGCTGTACTCGCTGTGGCACCTACGGCGCCTCTTCGGGATCCGCCTAGCTGTCTTCCACTTCGATCACAAGCTGCGGCCCGACTCGGGCACGGATGCCGCGTACGTCGGGAACCTGGCGAAGCGGCTGAAGCTCCCGTTCCATCTCCGGGAGGCGGAGGACCGGCCGATGAAGGGCGGATCGATCGAGGCCTGGGGGCGGGAGGCTCGTCAGACGGCGGCACAAGACGTCGCGGAGGACATCGGTGCCGTCCGGATCGCCGAAGGCCACACGGTGGACGACCAAGCAGAAACGGTGCTGATGGCCGCGATCAAGGGCAGCGGCATGTTCGGTCTCATGGGAATCTGGCCCGTCCAGGGTCCCGATCGTGCTCGCAGGATCCAGCCCATGATCGGTGTGAGCCGCGAGGAGGTGGAAGCCTTCTGTCGGGCTCTTCGGCTGAAACCCCGACGCGACCCGACGAACGAGAACACGGACCTGTTGCGGAACGCCATCAGACATGAGGCGATCCCTGCGATCGAGCATGCCACGGGGCGACATGTTCGCCATCCACTTGCTCGTGTCGCCGAGGAGATCCGTCCGGTCGCACTGGAGCAGCTCGTGAAGCAAGGGTCCGCGCCTGGAACGGCCCGGGGACGCCGGTATGACGCGCGAGGCCGACGGGGCGAGTGGTTCTCCATCTCCATCGGGCTGTTCGATCATCGCTCCCCCCTGCAGTCCAAGGTCCTGATCCGAGGTTGGCTGAAGCAGATGCGGCTTCCGGTCTCCAAGGAAGCGGTCGACGCGGTGCTCGATCTTGCGAGCGGGCGGCCGGGCCGGAAGCGAGATCTCCCGGGGGGGTTGAAGGCCATCCGGGAGAAGGAGTACGTTCGCGTTTCTCGTTCTTCCCCGGCTTCCCCGGAGAGCTGATGGGTTCCTCGACATGAAGGGGGAGCGATGGCAGCTGTCTCTACACTGACCGCCTACGTGGAGGCGTACGAGCCCGACATCCAGCAGGTCCTGATCTCCTCGGAAGAGATCCAGGGGAAACTCGCGGAGATGGGCGAGCAGATCTCCTCCGACTACCAGGGCAAGTCGCTCCTCCTCGTCGGGGTGCTGAAGGGCGCGTTCGTCGTGATGGCGGATCTGGCGCGGTACGTGCGGCTGCCGCTCGAGTTCGACTTCATGGCCGTCTCGTCCTACGGCGCGGCCACCAAGACCTCCGGGGTGGTGCGGATCCTGAAGGACCTCGATCACGACCTCGAGGGCATGGACGTCCTGCTCGTGGAGGACATCGTGGACTCGGGGCTGACGCTCAAGTACCTGCTGAAGAACCTGGCGGCTCGGAAGCCGGCCTCCCTGGAGGTGGCGGCCCTGCTGCGCAAGACCGGGATCCAGAAGGTGCCGTTGGACATCCGCTACGTCGGCTTCGACATCCCGCCGGAGTTCGTGGTCGGCTACGGCCTCGACTTCGGCGAGCGCTACCGGAACCTCCCCTACATCGCCACCCTCAAGCCCCAGGCCTACGGCGGCTAGCGGAACCCCCCCGACGACGAGACCGTCCAAGCGAACGTGAAGCGGTTCGCCCCCGTCTTGGTCATGGTCGCCCTCGCCCTCGCCGCATGCGACGACGCGGGCTCGGGCGACGGCACCTCCGGGATCCGCGGACGGGCGGTGGCCGGGCCGCGATGCCCCGTCGAGGTGGAAGGCTCGCCGTGTCCGGACCTCCCGTACCAGGGGACGGTGATCGCCACCGACACGGCGAGCGGAGACGAGTTCACGGTGGAGACCGACGCACAGGGTCGCTTCGAGCTGGCGCTCGCGCCGGGCACCTACGAGGTCTCGATCGTCTCCGAGTCGTCGCCTCCGTTCGCCAAGCCACAGACCGTCACCGTCGAACCCGACTCGTACGCGCGAGTCACCGTCACGGTCGACACCGGCATCCGCTGACCGCCTCCCATGCGATCTCGCCCCGTCGGGGAGGGGTGCTACCCTTGAACTCGGGCTCCGGCAGTGCCGGGCCCCGTCGTGTGTCCCTGAGAGGCAACCGTTGACCCAGCCCGAACCGCCCCTCCGACGCCTCACCCGCACGCCGACGCTCTGGATCGTCGGCGGGACCCTGCTGTTCCTCGGCGCCCTGTCGCTCCTGAACCGTCCCGAGACCGCGAGACAGCTGACCCTGACCCAGTTCCGTGCCGAGATCGGAGCGGGCGAGGTCCGGGACGCGCAGATCTTCGAGGGCGATCAGCAGGTCAGGGGCAGGCTCGACGACGGCACCGAGTACGCGGTCTCGTACCCCGCCGAGTACGCCGACGAGCTCACGGCGCAGCTCCAGGACGCCCGGATCCCGACGAGGGCCAGCCCTCAGAAGCCCAGCGAGCTCGTGGGCCTCCTCTATTACGTGCTCCCCATCCTGCTGCTCGCCGGGTTGTTCCTCTGGATGATGAACCGGGCCCAGGGTGGCGGCGGCCGGGTGATGCAGTTCGGGCGGAGCCGCCACAAGCAGGTCACGAAGGACCAGCCCAAGACGACGTTCGGAGACGTGGCCGGGGTCGACGAGGCGATCGAGGAGCTCCAGGAGGTCAAGGAGTACCTGCAGAACCCCTCCAAGTTCCAGGCGATGGGCGCGAAGATCCCCCGGGGGGTGCTCCTGTTCGGCCCCCCCGGCACCGGCAAGACGCTGCTCGCCCGGGCCGTCGCCGGCGAGGCCGGGGTGCCGTTCTTCTCGATCAGCGGGTCCGACTTCGTGGAGATGTTCGTGGGCGTCGGCGCGGCTCGGGTCCGCGACCTCTTCGAGCAGGCGAAGGCGAGCTCGCCCGCGATCGTCTTCGTCGACGAGATCGACGCGGTCGGCCGGCATCGGGGCGCGGGGCTCGGTGGCGGCCACGACGAACGCGAGCAGACGCTGAACCAGCTCCTCGTCGAGATGGACGGGTTCGACCAGCGCTCCACGGTGATCCTGATGGCGGCGACGAACCGGCCCGACATCCTGGACCCGGCCCTGCTCCGGCCGGGGAGGTTCGATCGCCAGATCGTGATCGACCGCCCCGACCTCGAGGGCCGCAAGGCGATCCTGGCCGTGCACGCCAAGGGCAAGCCATTCGACCCGAGTGTGGACCTGGCGATCCTGGCGCGACGTACGCCGGGGTTCACCGGGGCCGACCTGGCGAACGCGATCAACGAGGCTGCGCTGCTGGCGGCGCGGCGGTCGAAGAGCGCCATCACGATGAAGGAGATCGAGGAGGCCGTCGACCGGGTCATGGCGGGGCCGGAACGCAAGAGCCGGGTCATGAGCGAGGAGGAGCGGCGCCTGATCGCGTACCACGAGGGCGGCCACGCGATGGTCGCGCACGTCCTGCCCAACACCGACGAGGTCCACAAGATCACGGTGATCCCTCGCGGCCGGGCGCTCGGCTACACGTTGACCCTGCCCGAGCAGGACAAGTTCATGATGACCCGCGAGGAGCTCAGGGACGATCTCGCGATGCTGATGGGCGGCCGCGTGGCGGAGGAGCTCGTGGCGGGCGACATCTCGACGGGCGCCGGCGACGACATCGAACGCGCGACGAAGCTCGCGCGGCAGATGGTGACCGAGCACGGGATGAGCGACGCGATCGGACCTCGCACCCTCGGACAGAAGCAGGGCGAGATCTTCCTGGGGCGGGATTGGGCCTCGACCCCGGACTACTCCGACGCGGTGGCGTTCGAGATCGATCAGGAGGTGCGGCATCTGATCGACGAGGCGCACGACGTCGCGCTGGAGATCCTGAGCGAGCACCGGGACAAGTTGGATGCCCTGGCGGCGTTGCTGCTCGCGAAGGAAACCCTGGAGCGCGAGGAGGTCGAGTCCTTCTTCGGGACCGTGCCGAAGCGGCCTCCCCGGGCCCCGGAGGTCCGCAGCGCGGGCCTCGCGGTCTCCCGGACGCAGACGATGCCGCCGGAAGGGCCCGGTCCGCTCCGTCGATGACGGCGGCCCGGCGATGAGCGACCGCTGGGCGACGTTCGACTGCTACGGCACGCTGATCGACTGGGACGCCGGCATCCGGCGGGCGCTCGCCCGCGTCTGGCCGGAGGAGGACGCCGAGCGCCTGTTCCACCGCTACCACGACGTGGAGCCCCGACTGCAGGCGGGCCGCGGGATCTCCTACCGGCAGGTGCTCCGGGAGGCGCTGGAGGCGATCGCCCAGGCCGATGACCTGGAGGTGCCGCCTGGGCAGGACGACGCGATCGCCGAGTCCGTGCCGTCGTGGCGCCCGTTCCCCGAGGTCCCCGGATCGCTCGCGGAGCTGCGTGATCGCGGCTGGCGGCTGGGCATCCTCTCGAACACCGACCCGGACATGCTGGACGCGTCCCTGAAGACGATCGGCGTGGAGGTGGACCTGCGGGTCACGGCCGCGGAGGCGGGCTCCTACAAGCCGTCGTTCGGGCACTGGGACACGTTCTTCCGGACCACGACGGCGGATCGCGAGCGACACGTGCACGTCGGCGCGTCGCTGTACCACGATGTCGAGCCCTGCGCGCAGCTGGGCCTGCCGTGCGTGTGGATCAATCGCCTGGACGAGTCGAGCGACCTGCCGCGCGCCGGTGAGCTGTACAGCCTGGCGGGCCTGCCGGGCACACTGGACGCGCTGGTTCCCCGGTAGCATCCGGACCATGGACCTGCTGGGGCCGCCGGACGGATTCGATGCGAAGAAGGTCGAGGAAGGCGTTCGCCTGATCCTCGAGGGGATCGGTGAGGACCCGGATCGCGGAGGCCTGCGGGAGACACCGGCCCGCGTGGCCCGGATGTACGAGGAGATCTTCGCGGGCGTCGGCAAGGACGCCTCCCTGGTCGTCACGGTGGTCGAGGGCGCCGACCACGACGAGATGATCATGGTCCGGGACATCCCGCTCCATTCGTTCTGCGAGCACCACCTGATCCCGTTCGCCGGGCGCGCGCACGTCGCATACATCCCGAACACGGCGCAGCAGATCACCGGCCTGTCGAAGATCGCGCGGGTCGTGGATCTGCTGGCGAAGCGGCCGCAGGTGCAGGAACGGCTGACGACCGAGATCGCGGACGCGATCGACCGGGCGCTGTCGCCCCGCGGGGTGTTCGTGGTGATCGAGGCCGAGCACTTCTGCATGACGATGCGGGGGGTCAAGAAGCCCGGCGCGGTGACCGTGACCTCGACGGTGCGTGGACTGTTCCGTTCGGATGCCCGCACCCGTCAGGAGGCCATGGACCACATCCGCATGGGTTGAGCTCGAGCCGCGCAACTACCATCTGTCCCGATGGGTGCCGTGTGGCGCTGCGGTGATCGGGCGTTGCCCCTGGGCGATCGGACGCTCGTGATGGGGATCGTGAACGTCACCCCCGACTCGTTCAGCGACGGGGGGATGTTCGAGGACGCCGAGGCGGCCGTGAAGCACGGGCTGCGCTTGCTGGAGGAGGGGGCTGACCTCCTCGACGTCGGCGGTGAATCGACCCGACCCGGGTCCGATCCGGTGAGCGCGGACCAGGAACGCGAGCGTGTCCTCCCGGTGCTCGACGGCCTCCGGCGCGAGGCGCCGGAGGCCGTCCTGTCTGTCGACACGCGGAAGGCCCCGGTGGCCCGCGACGCCCTCGCGGCCGGCGCCGATGTCGTGAATGA
>JBIOTM010000072.1:0-6532 GCA_044865955.1 Actinomycetota bacterium | reverse complement strand
CGATGGGCCGGCGGGGCGCCACCCGCGCATCGAGCGGATAGCGGTCGAACAGCACCAGACGTCCCCGCGCGACGTGGTACCGGCCGGTGAGCCAGCCGCGCCAGATCCGGATGAACCTGAGGGGCGTCCGCAGCCCCCGGGCGGGGAAGGGGGACCCCGGGCGTGGCGTGGTGAAGGGGGCGAGGTAGATCGACCGGACGGGCAGGGGGAAGGACCCTTTGAGCCCATCGACGAGGGAGGACTTGCCGGCTCCGTCGGGGGCGACGAGGGCCACGCCCAGGCCGGGGCGGCGCCATGCCGTTCCGACCCGGGCCATCCCACGCGACCAACGCTCCACCCACCGTCGCCTCCGCGTCCCCAGCGGGTCGTGTTCGCCCCACGATCGCGCGAGCGCCGGGCCGAGGGCCTCTGCGAGGACCGGCAGGTCACCGCGGACGGCTTCCTCGAGGATCCTCGCGACCGGCCACTCGGGCGGAGCGGCGGCGGCGACGGCGCGGGCGAGCGGTCCGTCTGGACCGGCTCGAGGTCCGAGCTCGCGGAGACGGTCGGCGCTCCGCCGATCGATCGCCCCCTTGTCGAGGACACGGTGAAGGAGCAGGGCCCAGAAGGCGTCGTCGGGGTGGAGCCGCCAGAGGGGACCCGCGCGTTGACGGCGCGCGAGGCATCCGACCTCGGCTCCGGACGTGAGCGACGCCGCCGCTCCGAAGGCGAGCTCGGTGACCACGTCGAACTTGGTCCACCGATCGACCGCACTGTCGTAGCGGAGGAAGAAGGTGTGGGTGCCGTACCCCCATGAGGGGACCTGGACGAAGCCGGCCGAGGCGAGGGCCCGGTCGAGCTCGCGCAGATCTCCCTTCGCGACGAGGATGTCGATGTCGGTCGCATCCGAGAGATCGCGCTCACCCCGGAGCAGACACCAACGGACGCCGGCTCCGTCGAGTTCGTGGAGAGCCGACCGGGCCGGATCGCTCCCGGCCGCCGGAGCGGCGTCGGGCTCGGTCGTCGACCCGGTCGTCATCGACCCGGCGCCATCGATCCGCCCGCGGCCGCGACCCGAACCGAACCGAGCCTGCCCCGCAGAGGCAGGTAGAGCGGGTCTGCCTTGATCCGAAGCGTCATGAGCCCGTTGCCCCCGTAGACGCCCACCCGCGGGATCGAGTACCGCGTCACCGGCTCGTGGCGCTCCGGCAGGGCGAACGCGTGGGTGTACCCGGCCCGTTCGGCGGCACGACGCACTCGCTCGTCGTGGCGCCCCCGCGGATAGGCGAGGAAACGGATCGGTGCGCCCACGATCTCCTCCAGGAGGAGGCGGCTCTCCCGGAGGTCCCGCTCGCACTCGAGATCACCGAGCCGCGTCAGGTCCTCGTGCGCGAAGCCGTGCGATCCGAACCCGATCCCAGCCTCGTGCATCTCCCGGATCTGGGAGCGGTCGAGGGTGGCGGGAGGGCCCGTGGCGGGAGGCCGGTCGACCCAGTCCACGGGTTGGCCGCCGGTCGTCAACGTCCCGGCGACCGGGAACACCGTCGCCGGGATCCGCTCGCGCGCGAGGATCGGGAAGGCGTGGTCGTAGACCGAAGCGAAGCCGTCGTCGAACGTGATGGCGACGGCTCCACGCGCGGATCCACCGCCCCCGCGGGCGGCGCCCACGACCTCGTCCAGCGGGAGCACCCGCCGCCGGCGCGTGAGCCACCCACAGTGAGCGGCGAAGGTCTCGGGGTGGACCGAGATGGGAGCCGCCCACCGGGGGTCGATCGCGTGATAGCAGAGGACCGTCATCCTGCCCCGCGGGCGCGCCCGCCCATCTCCGTCACGAGGGGCGTTCGCAGGAGCTGCGACGTCCCCCCGGCTCGAAGCTGCACCTTGCGGCTCCCCGTCTACCGTTCACGGGTCCGGCGCCGGCCCCAGCGAGCGGGTCTCGTCCATCTCGTCCCGTCCGCATCAGTCGGGACCCGGGCGCGCGGGCCGTTCGACGGCCTTGACCCCGGATCGCGTGGTTCCCACCGCGCCTGCGCGAACGACGAACCGGAGGAAGCCCTGGCTGGTGCGCAGCGTGTTGGGCCACTTGTGGTGATCGCTGTTGCCGATCTCGACGCGGATGGGGCTCCAACCGGAGATGGGGTTGAAGTGCCTGCTCACGACGAAACCGTCGCTGTCGCGGACCATCACGAGCCACGCATCCCTGCGCTGACTCGCGATCGACGGCATCGAGACCCCCGTCATCCGGAGGACGGTCCTCACGCGACCGTCCGGCGAGAAGCGCTGAACCGTCACGTGGTTCGCGGCGACCCGGTCCTCGATCGCCATCAGCACGTCTCCGTTCGCCAACCCGGTGGCGGAGGGCTTGCCCAGCGCGACGGCCGACACACCGGCGCCCGTTCGGTGCCACCTCGTCAATCGCTGCTTCCGCTTGTGGGTGAACATGACGATCTCGCCCTTCTCGGCGCGGACCATCAGGGCCATCCCGTACGTCGTCCGAACGAGTGTCGACTGCTTCCGTCCCGACGTGGACGAGAGGATGCCGTGCGCGCCCGTGAAGCCGGGCGTGTTCGTCTGGAGATTCGTGAACCATTTGACGATCAACCGCCAGGTGTTGTCGTCGATCCTGCGCACGAAGGCCACGGCGCCGCGAAGGCCTCCTCCCGGTTGCCGCTCCAGCGCGACGTCGACGAAGGCGTCCCCTCGTGCCGCGTTGTCGACGATCACCATCGGCCCGACGGTGGGTCCTCCCGACGCGTCGAGACGCGACAGGACACGCATCCGGACGGGCTGCGGGTTGGTGAAGTTGACGTCGCCGATCAGGACCCACGCGCGCTCCTTGCCGTCGGCACCCGTGCCGACGACGATCGACGAGGGCCAGTCGCCGGAGCCCGTGTCATCCAGCAGCATGCCGTCGCTGACCGCGCCCTTGCTGCCCTCGCGCCAGATGGTCGACCCCTTGTTCTTCCAGCGCAGCTGCACCCCTCGCTTGTGCCGACCGTGGACCACGAGCAAGCGGCCCCCTTGCGTCACGGCGATCCGATGCTGCGAGGCGAAATAGGTGGGGTCGCTCGATCCTTCGTCTTTTGGCACGACCTTGGTGACCTTCGCGATCGCCGGGGCGGCGGCCGAGCCCGCGATGATCACGGTCGCGACGCACGTCAGGACGATCCTTCGCATGTGACGCCCTCCTCAGTCAGTACCACGCACCCGGGACGTGCCCGGCCGCGCGATCACCCCACCTCGACGTCGCGGAACCTCAACCTAGGGCAGGGCACGACGTAGGGGCATCGCATGAGGGACGTAGCGCCGCTACGTCGTTCGTCGCAGGATGCGTCCGGCGCTGTAGCGCGCCCGGGCAACCATGGGTCCGGGGTCGCGGAGCGATTCCGGACCGTGGGCGGTTCCCCGGCGGGGTCGCATCGAGCGGAACGCCTCGGGCACGCCGATGTCGCGCCGGCCGACCGCCCACAAGCGGTGACGGATGTCCCCCTCGAGCGAGCGGTAGAGCACGCCCGGTCGGCCGCGCAGGATCGTCCGGGGCGCCGGCGCGCCCTCGATCAGGTCGCAGGCGAGGCCCACCAGGTTCGCCTGGGCGGCGACCGCCAACGGCATCGATCCGTAGACACGTGGATTGACGTCCAGGAGGAGATCGCCTGCGAGCTGCACCTGGAAGACGCCTTCGTGTCCCTGGAGCAAGGCGACGACCTTCTCCTCGAGAGCGACGTCCGGCCCGGTGGTCTCGGCGGCGCAGGCGCCTCCGCACCGGGGCGGCCAGGTCCGGAGGTATCGCTGGTGCACGGCGGCGACCAGGCGCCCGCGCCACATCACGCCGGAGAGCGACCGGAGCGGGGATTCGACGAACGGCTGCACGAGGAACGGACCGGCGACGTCGGTCAGCCGGCCGAGGTCGCGGGGGTGCTCGATCGCGATCGGGGTGAACCGGGAGACCGTCGGCTTGACCACGGCGGGGAACGGGAGACGCGACCCGGCCGCTACCAGCTCGTCGGTCGTCGCGTAGACCCGCCCGTCCGGCGTGGCGAGCCCGACCGCGGCGGCCGCGCCATGGAGCGACGCCTTGTCGATCAGACGGGCGACGGGCGTTCCGATCGCGAGGAGAGCCCGATCGCTCGCCGGGAGCACCGTGAGGTATCCGCCGGATGCGAGCTCCGCACGGACGGCGTCCCCGTACGAGCCATGCTCGACGTCGGGCACCTGCACCCGGCGGAGGCAGTGGCGGGAGGCGGCGGCGAGGGAGTGTGGCCCGGAGATCGTCACGGCCGCGCGGTACCCGGCCGCCGCGAGCGCTCGCACCGCCGCCAACGCGGATCGGCCCTGACCGGTCCCTCCGTCGGTCACGAGCACCCAGGCGCCGTCCATCGCGGCCGGATGATATCCATGGCACGGCATCGGCTCGGGCCACCGCACCTCGGTCGACGGCTGCTATCGTCGCGCCCGGATGAGCTCCCCCTCTTCCCCCCGCCGTCTCGCCCTCATCGGTGTCGACGGCGCGACCTATCGGGTGCTCGGACCCATGATCGACGCGGGGGTCATGCCCGCCCTCGCTTCCCTCCGAGCCCGGGGAGTCGAGGCCATCCTCCGCTCCACGATCCCGACGTACACGCCACCCGCCTGGGTGTCGATGGCGACCGGGGTGAACCCCGGTCGCCATGGGGTGTTCGGATTCCTCGACAACACGCCACAGGAGCCCCCTTCCATCGCGCATTCCGGCTCGATCCGGGCGACCCCGATGTGGTCCTACCTGAGCGAGCTCGGCACGCGCGTCGGGATCCTGAACGTGCCGATGTCCTATCCGCCCGTCACGGTCAACGGCTTCTTGGTGGCCGGTGGCCTGGCGACCGGATGGACCGACCCAGAGATGCCGGGCTTCGCCTCGGACGTCGGAACCGGCCGGCTCGTGTCCGACGTCGCCGGCGGCCACTACCCGCTGGACACGGTCGTCAACTACGAGAACGACTGGCGCTCGCCGGGCACCGTGACCCGCATCGAGGACGTCCAGCGTCTCCGACGACGGGTGCTGGGAGCGCTGATCGAGCGGGTGGACCCGGACGTGGTGTTCGCGGTCTTCGAGGGCGCCGACCGCCTGCAGCACGTCTTCTACCAGTGCATCGTGGACTGCTCGGACTGGTACCTCCACCCGATGTCCACGGAGATCCGCGAGCGGTCCCAGGCCTACTTCGCGGAGCTGGACCTGGCCATCCGCGATCTCGTGGACTGGGCCGGCCCCGACGGCCACGCCGTGGTGGTGTCGGATCACGGCAGCGGTCCCTGGGAGAAGACCGTGAACCTCAACCTGCTCCTCGCCGAGTGGGGGTATCTGGCGCTTCCGTCGCTGGCTCGACTCACCAGCCTGAAGGCCGTCGCGGGCACGGGGCAACGGCTGGCCCGACGGGTGATCCCACGCCGATGGCTCCACCGCGCGAAGGCGAGCGTGGAGCGCGGGATCGTGTGGGAGCGGACCCGGGCGTTCGCCTCTCACGTGGCGGAGCAGGGCATCCATGTGAACCGGCGCGGCGCACTCCCCAAGGGATGGGTCGACCCGGCGGAGACGGAGGGCATCGAACGCGAGCTGGTCGAACGGTTGCTCGAGCTGCGAGATCCCGACGACGGCGGATCGGTGACGGACCGCGTCGTGCCGCGGCGCGAGGTGATCGCGGGACCGTTCGAGGGTCGCGCTCCCGAGCTCTTCCCCCTGTTCCGCGCGCAACGGTACGAGGCGTCGGACACGCTCGCCGCGAGCGGGACGTTCACCGATCATCGCGATCGGCCGTGGGGATACCACCATCTGGACGGGGTCTTCGTGGCGGCAGGTCCGGCCGTGCGGCCCGGTCCCTTCGCGCCGGGGCTCGACATCGTCGACGTGCTGCCGACGGTGCTGCACATGAGCGATCTCCCCGTCGCCGACGGGCTCGACGGTCGTGTCGTCACGGGCCTGATGAATGACGAGGTGGCGATGCGGGCCGTCGGCTCCGCGACCGCCCCGGACCTGGACGAGACCCGGACCTACCCGTTCACCGAAGAGGACGAGGAGGCGATCGCCGAGTCGCTCCGTGGGCTCGGCTACATCGAGTAGCGAGCCGAGCGTCGATAGAGGTCCACGAGCGCCTCGAACACGGCAGCCTCCGGGTACCCGGCTTCCACGCGATGCCGGGCCTCGGCTCCCAGCTCCGATCGCCGGCGCCCGTCCGCGAGGAGGTCACCGAGCGCGCCGGCCAGACCGGCCGGGTCGTGGGGTTCCACGAGGATCCCCGCACGTCCACCATCGAGGACCTGAGGGATCTCCCCGACCCTCGTCGCGACCGGAGCTGCCCCCGCGGCCATGGCCTCGAGCAGGGAGAGCGGGAGACCTTCCCAGTGCGAGGGGAGACAGAAGATCGCGGCCCGCGACAGGAGATCCGCGACGACGGCGTGGTCGACGGCGCCGGTGAACGTGACCCGGTCGAGCCCCGAACCCGCGTAGGCGGCGCGCACCCGCTCGAACACCCCGGGTCCCTCCTGGGACGCGTCTCCGATGATCACGACGTCGAAGGGTGGG
>JBIOTM010000071.1:0-10540 GCA_044865955.1 Actinomycetota bacterium | reverse complement strand
CTGGCGCGACAGCGCACCGAGGAGGTCGATGAGCCCCTTGCGCTCACAGACCGTTCCGAGGAACGCGATCAAGGGTGGGTCGTCCTTCGGACCGGTGCGGAACCGCGCGGCGTCGATCCCGTTCGGGATGAGGACCGGATCCAGGCCCAGGCGCCTCGCCGCATCGGCCTCCGTCCGGGAGACGACCACGAACACGTCCACGACCAGGCGCGATCGACGCAGCAGCCACCGGTAGGCGCGGGCGCGCGCGGCGACGTGGAGCCGGCCCGTGTGCGCGTGCAGGATGGTGCGTGCGCCCGCGCCGCGCGCGACGCCGCAGAGCAGGAGGGCACGGAGGAGCGGCGCGGTCGGGGCGGCGGAGACGTTCAGGTGCGCCACGTCTGCCGTCCTGGCGGCGCGGAACACACGGACAGCGTCCCGGAGCGCTCGCGTCACGTTCCCCATCGACACCGAGCCCGGTCGCCGGTCGCCCTGCGGCGTCGTGTTGACGAACGTGACGTTCGCTCCGGTGCGGAGGGCCTCGGATCCCAGGAGCCGCGACAGGAAGGTGGGGATCCCGCCGGTCGCTGGCGACCCCTGGCCGATCACCACGACGCGCGGACGCGCCTCCCCGTCGGGCCCTCCGCGATCGCGCGCGTCCCCGTGGCCCGCCATCGGGGGCGGATGATAGCTCCGCGGAACGAGGGAGAACGCCCTACGGGAACGTTCTCCTGCGCCCGACGAGGCGTCGCGTACGTACCGTATCTACCGCAGACCACGTATGCGACCGTCGCGTCCCCCAGGACACACTGTCGCCGTGCGGCCCGTCCGGGTGCTCCCCGTCATCGTCCTCCTGCTGCCGCTGTTCGCGAGCACGCCGGCGCAGGCCCTTCCGTCGAAGCTGAGCGACAACGGGACGTTCGACTTCCAGTACGGGTCCGCCGTGGAGGCGCACGGCGGACCGGCGACGGGCTACAAGCCGGAGAGCAAGCTCTTCTACACGGGTGACGGCGCCGCCGAGCCCGTCCGTTGGTGGGGCGTCTTCGGCACCAGCGGCGCGCAGGCCGCGTCCGCGGGGGTGTGGCTCTGGGAGCTCGTGGACCACGCATGGGTGTCCCGGATCCGTCTGGACGGTGCGGACGTGTGGGCGAAGGCGGATGTGCTGTTCGACGGGTCGACGGCGTACGTATCGCTCCGCGACAACGGCAACTCGGGGGTGACGGGCAACCCCCGGGAGAGCCTCCTCTACCGCATCCCGTACGCGGGGAACGGGACGTGGGGGAGCGTCTCGGGGCCGACCGTCATCACGACCCGAGACATGGAGACCCTCACGATCGCGAAGGACAGCGCCGGACGCCTGTGGAGCACGTTCGAGGACGGGCGGAAGATCAAGGTCGGCTTCACGTCGCCGGGTGGCACGTCGTTCACCTACATGGACCTCCCCACGTCAGACGTCAACGCGGACGACATCTCCACGATCACCTCGTTCGGCGGCGATCGGATCGGCGTCGCCTGGTCGAACCAGGGGACGAGCAGGTTCTTCTTCGCCTGGCATCGGGACTCCGATCCGGTGGCGAGCTGGACGATCGAGACCGCGTACGGGAACGGGGTCGGCGGGTGCCCGACCGCGAACGGCACGAGGTGCGCGGACGACCACCTCAACATGGTCTCGTACGGCGATCAGGTCTTCATCGCGGTCAAGACGAGCCTGAACGACCAGAGCGGCACGTCGGCCGACCCGCTGATCGCGGTCCTCCGGCGCGACTCGGCGGGGGCGTGGGCGTCGTTCCCGGTCAGCCCGGTGTCCCAGAACGCGACACGGCCGATCCTGGTGCTCAGTCCGGCGGAGAACGCGATGTACGTGTTCGCCAACCGCAGCTCCGAGGTCGACGTCTGGGAGAGCGCCTTCGCCTCTCCTTCGTTCAACGCGGCCTCCCACCCCGTGTGGGTCAAGGCGTCGAAAGCCGTCAACAATCCGACCGGCACCAAGCAGACGACCGACGCGGCCACCGGCACGGTGGTGCTGACCAGCGCGGGCGGCTCGGACACGTACTACCACAACGAGTTCCTCCCGAGCGGCCCTCCGCCTCCTCCCAACACGCCGCCGGTGGCGAACGGAGCCAGCGCGTCCACGACGGAGGACACGCCGGTCGCGGTGCAGCTCTCGGGGAGCGATCTCGAGTCGTGCGACCTCACGTTCTCGATCGTGTCGTCTCCTTCCCATGGTTCATTGGGACCGATCTCGAACGCTCCGTGCGCGACCGGAACGCCCAACACCGACGCGGCGAGCGTGAACTACACGCCCGCCCCGAACTTCGAAGGGTCCGATGCCTTCACCTTCCGCGTCGCCGATGGAGCGGCGGCGTCGGCCCCGGCGACGGCGACGATCACGATCACAGGGTCGAACGACCCTCCGTCCGCGAACGACGGATCGGCGTCCACGACGACCGACACCCCCACCCAGATCGCCTTGACGGCGACCGATCCGGAGACGTGCGAGCTGACGTTCTCGATCGAGTCGGGGCCCTCCCACGGCACGCTCGGACCGGTCGTCGACGGGGCATGTTCGTCCGGCAGCCCGAACTCGGACTCGGCGACGGTGCTCTACACGCCCGACACGGGCTACGAGGGGTCGGACTCGTTCCGCTTCTCGGCCTCGGACGGGACGCTCACCTCGAACCTCGCGACCGTGTCGATCTCGGTCTCCCAGGCAGGGACCGGGATCGCCTTCCGGTCGTCGAGCTCGGGCGCCAACGCGACCGCGTTCACCCTGGACATCGCGAGACCCGTCGGGATCGTGGCCGGCGACGTGATGGTGTCGGTGGTGGACGTGCGCGGCACACCGGCCATCACGCCTCCCGCCGGCTGGACCTTCGTTCGGATGGACGAGATCGCCACGACCATGCGACAGGCCGTGTACGTGAGGGTGGTCGGGGCATCCGAACCCCCCACCTACACGTGGACGTTCTCGAAGTCGCAGACGGCGGCGGGTGCGATCCTCGCGTACTCCGGAGTGAGCACCGTGGCGCCCGTGAACGCGCATTCGGGCGCGGTGAACGCCACCGCGGCCACGACCGTGACCGCGCCGTCGGTGACGACCACCGTGAACGGCTCCACGATCCTGGGGTTCTTCGGCATCACCGGCATCAGGAGCTTCACGCCGCCCTCGGGGATGGCGGAGCGCTCGGACCTCTCCGCGACCGGGACGTATCCGATCAGTTCAGCGTCCGCCGACGTGCTGCAGGCCGTCGCCGGAGCGACCGGGGACAAGGTCGCCACGGCTTCCGGTTCCGGCAAGAGCGTGGGCCAGCTGGTGGCGCTTCGCCCGGCGAACGCATAGCGTGCATCCCAGGATGCCTGTGGGGCAGGGAATCAGCCGCCCCTAAAGCTTCGCAGCGGCCACGGCCGATAGGGGGGGATGGGTGTTCCAACCCCCGAGGCGATCGAGGGGATCGCCGTGGTCACCCGCCGCAGTGTGCTACGCGGCGCCCTGGCCACCGCCGCCCTCACGCTCGTCGCAGAGACCTCGGAGCAGCTCTTCGTCGAGCTGGGGTCTGGGCCGTACCGCGCGTTCCGTCAGAGCTATTGGAACCGCGAGCTGCCGGTGCGCGCGAGGCGCGCCGCGAACTCCGCCGGGATGATCGACTACCTCCGTCGGAGGTCGTCGCAGAACCATGTCCGGCTCGCGGGAACCACGAGCTCCGGCCAGTGGGGACTCCCGATCTATTGGGCGAGGAGCGGCGATCGCGCGTACACCATCCTGGGCCCGTCCCTCCCCCCCGAGTTCTCCCGCCTCCGGATCCCGTCCGACGCGAGAGCGGACGAGAGCTCCGACGGGGCGATGTGCGTCTTCGACCGCGGGCAGGGCTGGGTGGCCTGGCTCTTCCGTGCGTCGCTCGTCGATGGTCTGTGGCATGCCGAGGGGGGCGCGCTCCACTACCTCGGGTCGAACGGCCTCGACGCTCAGTGGCGATCGTGTGCGAACCGGGACCGCCGCAACCGAGGACACCGGGGCATGCCCGGTGCGGTGGCGGCGATCCGGTACGACGAGATCCAGGCCGGGGTGATCCCACACGCGCTCCGGATCGCGATCCCCGGCGCGTCCGAGAGACACGTCTTCCCCATGATCTCGAGCGACGGTGACTCGACGGCCCGGCTCGCTCCGCCGGAGGGCGCGCGCCTGAGGATCAAGCCGTCCGTTGACCTCGCCGCGCTCCACCGGCAGGGGAAGCTCAGCCGGGCGGGGCTGGTGGTGGCTAGGTGCCTCCAGCGGTACGGCGCCGTCGTCGGAGACGGAGGCGGAGGCACGATCATCAAGGTGGAGCACACGATCGCGGAAGGCAGGGGCTGGTTGTGGCGGGGCAAGCTCACCGCCGACTCCCTCCACGCGATCCCCCTCAGCGCCTACGAGTTCGTTCGGCTCGGGTGGGGGAGCTGCTGACTCCGGGCCGACGACCGGGGGCCTGAACCGACCCTCGCGGGACGGCCGTTGCGCCCTTCGAGGTGGTCCGAGTACCCTCGGGGAGCAACGGGAGGGTCTGGACCGATGCCCGTCGCACACCGTCGGATCGCCTCGATCGCCGTCGTGGCCTCGGTCTTCGCGACGGCGATCGCCCTCGGCGCGGCGGCGGCGCCCGAGGTGCTCACGTTCGGTCCCGGCGCCGATGCCACGATCAAGGCCGGCTCGCCCTCCACGAACTTCGGTGGGACCGCCAGGCTCGAGATCGACAACAAGCCCCTCAAACACTCGCTGATGACGTTCGAGGTCTCCGGGATCGGGTCGAGAACGGTGACGCAGGCGACGCTCCGCCTCTTCTGCGTGAACGGCTCCCCGTTCGGAGGCAGGTTCCACCGCGTGCCGGATACCTCCTGGGGCGAGCGGTCCGTGACGTGGCAGAACGCGCCGGCGGCGGATGCCACCCCCATCGCGACGCTGGGCCCGGTCGCTGCGAACACGTGGTACGAGGTCGACGTCACACCCCTCGTCGTGGCCGACGGGACCTTCAGCCTGCGGACGACCTCGACGTCGGGGAACGACGCCATCTACGCATCGAAGGAAGCGGGCGCCGCCACGGCTCCCCGACTCGTCGTCACGCTGGCGACGCCGCCGGACACGACGCCGCCGTCGGCCGCCATCACGATGCCCGCCGACGGCGCGACCGTCTCCGGGACGACGGGCGTCGACGTTGCGGCCTCCGACGATGTCGGGGTCGCCTCGGTCGACCTCGCGATCGACGACGTCGTCCAGCAGACGGTCACGACGGAGCCGTACACCTTCGCGTGGGACACGAGCTCCACGAGCAACGGCAGTCATGTCCTCACCGCGATCGCGCACGACGCCGCGGGTCACGCGACCACGTCGTCTCCGGTGACCGTGACCGTGGACAACACCCCGGACACGACGCCGCCGTCGGCACCCTCCGGCCTGTCGGCGAGCGCGCCAGCCGCCGACCGGGTGGATCTGACGTGGACGGCCGCGACCGACGACGTGGCGGTCACGGGCTACCGGATCTTCCGAGACGGCGCGCAGGTCGCGGCGACGGGCTCCACGTTCTACGTGGACGCGACCGTTCTCCCTGGCAGGACGTACAGCTATTCGGTGGTGGCGGTCGACGCGGCCGGCAACTCCTCGGCTCCGTCCGACGAAGCCACGGTCACCACACCGTCCGCGGCTGCCGGCGTGTCGTTCGCGGCCGCCGGCGACCACGGCGCGAACGTGAACACGGAAGCGAGCTTGGCGGCGCTCGACCGGTCCGGCGTGGACTTCTATCTGGCGCTGGGCGATCTCGACTACGACCAGGTGGACCCGGACTCGGCGTGGTGTGACTTCGTGAAGGCCCGGTTGCCGACCCTCGGCCCGTCGTTCCCGTTCCAGCTCGTGTCGGGGAACCACGAGGAGCAGAACGGCCCGGACGGCTACGTCCTGAACCACGCCGCGTGTCTGCCGGATCGGATGAGCTCGACCGGCACCTATGCGGCGGAGTACCGCTTCGACTACCCGCCGTCGTCGCCGCTCGTGCGCGTGATCATGATCGGGGCGGACCTCACGATCGGGAACGTCTCCTACGACTACGTCCGCGGCACCGCGAGGTACACATGGCTCTCCGACGCGATCGACGGAGCGCGCGCCGCCGGGATCCCGTGGGTCGTCGTCGGGATGCACAAGGTCTGCCTCACCACCGGCGGCAAGACGTGTGAGATCGGGACGGATCTCATGAACCTCCTGATCCAGAAGAGGGTCGACGTCGTGCTCCAAGGACACGAGCACGCGTACGAGCGGAGCAAGCAGCTCGCGCTCGACCCGGCCGGGTGT
Source organism: Actinomycetota bacterium (assembly GCA_044865955.1). GTDB lineage: Bacteria > Actinomycetota > UBA4738 > UBA4738 > HRBIN12 > JAJNBA01. Next base: position 4,248 of record JBIOTM010000071.1, on the reverse strand, counting down.
CCGGAGGTGCCGGCCGGGTCGTTCGACGCGGACTGCGTCGTCGACGACGGGCAAGACGGGCTCTACGCGAAGGGCGCCGGCACCGTCTTCGTGATCGACGGCACCTTCGGCAGGGAGAGCCTCGACCAGCCCCGCTCGGGCGACCCCGAGGCCGGCTACTTCGCCTCGATGAACGGGACCACGTTCGGGTTCACGAGGTACATGGTGACGGAGGACCGGCTCGAGGCCCGGTTCGTGAAGAGCGTGGGATCGTTCACCGACGGGTTCGACATCGAGGTCGCCGCCTCGTCGTCGCCCGATCCCAACCCTCCGGTCGCCTCGAACGTCACGGCGGGGACGACCGAGGATGTGCCGGCGGACGTCACCCTCGCCGGCACCGACCTCGAGCGGTGCGAGCTCACGTTCTCGGTCATCTCGGGCCCGTCCCACGGAAGCCTCAGCCCCATCGGCGGGAGGGCGTGCACCCCAGGATCGCCCAATGCCGACACCGCCACGATGACGTACACGCCGGCCCCCAACCACGAAGGGCAAGACTCCTTCACCTACCGGGTGAGCGACGGCGGGAACGATTCCGATGTCGCCACGGCCTCGATCACGGTTGCGGCGACGAACGATCCCCCGAGCGCGATCGGCGCCTCGGTCGTGACCGAGGTGGGCACCCCCCTCGCCGTCCGCGTCACGGGCACCGACGTCGAATCCTGCGAGCTCACCTTCACCGTCCTCTCGAGCCCCGCGCACGGCAGCCTCGGCCCGCTCGTCGCCGAGCCGTGCAGCGCGGGCACCCCGAACGCCGATGCCGCCTCGGTCACGTACACGCCGGCGGCGGGCTACGAGGGACCGGACTCCTTCACGTTCCGGGTCGAGGACGGAACCGCGTCGTCGACGGCGGCGACGGCGAGCGTCACGGTGGGCGGCGGGCCGACGTCCATCGTCCTCCGAGGCGCCAGCTCGTCGGTCAACCTCACGGCGACCACCCTCACGATCGCTCGTCCCGCTGGCGTGGAGTCCGGCGACGTGCTCGTGACGGGGGTCTCGGTGCGAGGTTCCCCGGCCATCACCCCACCCGCCGGTTGGACGCTCGTCCGATCGGACCAGAACCCGACGATCATGAAACAGGCGGTGTTCGTGCGCGTGGCCGTCGCGGCCGAGCCCGCCGACTACACCTGGACGTTCTCGGTTCCCCAGGCCGCGGCGGGCGGGATCCTCGCGTACTCGGGCGTCGACACGGCCAACCCGGTCGACGGGCACTCCGGCTTCGTCGCCACGACCGCGTCGACGACGATCACGGCTCCGTCGCTCACCACGACCGTCGGCGGTGTCGCCGTGGCGGCTTTCTACGGGATCACCGGTGCCACCACCGTCACGCCTCCGGTCGGCACCACCGAACGATGGGATCTCGCCTCGAGCGCTGGCACCTACCGGATCACGGCGGAGGCGGCGGAGACCATCCGCCCGGTCGCGGCCCCGACCGGCGATCTCGTCGCCGCTGCGGCGAACTCCGGGAGGAGCATCGGTCAGCTGGTGGCGCTCCGGCCGGCCTGAGGAGAGGTCCCTCCGTTCCGGATTGACCCTTCGGCGCTCCCGCCGCTATCCTGCTAGCACTCAGACACGGCGAGTGCTAACGCACCAGCACCCGAACGGGAGGAGACGGAAGGGATGGCGAAGGACTTCAAGCTCAAGCCCCTCGACGATCGCGTCATCGTGCAGCCGGGCGAGGCCGAGGAGACCACGGCCTCCGGCCTCGTGATCCCCGACACGGCGAAGGAGAAGCCGGTGGTCGGCACCGTCGTCGCGGTGGGCCCGGGGAAGTTCGAGGACGGAACCCGCGTGCCGATGGACGTCTCGGTGGGCGACACCGTCATCTACTCGAAGTACGGCGGCACGGAGTGGAAGGACTCGGACGGGACCGAGTACCAGATCCTGTCGGCCCGTGACGTCCTCGCCGTCGTCGGGAAGTAATCACGCGGGGGATCGGGCGGGCCTCGCGGCACGCGAGCCCCGCCCGCATCTTCCAGACTCGAAGGAGGAGACGAGGTGGCTTCGAAGCTGCTGAAGTTCGGCGAGGAGGCTCGGCGAGGCCTGGAGGCCGGCGTCGACAAGCTCGCCGACACCGTCGCGATCACGCTCGGTCCGAAAGGCCAGAACGTGGTGCTCGACAAGAAGTGGGGCGCGCCCACGATCACCAACGACGGCGTGACGATCGCCAAGGAGGTCGAGCTGGAGGACCCGTGGGAGAACATGGGCGCGCAGCTCACCAAGGAGGTCGCCACCAAGACGAACGACGTCGCCGGTGACGGCACGACGACCGCGACCGTCCTCGCGCGGGCGATGGTGAAGGGCGGGATGCGCAACGTCGCCGCCGGCGCCAACCCCATGGCGCTCAAGCGCGGTATCGAGCGCGCCGTGGAGGCGGCGGTCGAGGCGATCAAGGCCCAGGCGCGAGACGTGGAGGCCAAGGAGGAGATCGCGAACGTCGCGTCCATCTCCGCGGGCGACCCCGAGATCGGCGACACGATCGCCGAGGCGTTGGACAAGGTGGGCAAGGACGGCGTGATCACGGTCGAAGAGTCGAACACGTTCGGCATCGAGCTCGAGTTCACCGAGGGGATGCAGTTCGACAAGGGCTACATCTCGCCGTACTTCATCACCGACCCGGACCGCCAGGAGGCCGTCCTGGAGGATCCGCACATCCTCGTCGTGAACAAGAAGATCTCGAGCGTGCAGGAGCTGGTCCCGGTCCTGGAGAAGGTCATGCAGGCCGCCAAGCCCCTGGTCGTGATCGCCGAGGACATCGACGGTGAGGCCCTCGCCACCGTGGTCGTGAACAAGATCCGGGGCACGTTCTCGTCGGTGGCCGTGAAGGCGCCCGGGTTCGGCGACCGGCGCAAGGCGATGCTCCAGGACATCGCGATCCTCACCGGTGCGCAGGTCATCTCCGAGGAGGTCGGCCTGAAGCTCGAGAACGTCACGATCGATCTGCTCGGACAGGCCCGCAAGGTCGTCGTCACCAAGGACACGACCACGATCGTCGAAGGCGCCGGCTCCCACGAAGACGTCCAGGGCCGGATCAACCAGATCAAGGCAGAGATCGAGAAGACCGACTCGGACTGGGACCGGGAGAAGCTGCAGGAGCGGCTGGCCAAGCTCGCCGGCGGTGTTGCGGTCATCAAGGTGGGCGCGGCGACCGAGGTCGAGCTGAAGGAGAAGAAGCACCGGATCGAGGACGCCGTGTCGGCGACCCGCGCCGCCGTCGAGGAAGGCGTGGTCCCCGGAGGGGGCGTCACGCTGATCCGAGCGGAGGCGGCATTCGACGCGCTCGACCTGGAGGGCGACGAGGCGACCGGCGCGCTGATCGTGCGCGATGCGCTCGCCGAGCCGGCCCGCCGGATCGCACAGAACGCGGGCCACGAAGGATCGGTGATCGTGGCGCACATCCGCGAGGAGAGTGACGCGCGTGGCTTCGACGCCGCGGCCGGGGAGTGGACCGACATGGTGAAGGCGGGGATCGTCGATCCCGCGAAGGTCACCCGATCGGCGCTCCAGAACGCGGCCTCGATCGCCGGACTCGTGCTGACGACCGAGAGCGCCGTGGTCGAGAAGCCGGAGCAGGAAGAGGAGCCGGCCGCCGGCCACGGCCACATGCACTAGGTTCCGTCGATCGAGCATCGGACGTGAGGGCGGGCCTTCGGGCCCGCCCTCGCTGTTTGCTTCGTGCGGTGCCCGATGGCAGGATTCCCCGCCAAGGGACCCGAGGGGGTCCGAGGATGGGGCCGATGGCGGGTCTGAACGACCGGCAGTTCGCGTTCGTCATCGTCGGGGTCTCGGACACCGACATCGCGGTCGGGAAAGCGGTGTGGGGGACGAACGGCCAGTTCAACGGACCCCTGCCGATGGTGGTCAGCGCCGGGCTCCCGGCCGCCATGGGGACGCAGTGCTCGAGCAACGGCCTCGACTTCGCCGACATCACCGGGGTGACCTGGAAGGCCTACCTCACCCCGCAGAAGATCCGGGACTTCGCCGCGGTCGACAAGAAGGCCGTGGTGCAGGTGAACATCAAGCCGAAGGACACCGCCACCGCGGAGACCAACTATCAACTCATCGGCGTATCCGGCGTCTGGGTCGACGACGGAGACACGGCGGTGGACTCGGACGACACGTTCGCGTGCAACGGGATCGCGACGTCAGGCTTCGTCACGAACGCCGCGGCCTAGGTATCGATCGTCATCCGGCGGGGGGGGGGGGGGGGGG
>JBIOTM010000070.1:0-3384 GCA_044865955.1 Actinomycetota bacterium | reverse complement strand
GGTGCCACTGGATCCCGTCGTCCTCGGACTTCCAGAACCACGAGGCCTGGGTCGTGCTCCCGCCGGGGCCGCTCACGTAGTTCCCGGCGTGGTTGTCGATCTGGATGTCGGGCTCGCCGACCATGCGCACCGGGTCGTTCAGGTTCGCGTGGTCGAACGTGATCCCGCGCGTCGGTCCGGGTGGCGGAGGCGGAGGCGGGAGCTCCACGGTCTGGATCGTCAGCGTTCCGTCATAGCTCTGGGGGTCGGGTCCGCTCACGAACCCGCACGCGACGACCTTGTAGGTCCCTGCCTTCAGGTTGGTGGCTTGCACCGTCTCGCTCGGCGCGCCGCCGTCGCTCGAGCCGACCACCTTTCCGTCGGGACCGACGACGGTAAGGATCTCGTCGTTGCCCGGATCCCCCCAGGCGATGTTGAACGTGAAGTTCGCCTGCAGCGAGTCGTAGACGCCCGCCGGAACGTTCACGGTCACCGCGTGCTGATCGACCACCGCGGTGTCGGCGAAGGGCCCGCAGTTGCTCGTGGCGTTCGCCAACGGCGGGATCGACCCGGTCCAGGTGTCCGTCACCGTCTGGCCGGCGGCGGTGGGCACGGTCACCGTGCTCGACGGCGGCGTGGAGGCGCTCGAGGCGTCGACGCCGACCAGTGCGACCAGCAGGCCGACGGCGAACAGCGCGCGGACGATCCGGCCGCGGAGCGCCGGCGACGCGACGGACGGACGAGCTCGAGTCATGGGTTCCTCTCTTCTCCGGGAGCCGCCGGTGACGGATCACTCGGGCGCGCTCCAGACGATCGCTGCACGGCCAGGTCGAAGGGGTTCGGTCTCGGGGCGAGGGGATCTCGCCGATCGGGGTGCGGACGAGCGGGAAGAAGGCTGGATCGTGCGGGCGACGATCTGTCGAACAACCTCTTTCGCCCCCCGGCTCGGGCACCTGCCCGAAGGGCCAACTGGCGGGGTGAGGGGTACCCGCGAAAACGCCGGTCAAACCCGCGAGCCGCGGGCCGGGCGGAGCGTGCCGACGGCTACGAGGGCCGGTAGGTGAGGACTCGGCCCCAGAGGCTCTTCGTGCCCCAGATGCCCGAGCGCAGACACTCGAGCTGGACGATCTGGCTGTGGTCGACGAACAGGTTGACCTCGGGCCCGTAGTTCTTGACGTACCAGGCGAACACCTCGGGGTCGGCGGCCTCGAACATCACGTTCTCGAGCCCCAGCTCCGCGACGATCCGGGCGACGACGTCGGTGCGCCAGGTCCGAACGCTCTCGGTGATGCCCTCGGACTCGATCATGATCGGCGTCGCGCCGACCTCGAGGCACCGCCGGGCGAGCGCGATGGCCGAGGCCACGTCGCGGGTGCCCTCGGCCTCGAGCTCCTCGGGCGTGGTGGCCCCGCCGGCGCCGAACTGGATCCCGACCTCGGGCTTGGCCTTGAGCCCGAGCTTGTGGACCTCCTCGACCAGCCGCACGAAGTCCTCGGCCGGAAGCGTGATGAACCCGCTCGAGACCTCCACGATGTCGAACCCGAGATCGCGACATCCGGCCAGGTACCGGTCCACCGCCTCGGGCTCGCGGGCGAGCACGTGCTCGATGAATCCTCCGGTGGACACCTTCACGTCGTGCTCGTGACAGACGTCGACGATCTCCTTGACGGCGCGGCGCGGCATGAGCGAGAAGGACCCGCCGGCGAACTTGAGGGCGTCGACGTACGCGCCCATCGTCTCCAGGACGTCCCGGAGGTACCGGGTCCCCATCGGCGTGTAGTACGGCCCGCGGATCTCGGTGATCCCGCGGGTCCGCGGCTTGTCCTGCCGGGGGTTGAGCCGCAGGAACGGGAAGGCGCGTTCGTCCTCGGTCATGGTGGTTCCCCCTTCTCGGCGTGTGCGGTCCCCGCCTTGGCCAGGAGGCGGGTCAGGTCACCGACGGTGAGCTCGTCCAGAGACGCCACCGCCTCCACGATCTCCTTGCGGAGCTCGGCGTCCGAGTGCGGCGCGCTCAGCCGATCGAACTTCGCCGCCGCGGTGTCGCGGCGCATCGGGCGGGTGGGATGGCCCTCGTAGTCCCGCTTCTCGGTCGCCACCTCCCGTCCGTCGCGCAACCGCACGCGGACCCGGCAAGCATGCTCCGCGGGGAACCGCCGGCTGAGCTCGGGGTCGGGACGGATCGTCACGCGGCGGAGCAGCGACTGCACGTCGTCGCGGCGGATCCGATCGGGACGGTACTGCTCGGGCATCACCTCGCCGTCGACGGCGGCGACGGCGAGCAGGTAGGGCAGCGAGTGGTCGGCCTCCTCCTTGGTTCGGACGGTCACCTTCTCGCCCTCTTCCCCCCCGCCGATGATGTGGTACGCGACGTCGAACACGTCCGCCTCGATCACCTCGACGTCCCCGCCCGCGAACCCGTGCTCGGTCCGGAGCTCGAGGAGTCCCTCGATCGCCGACTGCGAGTGGATCTCGGCGTTGTACCTCTTGAGCGCGGTCCCGGTCACCGCCTCGAGGTCCTCCTTCGACCAGTCGAGCTCGAACCGGCCGGACACCGACTCCATGAAGCCCTTGTTGCCCTCGAAGACCTCGAGGGGACCGGTCACTCCACGGGCCGCGAGGAGAGCGGCGGTCGTGGCGTCGAACGCGGCGTGCGGCGCGGCCAGGCCCTTCCAGTTCGAGAGCGCCCCGGTCCGGGTGACCCGCAGGTCGACGCCGGTCGTCCCCGCGATGGCAACGGCGTGCGCGGTGCGATCCTCGTCGAGCCCGAGGGCGCGGGAGACGCCCGCCGCCACGGCGAACGCCATCTGCGCGGTGTGGTCGAAGCCTCGGGACCGCACCGGCGCGACGTCGGACAGGCGGCACTGCACCTGATAGGACACCGCCAGCGCGACGAGGAACGTCCGGCCGTCCGCGCCGGCGTGCTCCGCCGCCGCCAGCACGGCGCCGAGGCCGTCGCTGGGATGACAGGTCTCGCCGGGGGCCAGGTACGAGTCGTTGAAGTCGAGGTAGCGAACGAGGGCCGAGTTGTACAGGCACGCTCGGTCGGGCGACGTGCGGCCCCCACCGATCAGCGTGCACGCCGGATCGCCCCCGAGCTGCTCCACGTACGCCCGCACCGCCCGCACGGGCTCGGCCTCCAGAGCCCCGATCGCGCACCCGATCGAATCCAGCACGCGCGCCCGGAGCGCCGCTCGGGCCGCCTCGGACAGGTCCCCCCACGAGGACCGGGCCGCGAAGGCAGCGAGCTCCTGGACCAGCGTCACCGCGGGGAACCTCGGCTCACCTCTCGATTCTCCCGCCCCGGGCGCCGAACCGTCCGGGAACCCTTCGAGGCCCCGCGCCTCCGTGCTTAGGATCGGCGAGCGGGGGAATGCTCGAACCGGTTTGGCCGGCAAGCCGTTCGGG
>JBIOTM010000069.1:0-2446 GCA_044865955.1 Actinomycetota bacterium | reverse complement strand
GTGCCGCCCACCACGACGGCGCTCCCCACGATCGCGGCCACCGCCAGAAGGACGACGACGGCCACGACCACCAGCACCGGATGCCGACGGAGGGCCCCCACGGCCTGAGCGTACCGCCGCTCGCGGGAAGCCTTACGAGTTGCAGCGCGACGGATAACACTCGGCGGTCCAGTTCTTCCGGGCCACCGCCTTGAACGCCGGGTCCGACCGGTAGGAGAGGTAGCGCATCTCCGTCCCCACCGTGTTGTTCCTGGCGTGCACGATGTAGTCGCCCCCGCCGGACCCTTCCATGTGGATCAGCGCCACGTGTCCGAACGACGAGTACCGCTCCACCAGCGCGTCCATGAACGCGGTGGCCGAGTACGTCTTCCCGATCAGCTTGAACGGGTAGGACGCCGCCGGCTCGTAGTAGGCCCAGGTGCTGTACGGCCCGTGGATGTTCTTCTGGTGGGCCCAGAAGTGGTACCCCGTGCCGCTGCCCAGCTCGGACTTCAGCGCCCACGTCTTGAACGTGAACCCGGAGCAGTCCGCGCCCTCGCCGCCCGCGTCGGTCGCCAGGTTCGGCGTGTCGTCGTACCCATTGAGCTTGTAGCAGCCCCCGCCCCACTCGTAGCCCTCACCGACCGCCTGCATCGCGTAGTTGTCGGCCTGGGACCGCTTCCACGTGTCCCGGGACGAGCCGGAGCCGTCGCAGTTCTCCGAGGCCCAGGTCGCCAGCGCCCGGTGCGCCGGCAGGAGGGCGGCGAGGAACAGCGCGACGCACGCGAACGTCCTGATCGCTCTCATCACGTCACCTCGAATCGATCGATGCGGATCCCGCTCGGCTCCGCGACGACCTCCAGGACCTCGTCCGGCGCGCGGAACCGAACCGTGGACTGGGCCGCCTCCTGTTCGTGCGAAGGGGGAGGCAGCAACGTCGCCGACGCCACCGCTCCCTCGGCCGAGAACCGCAGGAGCGCCACGGCCTCGTGACCCTCGGCCCACAGGCCTCGCGCGGCCACGGCGCCACCGTCGGGGAGCCCCACGACGAAGTAGTCCACGCCCGGCTCGACGCCGGTGGGGAGCCGGAGGACCGTCCCCGCCCGGGACCCGTCCGGTCGCTCCCACACGAAGGCGATGCGCCCGCCGGGGAGCTCGCTCGAGAGCGCGACCGCGCCGTCCCGTCCGGGGATCGCCGGGGCGAGCGCCCGCGCCTGCTCCGCGGCGGCCAGCGGGATCCCCGGCGCCGACCGCACCGGCGCCCACTGCGCCGGCCCGACCCATACCCGCGGTCCGTCGGGAGTGAGCGCCACCCGTTCCGTCACGCCCGGCGCGACCTCGTAGCGGCCGATCTGCTCGCCGGTCGGTCCGAGCTCGAACACGGTGGCATCCAGCCCGAGGGTCGTGACGGCGAACCCGCTCCGACCGGCCGCGAGGTCCACGGGTCGCCGGACCGGAAGCGGGATCGTTCGCGTGAAAGAGCCGGTCCCCGTCAGCACGAGCACCCGCCCGTGGACCCAGTCGGCGACGAGGATCGACCCGTCGAGGGCGACGTCGAAGCTCGACGGGCCCGACGGTCGCTCCTCCCCGTGGCCGCCCGTCCGGCCGACCTCGCGCGCCCCGTCTCCGTACCGCAACCGGGCTACGACGCCCTCGGGGCGGCGGATGTCGGACCAGGAGAACCGCTCCGGCCACTCGCTCGTCTCGAGCCCGGCCGTTGTCAGGACGCGGAACGGCGCCTCGGGCCCTCCCTCGGGCAGCTCCACGACCGCGCCGTCCTCGGTCCGCATCTCGAGCCAGTAGCTGAAGCCGGCGTCTCCGACGAGCCCGCCGGGGACCTCGAAGGCGAAGGTCGAGTCCTCGGCCCGGCCTGGCAGCGAGATCCAACCCGGGGACCCCCGTGACAGCACGTGGACGGTCGCCGAGACCACGTGGCAGGACTCCGCGTTCGGCGCGGGGCAGAACGTGCCGGCGGTGAGATCGAGGTCCACGCCGGGGTCGGCGAGCACCCTCGCGACGTGCAGCACCACCGGCCGAGGCCCTTCGAAGCCCTCGGACGACGCCCCGATGAGCGTCGTCGCCCCGATGGCCGCCCCGATCGCCAGACCCGCCGCGAGCCCTGCCACGACCAGGCGCCGACGACCGCTCAGTGCGCTCATGAGCCACCTCCTCTTCAGGGGAGATGCCTTGGGGAGGAGGGGACGACGACCGTACACCTTCCCGAGGGACGGCGCCGTGACGAACCTCACGGACACCGGAAGTTCAGGGAAAAAAGGGTTCCCAGGGGCGGGGGTCTGGTGTACCCTGCTCCGACTGATGCGCCTAGGTGCATCCTGGCCCCGGAAGGGCCGTGCGGCAGTCGTCTTAGGCCGCTTGGCTCTTCCCCCGAGGGGGGCTTGGATGGTATCTAGGAGCGCGTCTGGAACGTCGTTCGGGTCTGTCGGCGACGGAGGAGAAGTGATCGCCG
>JBIOTM010000068.1:0-10449 GCA_044865955.1 Actinomycetota bacterium | reverse complement strand
AAGCCGTCGACGACCCGGCCAGGATCGTCAGCAGCCCGGCGAGCGCCGCCGCCCGCAGCTTCACCGACGGAAGACCCGGACGGCCGCTCGGCGGACCGCCGGATCGGTGATCGCCATCAGGAACGCGATCGCGACGACCGCCGCGACCGCGGTCCAGACGAGGGACCAGGACGCCGCGCCCGGGACGGGAGCGGGATACCCGGCGGCGACCGGGTTGGGACGTCCGTAGCCGCTCGCGTCGATCGCGAGGTCGTGCGTGACGTTCCTCGCGGTGTCGTTCACGCGGATGTACGTGAGCCACATGCCGTGCGCCGGCAGCCATGCCATCCCCCGGTCCGACCGGAGGTCGGCCAGCAACGAACCGGACGCCGGCTCGCTGACCTCCTGGATCAGGCCGCGCTGGTCGTCGTCGCGCGGGTTCGCCCTCTCCGCCTGAGGGAGCGTCTCGGGCCGGCGGTCCGTGAGCAGGTACACGTCGGCCTGGACGATCTGCGATGCCTGCAGGCCGAGCGCCAGGATCCGCAGGGGGACCCACGGGTTGGGCGTCGGGATCACGATGTGGACGGGTGTCCCCTGCCCCCGCTGCAGGCCCTGATCGGCCGCGCGCTGGGCGTTGAACCGGGCGGCCAGGAAGATGGGACTGCGGTCGGCGTAGAACTCGAGCACCTCGGGTGCGTCGGGAGGGAGGAAGTACCCGTGCTCGCGCGCCCAGTCGCCGACCGCCGTCCCGCCGCCCTTCAGGACGGTGATGTCCAGGGCGTCGACCTCGGTCTCGAAGAGCACCTGGGCCGGCGCGCCGGCCACCGCGGCGTCGGCCGAGAGGAAGGCCGCTTCCCTCACGGGCGGCTGGGTCTCGAGGATCAGCCGTTGCAGGGTCCAGTCGCCGCCCTCGATCACGTTCGTCGGCACGCCGGGGAGCGGGATGATCGACCCCACCTCGGCGCCCTTGCCGGCGAACTCGAAGGACGTGACGTAGTGCTCGACGCCCCCGTGGTAGGCCGCGAGCGTGGTCGTCTTCAGCAGGCTGACCGTGCCGTTCGGCGTGACGAGCCCGCCGCAGGCGAGGGCGCTCCCGGCCGTGGCGGCGACGAGGATCGGCGTGAGCGCCGCGAGGACGGCGGCGTGTGCGAACCGGTGTCGCATGGCTGTGCTCCTTTCCGGATCGTGGGCCACGGTCGCGTGCCATGAGCGCTGACCGTGACCGCTGGCCGGTCGAGATCTCGGTTGGACGGCTCGACCCCGGCGTGGGTTCCGCCTTCGGTCCGACATGCCCGACCATGCCGCCGGAGCGTGAGCGCGTGACGAGGGATCAGGAACCGAAGCGCGTGCGCAGCTCGGGCGTGGCGCGCTCCCTGAGCGCGGCCGCCACGCGCATCCGCTCGAGCCCCTGTAGGAGCATCAGGTGATTCTGGGGGATGTCGTGGCTCTCGAAGAACGTCTGGACCTCGTCCACGACCTGCGGGTCGGTGAGGTATCGGATGCCGGAGACGAGACCGATGATGTTCGACGACGCGAACCGTTCCTGCATCTCGCCCCAGCGGTCCGCGATGAACCTCCACACCGTCGGTCCATGGCTCCGGTTCGTCGTGGCGCGCGCGAGCAGGTACGGCCCGTCCTGCGTCCGGACCTCGTCGGACACGCTCGCGCGCAGCACCCGGTCGATCTCCGACTCCCCGGGGAAGCGAGAGGTCGCGAAGAGGTAGCGCTCCTCCTCCTGCGGGGTCGTCGCCGCTCGGTAGCGCTGCCAGTAGCGATCGAGGTCGTCCCCGGTCCCCTCGGACGCGACGGCCTCCACCGCGGCCTGCAGCAGCTGGGGGTCGCCGCGGCCGTCCAGCTCGAGCTCGCGACACTGCGCGAGCGTCTCGGGGTCTGCCCCGAGCACGGCGAGCGATTGCACGAGCTGACCCCGGAGCGCCCGGACCAGATCCGGCTCCTCCTCCGCCGGCTCCCACCCCAGGCGCGCCACCGACGGGCGGACGAGATCGCGAACGAACGCCCGGAGGTGCTCGCGGGGCTCGTCGTCGAGGAACCGGTCGAACCAGCCGAGCCCGCCCAGGATGCCCTGCCAGACGCGGAGGTCCGACTCCTCCGAGAACCCGGAGACCAGGTCCAGGAAGGACCCCGCCGGTGCGCTGCCGGCGACGACCGCGGCCCACGCGTCGTCGACCAGGCTGTACCGCTCGACCGGCGAGAGCGCGTCCATCGCCCGGCCGACGACGCGCGACCGGAGCGCGTCGTCATACCAGACGCGGACGAAGCTCGAGGACCCGGCGTTGGCGACGACCACCGCATCGTCCGAGAGCAGCGGGATCTCGTCGCCGTCGGCCTCGATCAGGATCGCGTCCGTGCGCTCCTCGTCGCCGGCGAGCTGCCGGATCCTGAGCGGCACCGGCCACGTGGTCGGATCCTCGTCGCGTGACGGGATGAACCGGCGTTGCGAGAAACGGACGCGATCTCCGTCGAGATCGACGGAGATCGCGGGGTATCCGCCCTGGAAGATCCACGCGTCCATGATCCGGCGGACGGGCTCACCGGTCTCGTCCTCGAGCGCGTCCCACAGATCGTGGGTCTCCGTGTTGCCGTACGCGTGCGCACGCAGGTAGCGGCGGATCCCGTCACGGAAGCGCTCGGGGCCCAGCCACTGCTCGAGCATCCGGAGCACCGCACCGCCCTTGACGTAGGTCAGGATGTCGAACATCCCGCTGGCGTCGTCCGGAGAGCGCACCTCGTACTCGATCGGCCGGGTGCTCTCCAGGGCGTCGACCTCGAGCGCGCTCGTCCGCCCGCGCGTGAAGTCGTTCCAGATCTCCCAGTCCGGCCGGAAGGCGTCCACGGCCAGCATGGACATGAACGTGGCGAACGCCTCGTTCAACCAGATCCCGTTCCACCAGCGCATCGTCACCAGGTCGCCGAACCACATGTGCGCCAGCTCGTGCGCCACGGTCTCCGCCACGCCCAGCTGCTCCTCCTGGGTCGAACGCGCGGGATCGATCAGGAGCACCTGCTCGCGGTACGTCACGCAGCCGACGTTCTCCATCGCTCCCTGGGCGAAGTCGGGGATGGCGACGTTGTCGAGCTTCGCCTCCGGGTAGGGGATCCCGTAGTAGTCGGCGAACCAGTTCAGCGAATGCACGCTCGCCTCGAGCGCGAACGGCGCGAGGCGACCCTTCCCGGGGGTGTGGACCACGCGGACCGGCACGCCGCGCGCGTCGGCCGGCTCGGTGAGCTCGAGCCTGCCGACGACCCAGGCGGCGAGGTACGTGGACATCTTCATCGTGTCGGCGAAGCGGATCCGGATCCTCCCGTCGTCGAGCGACTCGCGTTCGACCTCCGGACCGTTCGACACGGCGGTGAGGTCGTCCCTCACCACGAGGGTGAGTCCGAACACCGCCTTGAGATCCGGTTCGTCCCAGCAGGGGAAGGCCCGGCGGGCGTCGGTCGGCTCGAAGTGGGTGGTCCCGACGATGCGGTTCGTGCCGTCCTCGTCGCGGTAGGTGCTCCGGTAGAACCCCGTCAGCCGCGGGTTCAGCTCGCCCCGGAACGCGATCTCCAGGGACCAGCTCCCCGGCTCGGCGGTCTCGGCGAGATCGAGGGTCGCGCGCTCCGCCTCGTCGTCGGTCAGGATCTTCGAGACCTCGACCCGGCGGCCGTCATCCGAGGCGAGGGCCGCCTCGTCGAGCCGGAGCTCGTTCGCGTTCAGGACGATCTCGGTGACGGGCTCGGCGACCTCGAGCGCGATCGAGAGCGTGCCCAGGTAGTCCCCGGTCTCGAGGTCCGGTTCGAGCGTGAGGTCGTAGCGGGACGGGGTGACGGTGCGCGGGAGCCGGTAGGGGGTCTCATCCATGGCGGGCTAGCCTACCGTCACGCTCGCGAGCCACACGTCCGGGTCCCTTCGGACCGCTCAGTCGTCCACGTAGGTGAGCCAGTGGGCGTACTTCTCGTTCTCGCCCTTGGTCGCCGCGAAGAACGCGCCCTGCAGCTCCTTGGTCACGGGACCACGATGGCCCTCGCCCACCGTCCGGTCGTCGACCTCTCGGATCGGGGTGATCTCGGCGGCGGTCCCGGTGAAGAAGCACTCGTCGGCGTTGTAGAGGTCCGTGCGGACGAGACCCTCCTCGCGCACGTCGTAGCCGAGGTCGCGCGCGAGCACGATCACCGATCCGCGAGTGATCCCGTCGAGGCAGCCTGCGGAGATCGGAGGCGTCGTGAGCACACCGTCCCGCACCACGAAGACGTTCTCGCCGGAGCCGTCGGTCACCTGGCCGGCCTCGTTCAGCATGATGGCTTCGTCGTACCCGGCATTCAGGCTCTCCACCTTCGCCAGGACCGAGTTGATGTACTGCCCCGTGGCCTTCGCCGCGGCGGGGAGGGAGTTCTGTGAGTTGCGGCGCCAGCTGCTGATCTTGATCCGGACGCCCTGCTCCAGGGCATCTTCCCCCAGGTAGGCGCCCCAGGGCCATACCGCGATGACCACGTTGACCGGCGCGTCCAGCGGGTTCACGCCCATCTCGCCGTACCCCCGGAGGACCAGCGGGCGCACGTAGCACGACCTCAGGTCGTTCGCCAGGATGACGTCCTTCGTCGCCTGCGTGAGCGCCTCGCGCGAGTACGGGATGTCGGCGTGGTACAGCTTCGCCGACCGGAACAGGCGCTTCAGGTGCTCGTCGAGGTGCCAGACGGCGGCCCCGCGATCGGTCTCGTAGGCCCGGATCCCCTCGAAGACGCCGCTCCCGTAGTGCACCGCGTGCGAGAGCACATGGATCTGGGCGTCCTGCCAGTCCACCAGCTCGCCGTCCATCCAGATCTTGGCGACCTCCGTGATCGGCACCGCGTCCTCCTCCTCGGGCCACACCGCCCCGACCTGCGGGAACGACCCCCCGCGACGGGCTGCCAGGATACCCGGAGCACCCGGAGGACCGGTAGCTCAGGTCAGGTCGTACGCGCGGTACTCGAGCGTCGCCTCCCGGGCGGACGGTGGGTCGAGCGTCCCGAAGCGGTCGAGCGCCCACCGCCGAACATCCTCGGCGGTCCGCCGCCGGATCTCCTCCTCCACCCCCCACGTCCAGGAGTGGAGGCCCGCGGCCATCTGATCGACGAACTCCCCCAGCGACCGGTCGACCCGCTCGGGGATCGGCGGCAGGTCCCGAGCACGGGCGCCGTGACGCCCGAAGGCCTCGTCCATGCTCGCGACGTCCCGGGTATCGACGCCGGCGGCGAAAGACGGCCGTCCGACGAGGCGCACGAACCGCTCGGTCGCCTCACGCCACGCGGCGGGGATGTCGCCGCGCGACACGACGATCACTCCGCCGGCCGAGACCACCCGGGTGAGCTCGTGGACGGCCCGCTCCCAGGCCGGGACGAGGTGGAGGACGTGGCGAGCGATCGCCCCGCCGAAGGTGTCGTCGGCGAACGGGAGCGAGGTCGCGTCGCCGAGCACCAGCGGGAACGGCCTGCGACCGCCAGCCTTCTCCACCAGCTTCGCCAGCATCCCCGGGGAGAGATCCAGGCCGACCGTGGGCACGCCGCGTTCCGCCAGCGGCAGGCCGACGATCCCGGTTCCCACGCCCAGGTCGAGGCAGCGGCCCAGGCCCCCGAGCTCCTCGGCGAGCAGCGTGGCCAGCCGTCGGGATGCCTCGTCGGAGAGCCCGCGGGTCCGGTCGTAGTACTCCACGGCTCGGTCGAAGGAGACGGATCCGTTCACGCTTTCGGGATCTCCTTGTTCGGGTCGACGAACGGGAGCGGCGCCACGGACGCGTCGCGCGTCCGGCCGTCCGCCTGCAGCTCGAGCCGGGTGCCCTCCTGCGCATGCGAGCTGGGCACCCAGGCGTAGCCGACGTTCCGCTCCAGGCGAGGCGACCAGGCCCCCGCGGTCACCCGCCCGATCCGCGAGCCGCCGGGGCCCAGCACGGGCCAGGGAGCGTCCAGCGCTCCCTCGTCGGTCATCGGGGCGCCGCCGATCTCGACGCCGACGAGCTTCCGATCCACGCCCTCCTCCGCGATCCGCCGCAGGGCCTCCTTCCCGATGAAGTCGGCCTCCTGATCGAGCTCGACGAGCCGTTCGAGCCCGGTGACGTGGAACGGGGTGTCCTCGGGGCGGATGTCGGACCCGTAGTTGAAGATGCCCGCCTCGATCCGTCTCGCCTCCGAGGGAGCGATCGCCCGGATCCCGAAGGGCTCGCCGGCTTCCTGCACCAGGCGCCACAGGTCGTCGCCTCGGGACGAGTCCTGGAGGTACAGCTCGTAGCCCACCTCCCCCGTCCAGCCGGTGCGGGAGACCACCACGGGGATGCCGTCGACCTCGGTCTGCGTGCACCAGTAGTAGCGCAGGCCTTCGACCTCCTCTCCGAACAGCGCCCGGATCACGTCCTTGGACTTCGGACCCTGCACCTGCATGGGCGACACGTCCGCCTCTTCGAGGTCGATCTCCATCCCGGCGAAGGCGGCCACCCCCTTCGCGTAGAGGAGCGCGTCCGAATCGGCGAGCGCCAGCCAGAACCGATCCTCCTCGAGCCGGAGCAGGACCGGGTCGTTCACGATCCCACCTCGCCTGGCTGTGATGGGAGCGTACTTGCACTGACCGACCGCGCAGGTCGTCAGGTCGCGGCAGGTGAGGAGGTTCGTGAACTCGAAGGCGTCCGGGCCGGTGATCTCCACGCAGCGCTCCACGGCGACGTCCCACATGGTGACGTCCCGCAGCAGCGCCCAGTACTCCGTGACCGGGTCGTCGTACAGGGTCGGCAGCAGCATGTGGTTGTAGAGGCCCCAGCTCGTGCATCCGGCCCGCTTGGTCGCCTCGAAGAACGGCGACTTCCGGTACCAGGGTTGGATGTAGAAGGTGAAGGTCTCGGACATCGAACCTCCTCGGTCGCTGGCCCGGCGGAGCCTACGATGCGGCCGTGGTCAAGGATCGGCTCCTTCGGTCCGATGGGGGAACTGGAGGTCTGGGCCGATGGCGCGCGTCAGCTCGAAGAGGAACCAGGGACGGGAGAGCGGGGTTCGGCAGGCGACCCCGGACGAGGTCGAGCTCCCCTTCCGGTCGCTGGTCGAACGCGTGCCCGCCATCGTCTACGTGGATCCCGCGGGCCCCGAACCGACCTCGCCCACGTACGTGAGCCCGTTCATCGAGACCCTCCTCGGCTACCCGCCGGCGCTCGCCACGGGGAACCCCAGATGGTGGGCGGAGATCCTGCATCCGGAGGACCGTGAGCGGGTGCTCGAGGAGTGGGCGAAGAGCGACGAGACCGGCGAGCCATACGCGGGCGAGTACCGCTTGCTCACCGCCGACGGTCGCACGGTCTGGATCCGGGACGAAGCCGTCCTGCTCCGCGACGGGGACGGAACGCCGATCCACTGGCAGGGCGTGATGCTCGACGTCACGGAGGCGAAGCAGGCCACCGAGGAGCTCGAACGGGCGCTGCGGCTGGAACGACGCGCGAGCGAGGACATGCGTCGCGCCGACGAGATCAAGACGACGTTCCTGACCGCCGTGTCGCACGACATCCGCACGCCGCTGTCCGCGATCCTGGGCAATGCGCTGACCCTCGAGGAGGGCGACCGTCTCGGGATCACGGAGGAGGAGCGCAAGCAGCTGATCCACAGCCTCGCGGCGAAGGCGCGCCGCCTGAACACCATCGTGACCGACCTGCTGGACACGGAGCGTCTCGCCCGAGGCGTCGTGGAGCCGAAGCTCCAGGAGATCGCCGTGGGCAAGCTCGTCTCGTTGCTGGTCTGGGACTCCGAGGCCATGGCGGGCCGCAAGGTGCACGTCGACACGCGGTCCGCGGCCGCGTGGGTGGATCCGCAGATGGTGTCCCGCATCGTCGAGAACCTCCTCACCAACGCCGCCCGCCACACCCCGCCGGACAGCCAGGTCTGGGTGCGGGTGAGACCCGAGGACGACGACGTGCTCATCGCCGTCGAGGACGACGGTCCGGGCGTCCCGGAGGAGCACCGGGAGGCGGTGTTCCAGCCCTTCGAGCACGGACCGATGACCACGGTGCACAACCCCGGCGTCGGCGTGGGACTGTCGCTGGTGGCGAAGTTCGCGGAGCTCCACGGCGGTCGAGCGTGGGTCGAGGACCGCGAGGGCGGGGGCGCCTCGTTCCGGGTGCTCCTGCCGAAGGGCGACCCGGAGGTGCGGCCGGCCAACGCATCCACCGACGACGCCTGAGCCGCACCGGACGGTTCCCCGGCGGACGTTTACGATCCGGGGGATCCGCTCCGCACGACCTGTGCCGCGGTCGGGTACTCGAACAACAGGTCGGCCTGGTGCGGAGGAAGCCCGGGGTTCCGCATCGGGCCGGCCATGATCAGCGCCGCCACCAGCGTCGTGGCGCCTCCGATGTAGTAGGCGGCGCGCGCCCCCAGCGTGTCGACGATGGGGCCGGCGGCGGCGAACGAGATGGCGAACGCGATCAGGGTCGCCGCCTCGACGGCGCCGACCACCCGGCTCCGGACCTCGTCCGGGGTCCGGCGCTGGAGCAGGCCCTGCTCGGACACGCTCGCGAATCCCTCGCAGATCCCCTCGCTCACCACGAGCGCGAGGGCGAGGACCCACAGGGGCGACCATCCGATCGCGAACATGATCAGGCCCCCGAACAGCACGGCGAGGAGCAGCGTCCGGGGCTCCCGTCTCGCGGTGAGGAGGCGTCCCGCCAGGACCGCTCCGAGCGCCGCCCCGCCACCCCACAGGGCGGTCAGCATGCCGTAGCCGAACGACCCCTGGCCGAAGGCGACGGCGTAGGGCACCTCGGCCACCAGGATCAGGCCGGCGCCGAGGATCAGGACCGACCATCCGATCAGGATGGCCCGCAGGACCCGGTCGCTCATCGCGTAGCGGAAGCCCGCCCGGATGCCGGTGTGCTCGCCCGAGGCCGTGCGCTCGTCGTTGAACGGCCCGGGCGTCGTCCCGATCAACCACGCCGAGACCAGGAACGACACCGTGTTGACGGCGAACACGAGGGCTCCCGCCACGTGCAGCCGGTCGGCCGACGGATGCGCGCCGGCGGCGAGCGCCGCGACGAGCGCCCCGCCCAGCAACGGTCCGATGAGGTTCCCGAGGTTCCGGCCGATCGCCACCTGCCCGTTCGCCCAGGCGAGCTCCCCTTCGTCGATGAGGTTCGGGATCGCGGCCGCGGCCACGGCCCACACCGGCGCCTCCAGGATGGCTGTCACGCACGCGATCGTGACGAGCTGACCGGGGGTGCGTGCGAACGCGAGCGCGACGAAACCGGCCGCCGCCAGGAGGTCGGAGACGACGAGCACGCGCCGGCGGTCGAACCGGTCCCCGAACCAGCTTGCCACCGGCTGCACGAGGCCCTGCACGCCCATCGTCAGCAGCAACGTGAGCGAGACCCAGGCGGCCGACCCGTCCGTCAGCCTGTACACGATGTAGGCGAGCGCCGCGAACGCGGCCCCGCTCCCGGTGAGCGAGATCCCGCGCCCGGCCGCCACCCGTCGAACCGCCGACCGCCCCGTGAGGTCCATCATCGGGAGCAAGAATCACACAGCGAGGCGATCCTCGACAGTCGGTTGCCGCACAGCTTCTCCTGGTCCTCTCGGAGGACCCCCGTCGGCCTTGAGGCGGACCAACGGGAGCAGGACCACGGTAGCCCCCACGGCGAAGACGCCCGCGACGAGGTAGGCCGTCTGGGGCGCCACGATCCGGAGGACCGGGCCGGCCGCAACGTAGGAGACAGCCAGCCCGAGCGACAGGACCGCCTCCATCGCGGCCATCGTGCGGCTGCGCACCGCGTCGGGGGTCCGCCGCTGCATCACCCCGTTCTCGGCCACGATCGTGAGGCCATCGCACGTCCCCATCACCAAGAGCGAGACGAGCACCAGGGGGAAGTAGCCGAACAGGCCGACGCCGAAGGCCGACAGGCCGACCCCGGCGGCGCCGAGCACGATGAACAGCGGCTCGGTCCGGGCGCTCATCCACCGTCCGGCCGCCGTGCCGAGCACCGACCCGGTCCCCCAGCAGGCGATCAGGAGGCCGAACCCGAGGCCACCGGCCTCGAAGGAGTCCGCGAGCGGCGCGTCCGCAACCATCCCGAGACCCATGCCCAGGACGAACACGAGCCAGGCGACCGCCATCCGCCGGAGCACCGGCTCGTGAGCCAGGAACGAAGCGCCAGCCATCAGGCCCCTGTGGGCCGCGTGATCCTCCTCCGTGCGGACCTCCTGGAACCGCCCCCGGACGGTCAGCGTGATCAGCAGCGAGATCACGAAGGTCACTGCGTTCAGCCCGAACACGAGGGCCCCCGCCGAGTACAGCTGCGAGTCGGTGGGGTCGGCGCCCGGCGCGAGCCAGGCGACCAGCAGGCCACCGAGCACCGGGCCGACCGCGATCCCCGTGTGCACGCCCATCGTCAGGAGGCTGTTCGCCCACGAGATGTCGTCGTCGTGCTCCACCAGGCTGGGGATCGCCGCCCTCGACGAGGTGAAGAA
>JBIOTM010000067.1:0-10430 GCA_044865955.1 Actinomycetota bacterium | reverse complement strand
CCCCCCCCCCGCGCCGCCCTCGACGGCACCGGTGCGATCCTGTTCGTCAGCGGTGAGCCGGGGATCGGCAAGACCCGGCTCCTGTCGGAGCTCCAGGCGATGTTCGAGGAAGGACCCGGGCCGCGTGGCCGGCCGCTCTGGCTCGAGGGGAGATGCGTCTCCTACGGCGAGTCGATGACGTACTGGCCCTTCCGCGACCTCGTCCGCTCGTGGCTGGGCGTCCTCGCGGACGAGCCGGAGATGCGGGTCCGGGTGGCGCTTCGCCGCAGCGTCGAACGGCTCTTCGGTGACCGGACCGCCGAGCTCTACCCGTACCTGGCCGCGATGCTCGGACTCACGCTGGAGCAGGAGGCGCAGGCCCGCCTGGCGGAGCTCTCGCCCGAGGCCCTCCAGTACCGGACGTTCGGGGTCGTCCGGGAGCTGCTGGGCCGCCTCGCCGACGACGGCCCCGTGGCGGTGGCCCTCGAGGACCTCCACTGGGCCGACGCGACCTCGCTCCAGCTCCTGGAACGGCTGCTCCCGGACACGGAGGCCTCTGCGCTGCTGCTCGTTCTGACCCTCCGACAGGAGCGGGACCATCCGGCATGGCGGCTGAGGGAAGGAGCCGCTCGGGAGCTCCCGCACCGGACGACCGAGATCGCGCTGGATGCCCTCTCCGGCGACGCCGGTCTCGACCTGCTCCGATCGCTGGTCGGCGCCGGCACGCTGCCCGATGACATGGAGGGAAGGATCCTCGAGCACGCCGACGGCAACCCGTTCTTCCTCGAGGAGCTCGTCAGGGCGCTCGCGGACGCTGGATCCCTCGTCCGGGACGGCGACGGATGGCGCTTCGATCACGAGACCGCGGTCGAGATCCCTCCGACCGTCGAGAAGGTGATCCTCGCCCGGATCGATCGGCTGGAGCAGGAGTCCCGCGCCGTCCTGATGGCCGCCTCGGTCCTCGGACGCGAGTTCGGGCTTCCGCTCCTGGAGGCGGTGAGCGGCAACGGCGAGGTCCGTCCCTGGCTCTCGTCACTGATGCGCCTCGACCTGCTCCGCGAGGCCCGGCGGTGGCCGGAGCCCGAGTACCGCTTCAAGCACGCCCTGATCCAGGAGACCGCCTACCGGACGCTGGTGATCGACGAGCGCCGCGCGCTGCACGCGAAGGCGGCGACGTGGCTCGAGGAGCGGTACGCCGGCCGCGAAGAGGAGGTCGCCGGCCTGCTCGCGCACCACTGGCTCGCGGCCGCGGACGAGGACAAGGCCGTGGCGTACCTCACGAAGGCGGGAGACCGCGCCCGCCAGGAGTACGCGCTCGACGAGGCCATCGCCCACTACCGCGAGCTCCTGCCGATCCTCGGACGACGCGGCGAGCAGCGGGCGATCGCGTTGGTCCTGTTCAAGCTCGCGCTGGCGTTCCACATGTCGCTGCGCTTCGCCGAGGCGAACGAGATGTACCAGCGCGCGTTCGATCTCTGGCGCCGGCCGGAGGCGCCGGCCGAGCCGGCGACGGCGGTGCTCCGCGTCGGCACGAGCTTCCTGCCGAACGACCCCGACCCGCGGTCCGCGATCGCGTGGCCGAACATCCAGCTCTGTATGCAGCTGTTCGACCGGCTGGTCGAGGCGTGGCCTGAGCGGACGATCGTCCCCTCGCTCGCCGAGCGATGGGAGATCTCCGACGACGGGCTCCGGTACGTGTTCCACCTCCGCGAGGGCCTCACGTGGTCGGACGGCGAGCCGCTCACCGCTCACGACGTCGAGTTCGGGATCAAGCGGGTGCTGAACCCCGAT
This sequence comes from Actinomycetota bacterium, assembly GCA_044865955.1. Taxonomy (GTDB): domain Bacteria; phylum Actinomycetota; class UBA4738; order UBA4738; family HRBIN12; genus JAJNBA01. The sequence goes on along the minus strand of JBIOTM010000067.1, from coordinate 8,660 downwards.
GCCCCCGGCTCGTCGGTCGCGATCTACTTCGTCCTCGAGCACGGGCAGGACCACTACCTCCGGAGGGCCGAGGACCCGGACCTGATCGGGGTTCGCGCGCTCGACGACCGGACCCTCGAGTTCCGGCTGGCGGCGCCGGCGCCGTACTTCATGAGCGTGATGAACCGTCCCGACGGCGGACCGCAGCCGCGGCACGCGATCGAACGCGACGGCGACGCCTGGACCGAGGCGGGGACGCAGGTCGTCAGCGGCGCGTTCGAGATCGCGGAGCGCCAGCCCGACCGTCTCGTCCTCCGCCGCCGCGAGCGACCAGGTGCGGTCCGGTCGGGGAACGTGGGGGCGATCGAGTACATCCGGCGAAGGATCCCCGAGGCGATCGCGGCGTACGGTCGGGACGAGCTGGACGCCGTCACCGTCCGCTACACGCCCAAGACGGCGGATCTGGTGCCCAGCGTCGCGGAGGACGCGCACCTGGGGGCGGCCAGCTGGTCGGGGTTCCTGGCGTTCCGGCACGCCGACCCCAGGATGGCCAACGTGGAGCTCCGTCGAGCGCTCGCCTGTGCGATCGATCGGGAGGCGCTCTCGGATCAGGTGCCGGCCAACCTGGTCGTGGCGAACGGTGGGATCGTGCCGCCGGCGCTCCAGGGGCACACGCCCGACATCGTTCTCCGGTTCGACCCGGACGCGGCGCGCGAGCACCTGCGGCGGTCGGGGCTCTCGCCGGGTGAGCTCGAAGGCCTGGAGCTGGCGGGCATCGAGACGTGGCTCGACGACTTCCTCCTCGTGGTCTCCGGGACGTGGAACGAGGTGCTCGGTCTCGACGTGCCGGTCCGACCGTGGACCCTCGAGCAGGCCCTCTCGATCGGCGATCCCACCGACATGGCCCCGATCGTGATCACGGGCTGGCTCCCCGGCTACGCCGACCCCGAGTACTTCCTGCGACTGCTCTTCCATACCGACAGCAAGACCAACTACGGTGGTTTCTCCGATCCCGAGTTCGACGGGCTGATCGAGCGGGCGCGGCAGGAGCGGAGCGACCGCTCGAGGCTGGAGCTGTTCCACGAGGCCGATCGGATGGCGGTGGCGGACCGGATCGCGTGCATCCCGCTCGTCTACGGGCGCAGCATGGCCTTCGTGAAACCGTGGGTGCAGGGCTGGTGGGAGTTCGGGAAGTCGTCCTCGTCGTTCGCCGATCTCGTGGTGGACGCCCGCTCACCACGGGTCGGATAGGCGTAGCTCGGTCGGGGCAAGGAGAGCGCGGCTCCCGTCGGATCAGGAGCCGGCAGAGTGCGCGGCCTTCGCGGCGGCGTGCTCGGCCTTCGCGGCCTCGTGGACCGCCATCCGCTCGGCCTTGGCTGCCTCGCGCTCGGCCTTGGCTGCCCCGCGCTCGGCGCGACGCTCCTCGCGGGCCTCCTCGCGCACCGATCGAGCGTCGAGGTTCTCCTTGAGGTGCGTCAGGGCGTTGACGAGACCGTGGTTGGGGTGGTCGAGACAGTTCCACAGGACGTGGGCCATCGCGTTCTCCAGGCCCGTCTGCTCACCGGGGGTCGGCGCCTCCTCGGGAGCCTCGCCCGCCTCGAGGCCGACGGCGGCGGTGCAGTCCTCCGGCTCGAAGTCCTGAGCCTGCGTGACCACGTCCTCTTCGGACGCGGCCTCGGCGTCGTCTTCGACCGCGACCTCGTCGCAATCCTCGTCCTCGGTCTCGCCCTCGTCCTCGGTGTCGCCGGGCTCCTCGCCGGCTTCGACGGGGTCACCCTGGTCGACGGTCTCGCCTTCGCCGGAACCTTCATCATTGTCCACGACGCCGCCGTCGTCGACGACCTCGCCGGTCGGTTCGCAGACCGTGGGTCCGGGCTCGTCCGAGGTGTCCACGGCGCCGCCGGCCAGACCGATCCCCGCGGAGAGCATCGCCAGCACCACGCCGACGATGGCCACGAACCGGAAGCGCTCGCCCGTCCGCATGACCCCGTTATCGTGCGCCGGCCCGGCGATCCTTGAATCCGTCTTTCCTCTCGACCTCGCGGAGGGCCCAGCCTAGGCCGAGTGGGTCGCATCTGGGCTCTGACCTGCAGGATGTGGGCGATCCGACGGCGCCCGACGTTCTCCCTCCGTAGAGTGGCGCCGCGATGCCCGCCGATCGACTCAACCCGATGCTCCGCCTCGCGTGAATCCAGAGGGACGTGTCCCGGATCACCGACGTCGAGGGCATCACGGTCGGCCACTGGACCGACGAGGAGGCGATGACGGGGTGCACCGTCGTCCTGCCGCCGCCCGGCACGATCGCGTCCTGCGAGGTCCGGGGAGGTGCCCCCGGAACCCGGAGCACCGACATCCTGCAGCCGGGGACCATCGTGGAGGAGGCGCACGCGATCGTCCTGACCGGGGGCAGCGCGTTCGGGCTCGCGACCGCGAGCGGCGTCGAGCGATTCCTGGAGGAGCGCGGGATCGGTTCGGAGATCGGACCCGTCCGGATCCCGACCGTCCCGGCGGCCGTGATCTTCGACCTCGGCGTGGGCGATCCGACCCGCCGGCCGGGTCCGGAGGAAGGCTACGCCGCGTGCGAAGCGGCCTCGGTCGAGGTGTCCGAGGGTCGCGTCGGCGCGGGGACCGGCGCGACCGTTGCCAAGCTCTGGGGTCCGGAACGCGGGAGGCCGGCCGGGCTGGGCACGTGGGCGGTGCGCGACGGCGACCTTGTCGTGGGGGCCCTCTTCGTGGTGAACGCCGTCGGCGAGGTGCTCGGGGCCGACGGCGAGGTCCTCGCCGGCCCTCGGCTCGAGCCCGGCGAGCGCCGCGAGGACCTGGTCGAACAGCTGCGGCCGAGAGCGAACACCACGATCGGGGTGATCGCGACGAACGCGACGGCGACGAAGCGGGAAGCTCGGCTGCTCGCGGGGGTGGCGCACGATGCCCTGGACCTCGTGATCCGGCCGGCCCACACGATCTTCGACGGCGACACGGTGTTCACGCTCGCGACCGGGCGGGTGGCGTCCGGGTTCGAGGAGACGGCGCGGCTCGTCCAACCGGTGGTGACGGAGGCGGTCCGCCGAGCCGTGACGAGGAGCTGACCGAGCCGCGCCACCGGCCGTCCCACGACGTGGCGCCGTGTCGGTGGGTCGGACTAGTGTTCGCCTGCCGGAGCGCCTCCTCCTCCGTTCCGGAGCGACGTTCCCGCTCCCTCTCGGCTCGCTCGTCGGTGGGAGGTGTGATGGATCAGTCGGCGACGGTCGTGCTGGCGATGGCTGCGCAGGAGGTGGCCGAGGAGGTGATGCATTTCCTCGACCGCAGCGGTCGGGCGCGCGTCGTAGCGACGGCCGCCGACGACCGCCAGCTCGCCGAGGCCGTCCGGCAGCTCGAACCCGACGCGGTGATCGCCGAGCCCGCGCTGCTGGCGGAGCGGACGGGAACCCGGACCGTGCTGGCGTTGGACACACGGGAGTCGGTGACGTCTCTGCGAGCGGCGATCCGGGCGGGGGCGGCCGGGTACTTCCTGTGGCCCACGGAACGCGAGCCGTTGATCGGCGCCGTCGCGGCCGCCGGCCGCCGGGCCCGACGGAGCGTCGGCCGCGGCACCGTCGTGTCCGTGCACGGCGGCCGCGGCGGCGTCGGGGCCACGTTCGTGGCCACGCACCTCGCCGCGGCCTTCGCCAGGAAGGGATCGGCGATCCTGATCGAGGCCGATCCGGTCCTGGGAGACGTGGGCCACTCGCTCGGCGCCCCAGGAGGCGATGCGGACGAACCCCTCCACACGTTCGCGGACGCGGCCGCCCTGGGAGAGGAACTGGGTTCCGACCAGCTGAAGAGCGCGCTCTGGCGGCACGGGAGCGACGTGCACGTCCTGTTGGCACCGGTGCCCGAGGAGGCCGTGCATCTGGGCCCGGACGAGCTCCGCCGGGTCGTCGCGGCCGCGACGGGAGCCGCCGAGGCGATCGTGCTGCATCTCCCGCACACGATCTGCCCGCTCACGCTCGCCGGGATCGGGACCGCGGATCGGGCGGTGGAGGTCGTCACGCTCGACGTGGGATCGTTCCGCTCCGCGTCGCGAGCCATCGACGCGTGCTCCCGGCTCCGCCTCGACACGTCCCCGGTGGTCGTCGTGAACAAGGCGTCGCGGAGCGAGGTCACGCCCGGCGACGTCCGGCGGGTGTTCGGCGAGCCCGCGATCGCCGTCCTCCCGTTCGATCGAGCGGTGCGCGCCGCGCAGGCACGCGGGCGGCTCCTGCCCCCGAAGAGCCGCATGGGAAGGAGGTTCGACCGGCTGGCCGCGGCGCTGCTCGAGCCGTCGGTGCGCGAGGAGGCGTCCTAGCCCGGATTACGCTTTCCGCGTGGACGAGCGCGTGCTGCTGGTCGAAGACGATCCGTCCATCCGGGAGATGGCGGCGCTCGGGCTCTCGCACGCCGGGTTCCGCGTGACGTCGTGCGCCGACGGCCGTGAGGGCCTGGAACGTCTGCGGCGCGATCCCTTCGACCTCGCCGTCCTCGACGTGATGGTGCCCTCGCTCGACGGGTTCGAGATCACCCGCGAGATCAGGAAGGCGAGCCGGATCCCGATCGTGATGCTGACGGCGCGGGCCGATGCGACCGACGTCATCGTCGGGCTGGAGCTCGGTGCCGACGACTACGTCACCAAACCGTTCGACATGCCCGTGCTCGTCGCTCGATGCCGGGCGGTGCTCCGGCGTGCGAACCCCGACCAGGCGGAGCGGACGATCCGAGCGGGGGACATCGAGATCGACGTCGAGGGGTTCGCGGCCCGGAAGGCCGGCGCGGACCTCCCGCTCACGGCGACGGAGTTCCGCCTGCTGGTGGAGCTGGCGCGACGACCCGGCCAGGTGCTCACGCGGGAGGTCCTGCTGGCCCGCGTGTGGGACTACGAGTACCTGGGCGACTCCCGTCTCGTCGACGTGGCGGTCCAGCGCCTCCGGGCGAAGATCGAGGACGACCCGTCGCACCCAGGGCTGATCACGACGGTCCGTGGCGTGGGCTATCGGCTCGAGCGGAGCTGAGGACGTGACCGGCACGGGGGCTTCGTCGCGACGCCTGACCTTCGTCGTGACGGTGCTCGCGGCCACCGTCGGCGCCGTCCTCGCGGCCGGGGTCTTCCTGCTCGTCCGTGGCACACTCCTCCGCGACTCGCTGAACCGCGCCACGGCCGAGGCCAGGTTCGACCTGCGGCTGGCCAGTGGGCTCCTCGCCGACACGACGGACCTGCAGCAGGCCGTCGAGAGCTACGAGGATCGGCGGATCCACGCCGTCCTGATCGTCGACGGTCGCTCCTACGTGTCCGACCCGGCGGTCGGCGTCTCGATCCCGCGGGACCTGCGCACGATCGTCGCGCGGGGGCAGCTGGCGTACGAACGGATCGCGGTCGGGGGAGCGCCGATGCTGATCGTCGGCGGCCCCACGCCGGAACGGGACGCGGAGCTGTACTTCCTCTTCCCGGAGTCCGCGATCGACGACGAGCTCGCGCAGCTCCGCACCACGCTGATCGCCGGTTGGCTCGCCGTCGTGGCGATCGCGTTCGCGGTCGGTCGGGCCGCCGCCACCCGGATCGGGGCGCTCGCGGAGGCCGAAGCCTGGAGCCGCCGGTTCACCTCCGACGTCTCCCACGAGCTCCGGACACCGGTCGCCGCGCTCGTCTCGGAGGCATCCGTCCTCGAGGGTCACCTCGAGGAGATGCCTCCCGACGCCCGGCGCGCCGCCGAGCTCGTGGTCGCCGACGTCGCCCGCCTCCGCCGGCTGGTCGAGGACCTGACGAGCCTCGCGCGGCTGGACGCCGGGCGCGAGGAGGTCCGGGCCGAGCCGTTCGATCTGGCCGCTCTCGTCGCGGGTGCCGTGCGCTCGCGCGGATGGGAAGGACGGGTGTCGGTCCGAGCCGACAGCGTCCCAGTCGTCTCGGACCGCTCCCGCGTCGATCGGATCGTCGCGAACCTGATCGGCAACGCCCTCGAGCACGGTGGGGGCGGGACCGGGGTCCGGGTGGGGAGGGAGGACCAGGATGCCTTCGTGGAGGTCTCGGACGACGGGCCCGGGATCTCTCCCGACGACCTCGCGCACGTGTTCGACCGGTTCTACCGCGCCGACCCCGCGCGCTCCGGTCCGGGGAGCGGGCTCGGGCTCGCCATCGCCCGGGAGAGCGCGCGCCTGCTCGGGGGCGACGTCGAGGCCTGGAGCGCGGAGGGCGCCGGTTCGCGGTTCACCCTCCGGCTCCCCGCTCCGACAGCCGTTGCCGAACCGTTACCCGGTGGGGATCCCCCCGTGACGGACGCTCCGCAGCATGAGGTCCGTCCCGAGCACGGAGGAGGAGTCCCATGAATCGCTCGATCGCTACCGCTCTCATCGCCGGCCTCCTGGCCGGCGCGTGCGCCGAGAGCGGCGCGAGGTCACTCGGCGCGGCGCCAGGCGTCGACGAGTCGCCCTCGCTGTCCGCGTCGACGTCGCCGACCGGATCTCCCACGACGCCGTCACCGAGCCCATCACCCATCCCGACCCGGACGATGACGTACGAGGTCTGGTTCATCGACGACGGGTACCTGTTCGAGAGCCATCGCACCGAGCTCTTCACCCCCGCCGTGGGGGCGACGGCGATCCAGGCGGTCCTCGACGGCCCGACGAAGGCCGAGACCGCCGCCCACGTGGTCTCCTCCATCACGCCCGGCACCCGTCTGCTCGGCCTCTCGATCCGCGACGGTGTCGCGACGGTGGACCTGGACGGCACCTTCACCTCGGAGCCGACGCCGGCGATCGCCGTCGGCAGCCTGTCGCAGATCGTCTACACGATCACGCAGTTCGACTCGGTCGACTCGGTCGAGTTCCGGGTCGAGGGGGTGCCGCTGACGAACTTCGCGGGCTACGAGCTCGACCGGCCGCAGCGGCGGGCCGACTTCGCCGAGTCCCTGCCCGCGATCCTCGTGACGGCTCCGGCGATCGGGCAGCGCGTCTCGAGCCCCGTGACGATCGCCGGGACGGCCGACGTGTTCGAGGCCGTCGTCTCGATCGCGATCCTCGATGCGGACCGGCGCGTGGTCGCGTCGACGTTCACGATGGCCACGTGCGGCACGGGGTGCCGGGGGACCTTCTCCGCCGACGTCCGGTACGACGTGGCCGCGACGCAGCCCGGCACGATCCGCGTGTTCGAGGTGAGCGCGAAGGACGGCGCGCCGATCAACGTGGTCGAGATCCCCGTCACGCTGACCGCGTGACGCCGGACCCCGGACGGGAAGGGCGGGCGCGGTCCCGTCCTTCCCGTCCGTGAATCCCCCGACAGGATCGGCGAACCCCCCGGCCTGGGGATGGTTCCGTGTCAGACCTCCGGGATATGTTTCGGGCATCGGCTCGGGTCGATCGATCCCCTCCCCGGCCGGACCTCTCCCTCGGAGACCCCTCGTGTTCGTGTGCTGCCCGACGACCCGGAGGAGCCGGATGGACGAGGTCGAGGCATGAGCGTCGATCCGCTCGCGCGGGTCCGTCGACAGCTCCGGGAGCAGCTCCGCGAACGCGTGGATGCGCGGGGGTTGTCAGCCGCGCCGCGCACGGAGCGTCGGGTGCGTGTCCGCGAGGAGGCGCTGACCCTCCTCCGCGAGAGCGGGGCGCTGCTCCCGCAACGGGACCTCGCACGCGTGGTCAACGAGGTGTCCGACGAGGTCGTCGGGTTCGGTCCCATCGAGTTCCTGCTGAAGGATCCCGGGGTGACGGAGGTCATGGTCAACGGGCCCGACGACGTCTACGTGGAGCGAGGGGGGCGGATCGAAAGGGTGGAGGACCGGCTGTTTGAGGGGGAGGAGTCGGTCCTGCATCTGATCGAACGGATCGTGGGGCCCCTGGGCCTCCGGGTCGACCAGGCGTCACCATGGGTGGACGCGCGACTTCCAGGTGGCAGCAGGGTCCACGCGATCATCCCGCCTCTCTCGCTCCGCGGTCCCGTCCTCACGATCCGGACCTTCGCGCCGATCCCGCTCTCCGCCCGGGACCTCCTGCATGGCGGCAACATCGGGCCTCGAGCGCTCCGATTCCTGGAGGCGTGCGTCCGCGGCCGCGCCAACGTCGTGGTGAGTGGTGGGGCCGGGAGCGGGAAGACGACCCTGCTCGGCATCCTGTCGGCGTTCATCCCCGACGACGAGCGGCTGATCACGATCGAGGACGCGGCCGAGCTCCGGCTGACGAAGTCGCACGTGGTATCGCTGGAAGCCCGCCCGCCCAACGTCGAGGGGCGCGGCCAGGTGACGGTTCGGGACCTCGTGCGGAACGCGCTCAGGATGCGTCCGGACCGGATCATCGTCGGCGAGGTGCGCGGGGGGGAGGCCCTCGACATGCTCCAGGCGATGAACACGGGTCACGACGGCTCCCTCTCGACGGCGCACGCGAACTCGTGCCGCCACCTGCTCTGGCGGCTCGAGACGATGGCGATGATGTCGGACGTCGACCTGCCCGCGGCCCACATCCGGAACCAGGTGGCGTCGGCCATCGACGTCGTGATCCACCTGGTCCGGCTCCGCGACGGCCGGCGGGTCGTGTGGGAGATCGCGGCGATCGAAGGGACCCATCGAGGGGAGCCGGTGGTCTCGACGCTGTACCGGTTCCGGAGGCGTGGCCGAGGCGACGCCGTCTTCGAGGCCACGGGCGCGGTGCCCCGGGTGGCCGACCTCCTCGCCGAAAAAGGCGAG
>JBIOTM010000066.1:0-2406 GCA_044865955.1 Actinomycetota bacterium | reverse complement strand
GAGGGCGGCGCCGGCGCGGCGATGGGTGCGGACGACAGCCCCGACCTGCACGCGTTCGACACGATCCGGGGCAGCGACTGGCTCGCGGACCAGGACGCCGTCGAGGCCTTCGTGACCGAGGCCCCCGGCGAGATCGTCCGCCTCGAGCACTGGGGTTGCCCGTGGAGCCGAGAGCCCGACGGTCGGATCTCCGTCCGGGCCTTCGGCGGGATGAGCGTGAACCGAACGGCGTTCGCCGCCGACAAGACCGGCTTCCACCTGCTCCACGCCCTGTTCCAGACCTCGCTGAAGCACGAACGGATCGTCCGGTACGACGAGTTCTTCGTGACCACGCTGCTGGTGCAGGACGGCCGCTGCTGCGGGGTGGCGGCCCTGGACCTCCGGGACTCGCAGGTCCGGTGCATCCTCGGCAAGGCGGTGATCCTGTGCACCGGCGGGGCCGGGCGGATCTTCTCGTTCACCACGAACGGGGCGATCAAGACCGGGGACGGGATGGCGCTCGCGTACCGGGCCGGCGTCCCGCTCAAGGACATGGAGTTCGTCCAGTACCACCCCACGGGGCTTCCCGGGACCGGGATCCTCATGACCGAGGCCTCACGCGGCGAGGGCGGGCTCCTGTACAACAACGAGGGGCGGCGCTTCCTCGAGGACTACATCCCCTCGAAGATGGAGCTCGGACCGCGCGACATCCTGTCTCGGGCCATCATGCAGGAGATCGAGAAGGGGCACGCGTTCGAGGGGCCGTACGGCCGGTACGTCCACCTGGACATCCGCCATCTCGGCGAGAAGGCCATCGACACGAAGCTCCCATTCGTCCGGGAGCTGACCCGGACTTTCGTCGGGATCGACCCGGTCCACGAGCCGATCCCCGTCCGGCCGGTGGTGCACTACATGATGGGCGGCGTGGACGTCGACCTCGTGGGCCGGACGGGCCTCGACGGGCTGTACGCGGCCGGGGAGACCGCCTGCGTGAGCATCAACGGCTCCAACCGTCTGGGTTCGAACTCCCTCACCGAATGCCTGGTGTTCGGGGCGCGGGTGGGGCGGCAGGCGGGCGAGGACGCGCTGGAGGCCGGCTCGCCTCCGGAAGGTGCATGGGACGAGCTGGCCGAGGCCGAGCAGGATCGGTTGGTGGCGACGTACCTGGACCCGCGGACAGGAGGCGAGCGGATCGCCGCGATCCGCAAGGACCTCCAGGCGACGATGGAGCGGGGGGCCGGCGTCTTCCGCACCGAGGAGTCCCTGAAGGAGGCCGTGGAGGAGGTGCGCGCGCTTCGGGAGCGCTTCGCCGGCGTCGTCCTGGACGACCACGACCGGGCGTTCAACACCGAGCTGGTGACGGCGCTCGAGCTCGGCAACATGCTCGACGTCGCCGAGACGGTCGTCCAGTCGGGCCTCGAGCGGCGTGAGTCGCGCGGCTCGCACACCCGTCGGGATCACCCCGACCGAGACGACGATCGGTTCCTCAAGCACAGCCTGGCGCACTCCACGCCGGAAGGCGCCCGGATCGAGTACCGGGACGTCACGATCACGCGCTGGCCGCCCGAGGAGCGGAAGTACTAGCGAAAGCGAGGAGGAACCGCGTGAGTGGAGACAGGGTCGCGCTCAGGGTCGGCCGCTACCGGCCGGAACATGCACCCGAGCCCTACTTCGACGAGTACGACGTCCCCTTCAGCGACGACATGGTCGTGCTCGACGCCCTCAACTACGTGAAGGACAACGTCGACGGCAGCCTGGCGTACCGGTGGTCGTGCCGGATGGGCGTCTGCGGCTCCTGCGGCATGATGGTGAACGGCGTCCCGCGGCTGACGTGCTCCACGTTCCTTCGGGAGTTCGATTCGGGATCGATCGTCGTCGAGCCGCTCCGGTACTTCCCCGTGATCCGCGATCTGGTCGTCGACATGACCGACTTCCTGGACAAGCTGAAGATGGTCAAGCCATGGATCGTCCGATCCGAGGAGAAGCCGCTCGAGGAGGGCGAGTACCTCCAGACGCCCGACGAGGTCGACGCCTACCGGCAGTTCAGCATGTGCATCAACTGCATGCTGTGCTTCTCGGCGTGTCCAGTGTACGGACAGGACCCGGAGTTCCTCGGACCCGCGGTGATCGCGCTGGCCCATCGTTACAACCTCGACTCCCGGGACCGTGGACGGGCCGAGCGCAAGGAGGTCCTCGAGCTGCACCGGGGGATCTGGGACTGCACGTTCGTCGGCGAGTGCACGGTGGTCTGCCCGAAGGACGTCGACCCGGCGGCGGCGATCCAGCGATCCAAGGTCTCTGCCGCGACCGACATGATGCGCGCGGTCGTGTGGCCGTTCGGTGGGCGCGAGTGAGGACCCAGACGCCTCGGCGCTACCCCGTGTACGTCCCGAAGCCGCCCCGAACCTGGTGGCTGCGAACCGGCCC
>JBIOTM010000065.1:0-19448 GCA_044865955.1 Actinomycetota bacterium | reverse complement strand
AGGACCGAGTCGATCTCGTCCAGGATGTCGTCCATCTCTTCCTTGAGCTCGGACGCCTTGGACGTCGCCGAGACCTGCCCCGCGTCGGCGTCGGCCTGATCACCGCCGCCCTTCCTCTGCACCTGCTTGCGTTCCTGCTCGGGCATGCTTCCTCCTCCGGGGGATCCTATCGCAGCCGGGCTCGAAAACCGCCTCAGCCCTGAAGGGCGTCGACGAGGGCGGCCGCGTCGTTGGAGACCTCGAGGAGCTCTTCGACGTGCGCCCTCGTGCCTCGGAGGGGCTCCCGCATCGGGATCCGCTGGAGGGCCTCCGCCCCCGTGTCGACGATCAGCGAATCCCACGACGCGGCCGCGATCGCATCCGGGAACTTGCCGATGCAGCGGCCGCGGAAGTAGGCGCGCGTGTCCTCGGGCGGCTCCATCACCGCACGCTCCACGTCCGTCTCGGCCACCAGCCGCTCGACCTTGTCGGAGCGCTCCAACCGGTGGTACAGGCCCTTGTCCCGGCGAACGTCGTGGTACTGGAGGTCGATGGCCCGGAGCTTCGGGTCGCCCCGGTCGAGGCCCCCACGCTCCCGGTAGGCCTCCAGCAACCGGTACTTCGCGACCCAGTCGAGTTGGCGGTGCAGGGACAGCGGTTGGCTCTCCAGCGCGGCGAGGACCCCCTCCCATCGGTCCAGGACCTCCCGGTTCTCCGGCGTGTCGTCCTCGCGCTCCACGTACTTCTTCGCGTGCTCGAAGTACTCCCATTGCAGCTGGACCGCGGAGAGCCTGCGACCGTCGACGAGCGGGACCTCGGCCGTGCAGGTGATGTCGCGGGAGATCTCGTGGAGGGAACGCACCGGCCCCTCCAGCGACAGGTCGGGCAGGAACCGGTCCTCGACCATCTTGAGCACGATCGCGGTGGTCCCCACCTTCAGGAGCTGCGCCACCTGACACATGTTGGCGTCGCCCACGATCACGTGGAGGCGGCGGTACTTCTCCGGATCGGCGTGCGGCTCGTCGCGCGTGTTGATGATCGGCCGCTTGAGCGTGGTCTCCAGCCCGACCTCCGTCTCGAAGAAGTCCGCGCGCTGCGTCAGCTGGTAGATGGGGCGGCCGCGTTCGTCCCACGGCGCCTCGGATCCGAGCTTCCCCGCTCCGCAGACGACCTGACGGGACACGAAGAAGGGCGTCAGGTCGCGGACGATGTCGGCGAACGGTGTCTGGCGATCGACGAGGTAGTTCTCGTGGGTGCCGTAGGAGTTGCCCTTCCCATCGGAGTTGTTCTTGTAGATCAGGAGCCGCGGTGACTCGGGCATCTGCGCCGCGACCTCCATCAGCGAGCGCTCGAGGATGCGCTCCCCCGCCTTGTCGTGGATCACCAGCTCGCGCGGGGTCAGGCACTCCGGGGTCGAGTACTCGGGATGCGCGTGATCGACGTAGTACCGGGCGCCGTTGGGAAGGATCACGTTCGCCAGGCCGAGGTCCTCCTCCGAGATCTCACGTGAGGGGATCGGTTCGAACCCGCGCGCGTCGCGCAGCGGCGACTCCTGCTCGTAGTCCCAGCGGATCCTCCTGAGCGCTCCCGCGAAGGTGGAGATCAGGAGCGACGACGACAGGACGGGGTTGAAGTCCGGGACGCCGACCGCCGCGATGCCGTACTCGGTCTCCGTGCCGAGGACCTTCGGGATGGCCACCCGGCGACCCTACAGGTACTGGCCCGCGTTGACCCGCTCGACCTGACGCCCGTCCCCCTCGTCGCCGAGGAGGGTGCGGACGTAGACGATGCGCTCCCCCTTCTTGCCCGAGATCCGCGCCCAGTCGTCGGGGTTGGTCGTGTTGGGGAGGTCCTCGTTCTCCTTGAACTCCTCCCGGATCGCCGTGAGGAGGTCGTCGGTCTTGATCCCCTTCTCCCCCGTGGAGAGGAACCGTTTGATCGCGTCCTTCTTCGCCCGGCGAACGATGTTCTCGATCATCGCGCCCGAGTTGAAGTCCTTGAAGTACAGGATCTCCTTGTCGCCGGAGGCGTAGGTGACCTCGAGGAAACGGTTGCGCTCCGACGACTCGTACATCTGCTCGACGGTCCGCTCGATCATGCGCGCCACCGTCACCTGGACGTCGCCGGCATGACGGTCGATCTCGTCGGGATGGATCGGGACCACGGGGTGCAGGTACTTCGACATCACGTCCTTGGCCTGATCGGCGTTCGGGCGCTCGATCTTGATCTTCACGTCCAGCCGGCCGGGTCGCAGGATCGCCGGGTCGATCAGGTCCTCGCGGTTGGACGCGCCGATGACGATCACGTTCTTGAGGGTCTCGACCCCGTCCAGCTCCGACAGCAGCTGCGGCACGATCGTCGATTCCACGTCCGAGGAGATCCCGGTCCCGCGGGTCCGGAAGATCGAGTCCATCTCGTCGAAGAACACGATGACCGGGAGGCCTTCTTCGCTCCGTTCCTTCGCGCGCTGGAAGATCTCGCGGATCTGCCGTTCCGTCTCGCCCACGTACTTGTTCAGGAGCTCGGGCCCCTTCACGTTCAGGAAGTAGCTGCGCGCATCCTCCCGGCCGGTGCGCTCCCGGACCTTGTCGGCGAGGGACTTGGCGACGGCCTTCGCGATCAGCGTCTTCCCGCATCCGGGGGGTCCGTAGAGGAGGACGCCCTTCGGCGCCTCCAGCTCGTGCTCCTGGAAGAGCTCCGCGTACAGGAACGGCAGCTCGACCGCGTCGCGGATGGCCTCGATCTGTCCCTCGAGCCCACCGATGTCCTCGTAGCCGATGTCGGGGATCTCCTCGAGGACGAGCTCCTCGACCTCCTCGCGGGGCAGGAGCTCGGTGGCCACGCCGGATCGGGCGTCGTACAGGACCGGGTCGCCTGCGCGCACCATCGTCCCGAGCAGCGAGCCGGCGAGGTAGGCCACGTGCTCCTCGTCGCCGCGGCTCACGACGATCGCCCGGTCCATGCCGAGGCGGTCCTTGACCTTCACCACCTGACCGGCGCCGTCGGGATCCAGCACCTCGACGACGTTGAGAGCGTCGTTCAGGATCACCTGGGCGCCCGAACGGACCGTATCCACCTCGATGTCCGGCGCGGGCATGACGCGCATCTTCCGCCCGGCGGTCACCACGTCGACCGATCCGTCCTCGTTGGCGGCGATGAAGACGCCGAACGTGGCCGGCGGCTGCGAGAGCTTGTCGACCTCCTCGGCGAGCGCCTCGATCCGCTGCTTCTCCTCGCGGAGGGTGTCGGCGAGCTTCTGGTTCTGGCCGGTCACCCGAGCGAGCTGCTCGCGGGCCTCGATGAGCTTCTCCTCGAGCAGCTGGACCTGCCGGGGGGCGTTGGTGAGCCGGCGGCGGAGGAGGCCGACCTCCTCCTCGAGGAAGGAGACCTGCGTCTGGAGCTCGTGGACCTCCTTCTCCCGCTGCTCCGCCTGCTCCTGGCGATCGGTCATCCGGTCCCACCTCCCCCGTCGGGCATCGATGCTACTCCCCAGAACGATGTCCCCAGCGGATCTCTCCTGAGTAGATACGGCAGCAGGGATCCAGCAGCGCATGCCCGGAACCGGGTACTTCCTCGATGCTAGCCCCCGGAACCGACACGGGCCAGCGTCAGGAACCCCGTGTGTCCGACCATCCGGTGATCGGGCCGGACGCTCCGCTCGGTGACGTGCCAGGAGCGCTTGAGCACCTCGAACGTCTCGATGTGGAGGAACCCGGCGCCGGGCAGGGCCAGGACCAGCTGCTGGACCTGGACCGTCGTCGGCAGGTAGGCGCAGAGGACGGCGCCCGCCTCGAGGGCCGGTCGGAGGTCCGCGAGCGGCGTCCACGGCTCCGGCACGTCCAGGACGAGGCGGTCGAACCGCTCCCCCAGGACGCCGGCCTCCGCCACGTCTCCCTCGCGCAGCTCCAGCTGATCCGGGAGCTTGCCGAAGAAGTCCTCCACGTTGGCGGCCGCGCGCTCGCGGTGCTCGGGTCGCAGCTCGTAGGACACGACGCGGCCGCGCTCCCCGACCGCGCGGCAGAGCGCGATCGTGAGGGCGCCGGAGCCGGTCCCCGCCTCGAGCACGCGCGCGCCGGGGAAGACGTCCGCGTACACGACGATCGGCCCGAGATCCTTCGGGTAGACCACCTGTGCCCCCCGGGGCATCTTCAGGACGTGATCGGCGAACCGCGGTCGGAAGGCCGTCAGCACCATGCCCTTCGAGGTCGTCACTCTGATCCCTTCGGACATGCCGATCAGGTCGTCGTGGCCCAGGGTGCCGGCGTGCGTGTGGTACACGGCGCCCGCCTCGAGCGAGAAGAGGTACGTGCGATCGCGCTGATCGATCAGCAGGACCCGCTCCCCCACCTCGAAGGGGGCGCTCATCGCGTCGCCTCCCCGCCGGTCTCGGCGGGGGGAACGAGGACCCGCAGCTCGCGGTGGCGGTTGCGCGGCTTGACGTTCACTCGGGGAAGGCTAGCGCAGCGGCCGGAGCCTACGGCTGGAGGAACTCCGTCGGCAGCGGCCTCGTGCCGAGGTCCACCGTGAGATCGCGAGGAGACCCGTCCCCCCCGATCACGCGGACCACCACCGCCGTGCCCGGGTGGAGGGTGTCGAGGATCCGCCCGAGGTCCTCGGCCGACGTGACCTCCTGCCCGTCCACCTCGACGATGACATCCCCGTCGCGGATCCCGGCGTGGGCGGCGGGGCCGTTCGTGAGGGTCGCCAGGACCAGGGCACCCCGTTCCGTGGGGAGCCCGAGCTGGAAGGCGAGGTCGGACGTGATGTCCCTGGTCGAGACCCCGAGGTACGCGGTGGCCTTGAGCGGATCGGCGATCGCCTGGCGGATCGCCTGCTTCGCCGAGTCGATCGAGATCGCGAACCCGATGTTCTCGGCGTTGTCGCTCCCCGCGGAGTTGATGCCCACGACGCGCCCGTTCATGTCCACCAACGGGCCACCGGAGTTGCCGTGGTTGATGGCCGCATCGGTCTGGATCACGTTGCTGTACGTTCGGACGCCGCGGGGGCACACGGTGCATCCGGGATCCTGGACCTGGATCGTCCGGTCGAGCGAGGACACGATCCCCGCGGTGACGGTCGGCCCTCCCTCGAGGGCGAGGGCGTAGCCGATCGCCACCACGCTCTGGCCCAGCCTGAGCCCGCCGCTGGAGCCGAGCGGGACGGTGGCCAGACCGTGCGCGTCGATCTTCAGCACCGCCAGGTCGTGCTCGCAGTCCCCGCCGATCACTCGAGCCCCGTAGCTGACCGGCCGCTCCGCCGACGTGAAGACCGTGATCCGGGAAGCCCCCTGGACGACGTGGCAGTTCGTCACGATGACGCCGTCGTCCCGAACGATGAAGCCCGTCCCGACCCCCTTCCCCGGCTCGGGCTGACCGGTGGGCGCGGCTTGGTACACGTTGGTGGTCACGTTGACGACCGAGGGCAGGACCCGCGCGGCGACCGCCGCGACCGGCTCGCGACCGGGATCCAGCGGCGGCAGGGAGGCCGGGCTCGCGGCCGGGGCGGCGGCTTGCGGACCTCGGGTGCACGAGACGAGGAGTGTCAGCGAGGCCGCCACCAGCGGGAGGCTCCGGCCGAGTGGGATCGCTCGCTTCACGAAGGGGATTCGCCGACGGCTGGTGTGGGGTTCGACGATGCCAGGTTACCCGCGCAAGGAACCGGAAGGCACTTCCTTCCTCGGGTCGACGAACGGGATCACGGCCGTGCGACCGGTGAGGTGCTGTCCGTCCTCCGTCTCGATGTCCAGTGCGATACCGGGCGTCGAGAGGTCGATCGGTACCCAGACGTACCCGATGTTCTTCCCCAGCCCCGGGGACCAGACGGCGTCCGTCACGTGCCCGACGCGCTTCCCTCGGTGGTGGACCGGCCAGTACTCGGAGAGCTCCGCCCGGAGCTCCTCGCCCTCGAGGTCGATCCCGACGAGCTTCCGATCGACCCCCTCCCGGCGGATCCGCTCGAGGGCCTCCTTCCCCACGTAGTCCTGGTGCTGGTCCTCGACGAGCCGCTCGAGGCCCATCACGTGGAACGGCGTGTCGTCGATCGACATGTCGGAGCCGTAGTTGAAGATGCCGGCCTCGATCCGTCGAGCCTCGGAGGGACCGATGGGCTTGATCCCGAACTCCTCCCCGGCCTCGGCCACCAGGTTCCAGAGATCGTCGCCCCTCGAGGCGTCGAGGAGGTTCACCTCGAATCCCGGCACCGCCGTCCATCCGGTTCGACTGATCACGACCGGGATCTGGCCGATCTCGAACCGGTCGAGCCAGTAGTACCTGATGTCGTAGATCCCCGGACCGACGAGCTTCTCGAGCGTCTTGGCCGCCAGCGGGCCCTGGATCTGCATCGGGTGCACGTCTGGGTAGGTGACCTCGACGTCGAGACCCGCGGCCGTCGCGACGCCCAGCGCGTACAGACCCGCATCCGAGTCGGCCAGCTGCATCCACCAGACGTCGTCGTCCACGTGGAGCAGCACGGGGTCGTTCACGATCCCTCCGTGGGGTGACGTCACCAGCATGTACTTCCCCTGCTTCACGGCGCACGTCGTGAGATCGCGGCACGTGATCATGTCGACCAGCCGGTCTGCGTCCGGCCCCGCCACCTGCACGGTCCGTTCGCAGCCGACGTCCCACATCGTCACCGCCTCGTTGAGGAGGCGGTACTCCGTGACGGGATCGTCGAAGTAGGCGGGGATGTACATGTGGTTGTAGATGTCGAAGGCGGTGCATCCGGACCGGAGCGCCGACTTGAAGAAGGGCGACTGCCGGTACCACGGGCCGAAGTACAGGGTGGCGCTCTTCGCGAGCATCTCGGGCCGTTCGTTGACCATCGGATCTTCCTCTCGGGCGCGTGAGCGACGGTCTTGAATCATCGTTCGATCGACCGGTCCGGCGCAAGTCGAAAAGTCCCTCTGAGCAGGCACGAGACACTGAACGGCCGTCCGGGAAACCGACGCTACGACACGGGGATCGTCTTGTCCGGATCGACGAACGGCATCGGAACGACCGATGCCGTCCGGGTGCCCCATTCGCTCTCGACGGTGACCTCCGTCCCCTCCACGGAGCGAGCGGTCGGCAGCCAGCAGTAGCCGATGTTCTTCCGCAACCGGGGCGAATGGATCGCGGACGTGACCGTCCCGATGGGCTCTCCCCCGGCGAGGGCAGGCCACTTGACGTTGTTGAGTCCGGGCAACGGCTCCCCGTCGAGCTCCACCCCGTTGATCCGACGGCTCACCCCCGCGTCGCGGATCCGCCGGAGCGCCCCGATCGAGATCGACGCCTCGTCCGGCAGGTCCCACGCGACGAGGCGTTCCAGTCCCATCTCGAGGGGGTCGTTCTCATACGTCATGTCGGCGCCCCAGTTGAAGATGGCGCCTTCGATCCGTCGGATGTCGCTCGGGCCGGTGGGGACGATCCCGAACTCCCCGCCCGCTTCCATGATCGCCTCGTAGACGTCGGTCCCCCTGCTGGTGTCGGTCAGGTACACCTCGTACCCCACCTCCGACGTCCAGCCGGTGCGGGTGATGACCACCGGCGCCCCGGCGATCTTCGCGTCGGTCCAGAAGTAGTACCTGAGGTCGAGGATCTCCGGACCGAGCAGCTTGACCATCAGATCCTTGGATCTCGGACCCTGGACCTGGAGTGGCGCGACGTCCGCCTCGCGGATCGTCACGTCGAGGTCCGGATAGGCGTTCCTGAGCCCGCGAGCGAAGAGCAGGGCGTCGGAGGATGCAAGCGCGAACCAGAAGGTGTGCTCATCCATCCGCGTCATCACCGGATCGTTCACGATGCCACCGTCGGAGTCGCAGATCAGCACGTACTTGGCCTGGCCGACGGCGCACGTCGAGAGATCTCGTGGTGTCAGGAGCTGCGCGAACCGGAAGCCATCGGGTCCGGAGATCTCCAGGCAGCGCTCGACGGAGACGTCCCAGAGGGTCACGCCGGTGAGCAGCGCGTCGAACTCCGCCTCGAACGAGTCGAAGCGGATCGGGAAGTACATGTGGTTGTACACCGTGAAGCCCTTCGGGCCGTACCGCTGCGCGGCCTCGTGATAGGGGGTCCGGCGGTTCCTGGCGCCGCGCTGGACCAGGCTCATGTCGAACGGCTCGGTCATCGTGGGTGCTCCTCTCCGGTGAGGCCGGCCCCGGGCCGGGGCGTCGGACCTCGCGTCGCGCGATCCGGCCCGAGCCCGCCCATCGTGCGAGGGCCCAGGGAGCCAGGCAACCGAGCCGTATGACCCTCGGTCAGCCCGCGGCGGGCAGACCCTCCCGGTGGTACACCCCCGCGCCCTGGACGAAGGTGGCGTCGACGCGCGCCGCGGCGATCTCTTCGCGCGGATGCGCGAAGAGATCGCGATCCACGATCGTGAGGTCCGCGTCCTTCCCCACCTCGATCGAGCCGGTCACGTGGTCGAGGTGGTTCACGTACGCCGAGCCGATCGTGAAGGCGGCGATGGCGGTGGCCAGGTCGAGACGCTCCTCGGGCAGGAAGACCTCCGGGTCGTTCCCGTCGAGGGAGGTGGGAGGGAGCACCCTGTTGACGGCCACGTGGATCTCCTCGAGCGGATCCGGCGAGGAGACCGACCAGTCGCTCCCCATGCAGAGCATGGCGCCCGCGCGGACGAGGGAACCGAACGGATACTGCCAGCGCCAGCGCGGCTCGCCCAGGAACGGGATGGTGAGGTCATCCATCTGATCCTCGTGCGCGGCCCACAGCGGCTGCGCGTTGGCGATCGCTCGCAGCGTCCTGAACCGAGGGATGTCGTCGGGGTGCACGACCTGGATGTGGGCCAGATGGTGACGATGATCGCTCGGCCCGTTCTCCCGGAGGGCAGCCTCGATCGCGTCGAGCGCCTCGCGGACCGCCCGCTCGGCGAGCGCGTGGACGTGGACCTGGAAGCCCGCTCGGTCGAGAGCGGTCACGTACCCCTTCAACGCCTGCGGCTCCACGAACGAGATCCCCCGCCGGTCCGTCGGGCGTCCGTCCGCGTCGAGATAGGGCTCGAGCACGGCCGCCGTGAAGGTCTCGCACACGCCGTCCTGCATGATCTTGACCGTGGTGGGTGCGAAGCGGTCCCGGCGACCGTCCTCGCGGAGCTCCTTCAGCTCCTCGATCTGCTCCGCTCCGCGCTCGCGATCCCACCAGAGCGCGCCGACGACGCGGGCCGTGAGCTCACGGCGATCGGCGGCCCGCAGGTACGCGGAGTAGTTGTCCATCCAGAACGCCGTCGAGACGATCGCGTCCTGCCAGGCCGTGATCCCCAGGGAATGGAGGTACGCCTGGCCCCGCAGGAGGCCCTCGTACACGTCGTCCGGCGTCGGGTCGGGTGCCAGCCGGCCGACGAGGTCGGCGGCGCCCTCGTGCAAGGTCCCGCTCGGCTCGCCCGCCGCGTCCCGCTCGATCCGGCCGTCGGCCGGATCGGACGTCCCGGCCGTCACACGCGCGATCTCGAGCGCCCGCGAGTTGACCCAGGTGCTGTGGCCGTCCCGGTTCGGAAGGAAGACGATGCGGTCGGGGACGACCGCGTCGAGGAGGTCCTTCGTCGGCGTCCCGCGAGGGAACACGTCCATCGACCAGCCACCGCCGAGTATCCACTCCCGTTCGGGATGTTCTGCAGCGTAGGTCTTCACACGGAGGAGGTAATCCTCGCGCGAGTGGAGGTCGTGGAGGTCGCACCGCAGCATGTCGAGCCCCCCGCTCACCGGATGGACGTGGGCGTCCTGGAAGCCGGGCAGGAGCATCCGTCCCCCGAGATCGACGACCTCGGTCGTCGGTGCGATCCGGTCGCGGACGTCGGCATCCGTCCCCACGACCGCGATCCGTCCGCCCTCCACCGCCACGGCCTGGGCGCGGCTCCGGGCCGCGTCGACCGTGTAGACGGCTCCGTTGACGAACGTCAGGTCCGCTGGGCTCACGGGCGGAGGATAGTCCTCACGCCAGGGCGACGAGATCCAGCAGGTCCTCGCTCCAGTAGGCGAGTTCTCCCTCGGGCATCAGCAGGACGCGCTCCGGTGCGAGGGCCTCGACGAACCCGGTGTCGTGGCTCACGATCACCATGGCGCCCGGCCAGTCGCGGAGCGCCGTCGCGATGGCGCTCCGCGACGGCGGATCCAGGTTGTTCGTGGGTTCGTCCAGGAGGAGCAGGTTCCTCCTGCCGGCCACGAGCTGCGCGAGGGCCAGCTTCGTCTTCTCCCCTCCCGACAGCGTCCCGGCGTCCTGGAAGGCCGTGTCGCCCGGCAACCCGAACATCCCGAGCAGCGTCCTGAGCGTCTGGTCGTCCGCTCGCGAGGACCGATGCATGTGGGCGAGCACCGAGGTGCCGTCACGGATGCCCTCGTGCTCCTGCGCGTAGTAGCCCAGCTTCGTCCCGTGACCGAGCCGGAACGACCCGGCGTCGGGGTGGGACTCGCCCGCCACGACCCGGAGCAGGCTCGTCTTGCCGGCGCCGTTGAGGCCCATGACGAGCATCCGCTCTCCCCGCTCCAGGTCGAACGAGACGTCCTCGAAGACCGGCGGCCCGCCGTAGCCCTTCGTCAGCGACTCAACGACCAGCGCCGTCCGACCGGAGTGCGGTGGGTCTGGGAACCGGAACCTGACCCCTCGCTCCCTCGAGGGCGCCGTGACCCTGCGCGCCCGGAGCCGTGCGACTCGCGTATCCAGCGTCTTGGCCTTCCTCGCGCGCTTCTCGGTCTGCCCCCGCATCGAATCGGCGAGCGTCTTCAGCCGTCGGATCTCCGCCTCCTGACGGGACGCGAGCGCCGAGAGTCGTGCCTCGTCCCGGGCGCGAGCCTCCCGGTACCGCGAGTACGTCCCCCGGTACTCCACGACGCCGTTCCGATCGAGGTGGAGGACCCGGGTGATGGAGGCGTCGAGGAGCTCGATGTCGTGGCTCACGACCAGGAGGGCGCCGCGGTATCCGGCCAGGAAGCGCATCAGCCAGGCCTTCGCGTCGGCATCGAGGTGGTTGGTGGGCTCGTCGAGCAGGAGGAGGTCGGCTCCGCCGAACAGGATCCGAGCGAGCTCGAGACGGCGACGCTCGCCCCCGGACAGGGCCACGACCGGCAGGCTCAGGCGATCGGACGCCAGCCCGAGGCCGTCGACGATGCCGCGGGCGTCCGCCTCGGCTCGATACCCGTCGAGGCGTTCGTACTCGTCGTGGAGCCTCGCGAAGCGATCGACGGCGCGCTCTGACGGGCGTGCCTCCATCCCGATGCGCGCGTCCTCCATCCCCTTCCGGAGCTCGACGAGCCCGCGCGCGGAGAGGATGTAGCCGATCCCGTCGGCGCCGTCATCCGACCCGTGCTGGCGAGGATCCTGTCGCAGGTACCCGACGGCCCCGCGCCGCGTCACCGAGCCGCCGGCGGGAGGCAGCTCCCCCGCCAGCACCCGCAGCGTGCTCGTCTTCCCCGCGCCGTTCCGGCCCACCATGCCGACGGTGTCGCCGGGCCCGAGGCGGAGCTCCAGGCCCGCGACCACGGTTCGGCCGCCGGCCTCGACGCGTAGCCCGGTCGCCTCGAGGGCGGGCACGGCTCCGCGGCGGCGCGGGGATCGGGGTTCGGTCTGAGCGGTCATCGGGACCTCCGGGATCGGGACACCGAACGCTCGGGCGCGTGGCGCCCGAGGTGGAACCGAAGGGATCCCGCTAGCTCACGCCGGGAAGTGTAGCGCCCGGCGCTCCACGTTCAGAGAGGTGGGGACGTCGATGCGCCTACGCCTGGTCGGGATCAGGCTTCCATCGGTACCCCAGACCCGCCTCGGTCACGATGAAGCGCGGCTTGGCCGGGTCGTCGGCGAGCTTGGCGCGGAGCTGCCTGATGAACACGCGGAGGTAGTGGCTCTCCGTGGCGTAGCCCGGTCCCCACACCTTCTGCAGCAGCCAGCGGTGGGTCAAGAGCTTCCCCGGGTGCGTCACGAAGGTCTCGAGGAGCCGGTACTCGGTGGGTGTCATGTGGACGACGCCGTCCCGGAGCCGGACCCGCTGACGGCCCAGGTCGACCTCCAGCTCGGCGAACCGCACGACGGACGGCCGGTGGTCCACCTCCGTCCGGCGCCGTACCGCACGCATCCTGGCGAGGAGCTCCGGCATCCCGAACGGCTTCGTCACGTAGTCGTCGGCCCCCGCCTCGAACGCGGCGACCTTGTCGTCCTGGCCCTCCCGGACGGACAGGACGATGATGGGCACCTCCGACCACGCTCGAACCCGTTCGATGACGTCCTGCCCGCCGATACCCGGCAGACCCAGGTCCAGCACGATCAGATCCACGTCCGCGTCCGGCAGGAGATCCAGCGCCGTCTCACCGTTCCCCGCGGTCAGCACGTCGTACGCGTGTCCCTGGAGACTCGTCCGGACGGCCCGGAGGATCTGCGGGTCGTCGTCCACGACGAGGACGCGTCCCTCCCCCATCAGCGACCCCCCGTCAGCTCGATGACGACGGCGGTGCCGCCGCCCGGTGCGTCGACGATCCGGATCGTGCCGCCGTGAGCCTCGATGATGGCCTTCGCGATGGCCAGGCCCAGGCCCGCGCCCGTGCTGTGCTCACCCCTGACGAACGGCTCGAACACCCGTTGCCTGTCCTCCCTCGGGATGCCCGGGCCCTGATCCGCGATCCGCACCTGCGCGCCGTCCCTCCAGCGGGCCGCCGTCACGGCGATCTGCTTGCCGCGCGGCGTGAATCGGGCCGCGTTCTCGAGGACGTTCGTCAGCGCTTGATCGATCTGCACCACGTCCAGGGGGACGTCGGGCAGGTTCTCCCGGAGGAGCAGCCGGATGTCGTGGTCCTTCAACAGGGGTTCCGACCGAGCCACCACCCCCTCGATCACCTCGTCGACGGCCACCGGCATCTTCGAGGGTGTCACCGCGCCCGCCCGCATCCGTGACAGGTCGAGCAGGTTCCCGACGACCCGGTTCAGCCGCCCCGCCTCCTGATGGATCGTGTCCAACAGCTCCCGGCGATCCTGGATCGCCAACGGTGACTCATCGTCCAGGAGACCGGTGACGGAAGCCGTGATGGAGGCGAGCGGGGTGCGGAGGTCGTGGGTGACGGAGGAGAACAGCGCCGCCTGCAGGCGGTTCGTCTCCGCCTCCATGCGGGCCTCCTGCGCCTCGGAGCCCAGGCGCATGCCCTCGATGGCCAGTGCGATCTGGGCCGCCAGGGTCTGGATCACGCTCCGCTCATCCGGACCCAGGTTCGGGTGGTCACCGTCGGGGACCGCCACGATCTGGCCCAGTTCCTGGTCCCGCACGGTGATCGGGATGATCTCCGGTCGGCCCTCGTGCCGGTGCTCCCCCCGACCCTCCACGACGATCGGGCCGACCGCGAGCTTGCTGGTGATCTCGCATCGCGCCAGCCCGAAGAGATCGGTCACCGAACGGGCGAGGCTCCGGAGCACCTCCTCGGACGGCACGCCCGACATCAGGCGGGTCCCGAGATGCTGCAGGAGGCGCGCCTCCCGTTCACGTTGCTCGGCGCGGGCACGCTGGTCCAGGACGCGGGAGAGCATCGTGCCGACGGTCGCCGAGACCGCGAGGAACACCGCGAGCGCGACGAGGTCCTCGGTCTCGCCGACGACGAAGGTGTGGAGCGGCGGAGTGAAGAAGAAGTTCAGCGCGAGGAACGACAGGACGGCCGCGGCGAGGCCGGGCCACAGGCCGCCGGCGGCGGCGGAGATCACCACCGCCAGCACGTAGCCGAGCGCGGCGGTCGTGGGCGACACGTCGACGGGGAGGACCGCCCCGAGCGTCACGATCCCGGGCGGGACGACCGCGCTCGCCGCCGCCCGCGAACCCGAGCGCCATCGGTGCGGATCGAGCCGGAACATCATCCAGAGTCTCTGCTTCGGAGGGTACAGCGGTGCTCGGCGATCCGAACCCTTACGGAACCCTTACGACGGCGAGCGTGCTCCTTATCTCACCGCTACGGCCTGTGAACGACCCTGCCAGGCATGCACGTCGAAGCGGCGCTCGTGGCGGCTCGGACGGCGATCTCCGGTGACCTCGTCGTCGGGTTGCTCGTCGGGGCCTGCATCGGGTTCCTCGCGGGACCGATCGTCCGTTCCCGGTTGGCCTACCGCGAGTGGGCCGAGGCGTCTCGGAAGGCGCGACTCGCGGAACAGCTCGTGAGCCGCATGGAACGCGATGCGGCGGGAGACGGCGACGACGAGCCCGACGGGACCGTTCGTCCCGGGGCGGCCCGGTCGCCCCAGGGGATCGCCCGGCCGGACGGGCGGCGCGAGCGGCGGGGGTCATGGCGAACGCCGCGCTGAAGCGGGTCCTTGTCGGCCGCGCCCTCGCCAGCCATAAGGCGGAGCATCAGCTCCTCCCGAAGTTCCTCGCTCTCCCCGTGTTCTCCTCGGATCCCCTTTCCTCCAACGCGTACGCGACGGAGGAGATGATGCTCGTGCTGGTGACGGCGGGCGCGGGCGCCCTCGTCTTCCGCATCCCGATCGCGATCGCGATCGCCGCGGTGTTGATCATGGTGATCGTCAGCTACCGCCAGACCGTCAGGGCGTACCCGCACGGCGGTGGGTCCTACATCGTGGCGCACGAGAACCTCGGGACCCTGCCGGGGCTCATCGCCGCCGCGGCGCTCCTCACGGACTACGTCCTCACCGTGTCGGTCTCCGTGGTCGCAGGCACGTTGGCGATCACGTCCGCGGCTCCGGGCGTCGCGGCGCACCGCGTGGCGCTCTCGATCGGGTTCGTCGTCCTGCTGACGCTGGCGAACCTCCGCGGTGTGAAGGAGGCCGGCATCCTCTTCGCGGTGCCGACGTACGGGTTCGTCGCGATGGTCTACCTGATGCTCGCCACGGGGTTCCTGCAATGCCTCGCGGGCTGCCGCGAGGCGTCGACCGCCCATCTGCCGCTCGACGAGACCGCGACCCTCGGTCTCTTCTTGGTCCTCCGTGCGTTCTCGTCGGGGGCGACGGCGCTCACCGGGGTGGAGGCGATCTCGAACGGCGTGCAGGCGTTCCGCCGCCCCCAAGCGAAGAACGCCGCCGCCACGCTCACGCTGATGGGCTTCCTCACCGTCACCATGTTCATCGGGATCACGCTCCTCTCGGTGCTCCTGCACGTGCGGGTGAACGACGAGATCGCCGCGACGCGGTCGGTGCTGTCGCAGATCGGGGAGACCGTCTTCGGGCGCACGCCGCCCTATTACGTGCTCCAGACCCTCACCGCGGGGATCCTGATCCTGGCCGCCAACACGTCGTTCCAGGACTTCCCGCGGCTCTCGGCGATCCTCGCCCGGGACGGGTTCCTCCCCTCGCAGTTCAAGAACCGAGGTGACCGACTGGTCTTCTCGAACGGGATCGTGATCCTCACCGTGTTGGCGAGCGCGCTGATCTACGCGTTCGACGCCGAGCTGACGCGACTGATCCAGCTCTACGTCGTGGGGGTGTTCACGGCGTTCACGCTGTCGCAAGCCGGGATGGTCCGCCGATGGCTCCGTCTCCGGGAGGAGAGGTGGCGACGGAAGATGACGATCAACGCCGTCGGCGCCGCGGCCACCGGGGTGGTCCTCGTGATCGTCGCCATCACGAAGTTCACCCACGGCGCGTGGATCGTGATCGCCGCGATGCCCGTCATCATCCTGTTCTTCGCCTCCGTGCACCGGCACTACGAGGCGATGGGGCGCGTGCTTCGAGTCACCCGAGAGCCGCCGGTCCGCGGGGCGTCCAACACGTTCGTCCTCCTCGTTCCCAGCCTCGGCCGAGCAACCGCGAAGGCGGTCGGCTACCTCCGGGCCGTCCGTCCGGCGCGGATCCGATCGCTGTACGTCGGCGATCCGGACGATCACGAGCCGGCCGCGGAACGGTGGCCCTCGTTCGCTCCCCGTATGGGCCCCCTCGAGCAGCTCTCGATCGAGGAAGGTCGCTTCGTGCGGAGCCTCCGCGCTCACCTCCGATCCGTCCGGGTCGCGGCCGACGGCGGCTTCGTCACGGTGGTCATCCCCGAGGAGCTGCCCGACCGGTCGTTGCTCTGGTACCTCGTGCGTCGCTCGCGGTTCTGGCTGAAGGCCTCGCTGCTGTTCGAGGCCGGGGTCGTCGTCACCGACGTGCCGCTCCTGCCCGACGAACGCGCCGCCTCGGCGGCGGACGAGCGGCCGCTGGAACCGACCCATCACATGGTCCTGATCCCCGTCTCGGCGGTGCATGCCGCGACCGCCCGGGCCGTCTCCTACGCGACGTCGCTCGAGTCCGCCGAGATCGAGGCGCTCTTCTTCTCCGCGGAGCGGGGGGAGGAAGAGACGCTCGCGGAGGGCTGGATGGACTGGGGGATGGGGATCCCTCTCTCGATCGTGGATGCTCCATTCCGGGATCTCTCCGATCCCATGCTCGAGGAGGTGCGGAGGCACACGTCACGCCGGGACACGATCGTCACGGTGGTCCTGCCCGAGCTCGTCGTCGCCCGGTGGTGGGAGCACCTGCTCCACAACCAGACCAGCCTGTTCTTCAAGCGGTTGCTCCTGTTCGAGCCGAACGTCGTCGTCACCAGCGTGCCGTTCCATCTCTCGGCGTCGAGTGATGCCCGGGAGGACCCGGCGGACCGGAGCGCCGGACAGCCGTAGATCGCTCCCGCCCGGTTCGGCATAAGGTTCGGCAGTGGAGAAGGGAGGTCCTCGGCTGCACCGCCCCTGGTTGGGCGCGGCGCTGGTGCTCGCCCTCGCGTCGTGCGCCGAGGGAGGGGGCGCCGCGGCGGCGTCCACGAGCGGGAGCCCCACGGTGACCCCCACACCCTCACCGAGTCCCCCCGCCACCTGTGACGCGCCCGCGCGAACGAAGATCGAGGTCGTGGCGAAGAACTTCCACTTCAACGTGGAGTGCCTGGTCGTTCCCGCGGGGGAGCCGGTCACGGTCACGTTCCGGAACCTGGACAGCGTGCAGCACAACCTCTCTGTCTACACGCTCGATTTCTCCGGCCGCTTCACGGGAGACCTCTCGTGCCCGCACGAGACCCTGCGCTACGCGGTCCCGGCCCTCGAGCCCGGCCAGTACCTCTTCCAGTGCGACATCCATCCGAGGGACATGTCGGGCCCCCTGATCGTGGAGTGAGCTCCGGATCGCCGATCTCCCGGGGGGTCCCACGTTCGGTCTGACGAAGGTGTCCGTTCGCGGCTTCCGGACGATCCTGGAGGCGGAGTTCCTGCCGGGAGAGCTCTCGGCGTTGATCGGAGAGGCCGGTACGGGGAAGTCGAACCTCCTCGCCGCCGTCAGGGCCCTCCTCGATCCGGAGGCCGCCCCGTTGCTGCCGAGCGACGCGGCGTCCGGGACCGAGGGCGGCATCACCATCAGCGGCCAGCTCGCCGACGGCTCTCCGCTCACGGTGGAGGGGACGCCGCCGGGACGCGTGTCCTCGCCCGTCGGCGATCGTCCGCCGGTGCTGCTCCTCCCCGCCAGCCTGCGGAGCGGCAGGGTCGTGGCGCCGTCCGTCCATCGCCCCCCCGAGGCACGCAGGGCGGAGGCCATCCTCGGCGAGGCGATCCCCCGCCCGGCGCCGGGGGACGGGCGAGAGGATCCCGCGGGCGGTTCGACGGCATCCGCCCGAGGGCTCGTCGGGGGCATCGAGTCGTGCCGTCGCGCCGGGATCGAAGGGCTCGTGTTCCTGATCGAGGAGCCCGAGCTGTTCCTCCCGCCGCAGACGCAGCGCTACCTCTACCGCCTCCTCCGCCAGCTGGCCGCGCAGGGCAACCAGATCCTCTACTCGACCCACTCCCCCGCGTTCCTGAACGTGGCCCGCCTCGACGAGCTGGTGTTCACCGAACGCCGACCGGCGGCCGGCACGCGGCTCCTCCAGCCCGACCCGCTCCCCGCGGACGAGGAGTTCCGGGCCGCATCGGAATTCGATGCGGCCCGGAGCGAGCTCTTCCTCGCGCGGGCGGCGGTCCTCGTCGAAGGGCTCACCGAGCAGCTCGCGTTGCCGTTCGTGTTCGAGGCGATGGGCTACGACCCCGACAGGGAGCGGATCTCGATCGTGGAGTGCGGGGGCAAGGCGAACGTGCTCCTCATCGCGCGGATCAGCACGGCGGTGGGCATCCCGTTCCTCGCCGTGCACGATCGGGATGCGCCCCCCGGTGGGGAGCCCAGCGAGGCCGAGCGGCAGCTGAACCGGCTGATCGGGGAGGTTGCCGGCGAGGATCGCCGGGTCGAGCTGGCGCCCGACTTCGAAGGCGTCGCTGGCCTGCGGGGGCATCGTCACAAGCCCGCCCGCGCGTGGAAGAGCTTCGCCTCGCTGGAGCCCGGGGAGGTCCCTGCGCCCCTGGCTCGGCTGGTGGAGCGGGCGGTGGCGCTGGCCCGTGGCTGACCAGAGGGCGTCGTCTCGCCGGACTAGACTCTGCGCGGACGAAGGGAGATCCCGTGGATGACGCCTCCGACCGGCTGCTGAAGGCCATGGAAGAGTACGAGCGTGTCGCGGAGGACCTGACGCCCGACGATGCCGCTCACGCGTTCGACGACGCCACGCTCCAGGTCTTCTGGCAGCGATGGCCGCACATCAGCTCGTGGGGCGGCGCCTTGTGGCGGAGGCTCAACGAGGATCTCGTCGACGCGGCCACGCCGCTCGACGAGTCGGAGTTCCACGAGGTCGGCGGCGAGGGCGGCTGACCCGGCCTCTCGGAGGGAGATCGCGATGCCGACGCTCGAGGAGATCATGACGCGCGACGTGTTCACCGTGGCGCGGGACGGATCGGTCGCCGACGTCGCCGGTGCGATGCTCAAGGGCCGCGTGGGCTCGGCATGCGTCACCGAAGGCTCCGTGCTGATGGGCATCTTCACCGAGCGCGACGTGCTCCGGGCGGCCGCGTCCAAGGCCGACCTCAACTCCTCTCCGATCGCCGACTGGATGACCAACGATCCGGTGACCGCGCCGCCCGCGATGGACTCGAACGAGGCTGCCGAGATCATGATGGGGCACGGCTTCAGGCACCTCCCCGTCGTCGACGGCACCTCGCTCGTGGGGATCGTCAGCCTGCGCGACATCCTGCGGACGCGCGTCCGGCCACGGCAACGCGGCTGACCGACGCTCTAGAGGAGGAGGCCGGGTGACGAACCGAGCACCGACCGGACATCCCGACCACGTGGCGAGGGTGCGCGACTATCGGTTCGGTCACGTCGTGGTTGACGGGCAGGAGGAGACGCGCGACCTCATCGTCTTGCCCGCGCGGGTGGTCCGGCATTGGTGGCGCCGGCACGGGCACGCGCTGGCGCTCGAGGATCTCCATGAGGTGCTCGACGAGCTCCCCGAGCGGCTGATCGTGGGCACCGGGGCCTCGGGGCAGATGCGTCCGGATCCGGAAGCCCTGGAGGCTCTGCGCGCGCGGGGGATCCGGGTGGAGGTGGCCCGCACGGAAGACGCCGTCCGGATCTTCGCCGAAGCTGATCCGGCCAGGACCGCCGCGGCCCTGCACCTTACCTGCTAGCGCCCTGCCAGGCCGGCTCGGACTCCACCGGGCGCGCCGGCCGCTCCCGGCTGTGGGCCAG